>CAZQOG010000046.1:0-19783 GCA_964594925.1 uncultured Desulfohalobiaceae bacterium
AAGGCACAAAGGCGTAATTCAAAGGCAAAGATTCTTGAAAACCTTATGTGTCCCGATTTCTCAGCGGCTTCCACACAAAACGTCGAAAGGCCTTTCTTTTCTGGTAGGGGCGGCTGGCAGCCGCCCTGCCTTTGGTCGGAACCTCGTGCCGGGACCAAGCCGCGACAGAAGAAAGGGCGCGTGCCACGCGCCCCTATCAGAATAAGGATCTTCGTCCTCAAATAAATCCCTACGAAACGTCGAAGAACCAATTATCAAGGGTGCACATTTTATTGTGAGATTGTGTGCACAATCAGCGCGTCACCTGTACAGAAAATGCATCGTGGCGCTGTAAGAAATGGGTGGTCAGCTGCAAAAGTACAAAAAATTGTACTGGGGTTCGAGGTGCGCATAAGGCCGGTCTGCTGCCTGGGACGTGTGTAAAGAGGGACTCAGTCCCGTGGAACTTCCAGCACGGCCCCGCAATCCTCACAGCGGTAGCGGACCAGGCGTGCTTGTTTCGGCCCAACCTTTTCGAAGTCGGCGTGTCTTTCCCCCCGGGCCTCCAGGCACTCCGGGCAGTACCCGCGGCCGAGCTCCGCCTGGGAGATGGTCAGGTGACACTGCCTGCAGCGGAGCAGGTCAGGGGCCTGATCCTGCAGAAGCAGCAGGTTGTGGTGTGGGCACTTCGGCATGCAGAGAGTGGACCTGGAGAAGGCAGTGCTGTCAAGGTGCGGCCGCACGAGAAGGCCGGTGCCCAGCCTCCTGACCTTCAGACCCCGAGGTAGCGCTTGCAGACCCATTGATCCTCCCGGAGGTCCGCGGGTCCGCCCGACCACACCAGCCGCCCCTTGTCCATGATCAGCAGGCGGTCGGCCACCCGCAGCAGGGCGTCCAGGCTGCGGTCCACGACCAGAAAGGACTGCCCCCCGGCCTTGAGGCGTTCCAGGCAGTGCCAGATCTCGTCCCTAAGCAACGGGGCCAGCCCTTCGGTGGCCTCGTCCAGTACCAGCAACCGTGGGTTGGTCATCAAGGCCCTTCCTATGGCCAGCATCTGCTGCTCACCCCCGGAAAGATTACGCCCCGGGGCAGGCAGCCGCCGCTGCAGCACCGGAAAAAGCTCCAGCACCCGGTCCAGGGTCCAGGGGGGCTGTTTGTGCCCGCCGTGGTAGGCGGTGGCCGTGAGGTTCTCCCTGACGCTCAGGGTGGGGAAGATCTGGCGGCCCTCCGGGACCAGGCCTATGCCTGCCCGGGCGGCCAGGTAGCTCGGCCGTCCGGCCAGCTCGCGCCCCTGAAAGGTCACCCGCCCCGAGCGCGGGGGGGTGAGGCCGGTGATGGAACGCACCAGGGTGGTCTTGCCCATGCCGTTTCGACCCAGCACGGCCACCATCTCACCCGGGGCCACCTCCAGGCTGACCCCGAACAATACCTGGCTGGGCCCGTAAAAGGTTTCCAGGTCCCTCACCTGGAGCACGGCGTACCCTCACCCAGGTAGACCTTCTGCACAACAGCGTCGTTGCGGACCATCTCAGGGGGGCCGGAGCAGAGGACCTCCCCGTAGTCGAGGACGGTGAGCCGGTCGGCCAAGGCGAAGACCGCCTCCATGTCGTGCTCCACCAGAAGCATGGTCACACTCCCTTTCAGGCCCTTGAGCAGCTCGATCATCCGCTCGGTGTCCTCGAGCCCCATCCCCGCGGTGGGCTCGTCCAAGAGCAGCATCCTGGGCCTGGTGGCCAGGGCCATGGCCAGCTCCAGCTGCCGTTGCTCCCCGTGGGAGAGGTTTCCGGCGGTCACATTGGCCCGCTTGTCCAACCCCACCAGGGCCAGGCACTCCCTGGCGGGATCACGCAGCAACGGGTCGGTGCGTGAGGGCTTCCAGAAACGGAAGCTGTGCCCGCTGGAGGCCTGGACGGCCACGGCCACATTGTCCTCGGCCGTGAAGGGAAGGAAAATGGACGTGATCTGGTAGGAGCGGGCCAAGCCCAGCCCGGCCCGTTTGTGCATGGGCAGGCCGGTGATGTCCACCCCGTTGAACAGGATCCTGCCGCGGTCGGGATCGAGCTCCCCGGAAAGCTGCTTGAGCAGCGTGGTCTTGCCGGCGCCGTTGGGCCCGATCAGGGCGTGCACCTGCCCTGCGTGCACCTCCAGGTTCAGGTTGCAGGTGGCCATGAGGGCGCCGAAGGCCTTGGTCAGCCCACGGGTCTGCAGCAGCGGCCCGTTCACTCCCCTCTCCCCCTGCCCGGCACTGCCCCGAAGATCCCACTTCGCGCATACAGGACCACCAGGATCAGGATGGGGCCGAGAAAAAGCATCCAGTGCTCGGTGTACATGGACAGGATTTCTTCCAGGAGCAGCAGGGCGGCCGCGCCCAGGATGGGGCCGAACAGGGTGCCCATGCCCCCCAGGACCACCATGACCACGAGCTCCCCTGACACCGACCAGTGCATCAGCCCGGGACTTATGAACCCGGTCTGGTTGGCATAGAGCGCCCCGGCCAGCCCGGCCCCTGCCCCGGCAACTGCGAAGCAGGTCAGCTTGTATGCGTAGGGTGACACCCCAAGGGCTTCCAGGCGCTGCTCGTTCTCCTTGCACCCCCGGATGATCATGCCGAAACGGGAGCGCATCAGCCGGCGGCAGACCAGGGTGAAGGCACCGAGAAGCAGCAGGCAGAGGTAGTAGAAGGTGGTGTCGCTGCCCAGATCGAGCCCGGGGACGGCGCTGCGGGAGAACAGGGACAGCCCGTCGTCCCCACCATACCCTTTGAGGGAGACGAAGAAGAAGAACAGCATTTGGGAAAAGGCCAGGGTGATCATGATGAAGTAGACCCCCCGGGTCCGCAGGCTGACGGCCCCGATGACCAGTGCGGCCAGGCCGGCTGCACCCATGGCCAGGGGCCAGGCAACGAGAGCGCTCTCGGTGCCGGCAAGGGTCAGCGGCCAGGAGAGAATCGGGATCTGGTAGGTTGCGTGGTGGGCCAGGATGCCCACGGTGTACGCCCCCACCCCCATGAAGGCAGCGTGGGCCAGGCTGACCATGCCGCCGAACCCCAGAACCAGGTCCAGGCTGACAGCTGCCAGCCCGTAAATGAGGATGCGGCTGCACAAGCTGATGTAGTAAGGCTGGCCCAGAGTGGAGGCGAGCAGCGGCAACACGGACAAGAGCAGCGCCAGGGAGATGACCAGCAGGACCCGCGGGGAGGTATGGTGTCTAGTCATGGGCGGGAAGGAGTCCGCGGGGCTTCCAGGCCAGGATCAGGGCCATGAGGATGTACACGGACATCGAGGACAGGGAAAAGCCAAGGCCGGCGGCGGTTGTGGGTTGCAGGAACAGGGAGAGCAGCATCGGCAGGAAGGCCCGCCCCAGGGTGTCGATGGTGCCCACCAGGAGGGCGCCGACCAGTGCGCCCCGGATGGAGCCGATGCCGCCGATGACGATGACCACCAGGCTCATGATCAGGATAGGTTCGCCCATGCCTACTTCGACCGAGTAGAGAGGGCCGGCCATGGCCCCGGCAAGTGCGGCCAGCCCGGCCCCCAGCCCGAAGACAAGGGTGTAGAGCAGGCGCACGTTCACCCCCAGTGCCCCGACCATCTCCCGGTTGGTGGCGCTGGCCCTGATGAGCATGCCCAGGCGGGTGCGGGTGATGCACAGGTAGAGCAGCAGGGCCACGGTCACGCCCACCGCGATGATGGCCAGGCGGTAGGCCGGGTAGGGCATGCCCGGAACGATCTCCACGGTGCGGCTCAGCCAGTCGGGGACCTGCAGGAACATGGCCTGCGGTCCCCAGATGATCTTGGTCAGCTCGTTGAAGAACAGGATCAGGCCGAAGGTGGCCACTACCTGGTCGAGATGGCTGCGGGTGTAGAGGGTGCGCAGGGCGATCACCTCCACGGCCATGCCGGCCAGCATGGCTCCGGGCACGGCAAGCCCCAGGCCCAGCAGGAAGGATCCCGTGTGCTGGTAGACCGTGGCGCAGAGAAAGGCCCCGATCATGTACAGGGAGCCGTGGGCCAGGTTGACCAGGTCCATGATGCCGAAGACCAGGGTCAGGCCTGCGGCCAGGAGGAAGAGCATCACGCCCAGCTGCACCCCGTTGAGCAGCTGCTGGAGAAGGAGCAGGAAGTCCATGGCAATGGGCTGGGGAGGGGGTGGCCCCTCCCGGTATCCCGTTCTCCTACTTCAGGCCGCACTCGCCGGCATAGGCATCTTGGTGGTCGGTGAAGGCCGTGTCCACGATACGGTTGGTGACCACCCCGTCCTCCAGGACCACTTCGCGGATGTAGAAGTCCTGGATGGGGTGGTGGTTGGGGCCGAACCGGAACGAGCCGCGCACCGATGCAAAGTCGGCCGCCTCGAGGGCGCTGCGGAAGTCGTCCGTCCTGGTCATGTCGCCCTGCACGGCCTTGAGGGCGCTGCCGATGAGACGGGCCGAGTCATAGCCCTGGCTGGCGAACAGGGAGGGCAGCCGGCCGTAGGCGGCCTGAAAGTCGGCCACGAAACGATTGTTGGCGGGGTTGTCCAGGTCCTTGCTCCACTGGGATGCGTTTTTGATGCCCAGGGCGGCCTGGCCCACGGCATTGACCACGCCCTGGTCAAAGGTGAAGCCGGGCCCGAACAGGGGGATGTCCTGCATCAGGCCGGCCTGGTGGTACTGCTTGGTGAAGCTGATGCCCATGCCCCCGGGAAGGAAGATGTACACGGCATCGGGTTTGGCGCTGCGGATGGCCGCGATCTCCGTGGCGTAGTCGGTCTGGCCAAGCTGGGTGTAGATCTCGGCCAGGGGGGCGGCGTCGTAAAAGCGCTTGAAACCGGCCAGACCGTCGGTGCCGGCGGGGTAGTTGGGAGCCAGCAGGTAAACCCGCTCGAAGCCCTGGTCCTTGACGTACTGGCCCATGGCCTCGTGCTGGTTGTCGTTCTGCCAGGCCGCGTTGAAGTAGTTGGGGTGGCAGCCCTTGCCGGCCAGCAGGGAGGGGCCGGCATTGGGGCTGATATAGAAGGCACCCGTGCGCACCACCTTGGGGACCACGGCAATGGCCAGGTTGGACCAGATGATGCCGGTCATGATGGTGGCCTTGTCCTTCTTCAGGAAGCGGTCCGCGATCTGGGTGGCTCTGTCCGCCTTGCGGGCATCGTCCTCGACGAGCACCTCCACGTCCACCCCGCCGAGCGTGCCGTCCTCCTGGTCCACGGCAAGGAGAAACCCGTCACGCACGTCAATGCCAAGCCCCGAGCCTCCGCCGGACAGGGTGGTGATCATGCCGATGGTGACCGGCTCGCCCCAGACCGGGGCGCAGGAAAGAAAAAACGCCCCTGCCAGGGCTAGGAGCAGTCGGATCTTCATGGCGGTCTCCTTCGGGATGATGGTTTCAGGAGTAGTGTGCCCCTGAGCTTTCTTTCGTGTCGCGGGAGCTCTTTTGCGGCTCACTGTGTAGGAACTAGAGGGCAAGACCGGGCCTGTCAACTTCGAGGAGGTGAGCCGACAGAAAAATTCGTTGTCCCTGGTGTCCGTCCCCCCCCCTCGACATTTGCCCATTGATTTGGCGTAATGTGGGGAAATCCCATCTTCAACGAGGAGGAAGACATGCCCCGGACACTCATCTTTTTTTGCCTGCTTCTCACAGTGGCCCTAGCCGCAGGCTGCGGATCCAACGAGCAGGAGACCACTTCCCGTCAGGACTCGCAGACAACGGTCGCTTCGGGACAGGAAGGAGCAGGACAGGCATCCGGTACTTCAGTGCAGGTGGCGGCCAGGGACTCCGAGTTCGTGCCGCAGGAAGTGGTCGTGAACAAGGGGGATACCGTGGTCTGGACCAACGAGGGCCGGGTGGAGCACTCCGTGACCAGTGGAACGGATTGCTCCGGCAGCGGCGACTTCAACTCCTGGATCGGCCCCGGCGAGACCTTCTCGCACACCTTCACCGAGACCGGGGAACACCCCTACTTCTGCATCCCCCACTGCGCCGCGGGCATGACCGGAACGGTCACGGTACGGGAGTGAGGGATAGCAGGGTCAGCACTGACAGGCAGGACGAATGGGCCGTGTTTCCATAGCGGCCCGGGCTGGAGATTAGTCCCGCACCCCACGAGCAGTCTTGGACCGGCAGGAAACAGCTCAACAGGAGACGTTCCGACAGTGGTGCAGCTCACGTCCGGTCTGCTGGTTTTTGCACGCACTGGGGGCACATTCCGGCGGGATTCACGCCGGCACTATTTTGCGGCAGCTCAAGGCCGGGTGCTCCCTGTGATGATGTTCTTCGGGACAGGCGCAGGGTCATCAGCTGGGCGGCCAGGCAGAGCAGGCCGGCCAGGATGAGCATCCCCCCGGCCAGGAGGATGATGGCCCGGGTCCCCATCACGGGGATGAGGAAGAAGGACACGCCCAGGGCACCGGTAATGCTGCCCATGGTGGACACGGAGTAGATGTTGCCGGCGGTCTGCCCGATCACGGCCAGCTCCGAGGCGCTGAGCTTGATGATGTAGGGCGAGACCATGCCGATGAGCACCGAGGGCAGGAGAAAGAAGAGCATGGTGGTCAACAGCACGGACAGTCTGAACTCCAGATCCAGGGAGACCATGAAGCGGCTTGCCGGCAGGTAGATCAGAGGCAGGACGAGCACGAAAGCGCTGGCAACAAAGACCACCATGGCCAGCACGGTGAAGCTGGGATAGCGGTCGGCCATGCTCCCGCCCCAGAAGTAGCCGATGCTCAGGGCCAGCAGGAACACGCTGATCAGGCTCCCCCAGACAAAGATGGAGTTGCCGAAGTAGGGGGCCAGCACCCGGCTGGCCACGATCTCCAGCCCCAGGAGCACGGCCCCGTTGAGAAAGGCGATGGTGTAGACAAGAAGCTTTTTCATTGCTCCTCCTCAGTTCCAGGCCGCCGGTCCACCAGCAGGTTGACCGGAGCGAAGTCGTCGGTGAGCGCCTCTGCCGGGGAAGGGGCAGGGGAACCCTTGTAATGGGCGTTGAAGAGCTGGACAAGGTCGATCTCCCGGTAGCCGAGGCGCTGCTGGCTTTGGGACATTCTGGCCAGCAGTGCCCGCCGGTCGAGGTTCCTGCCATCCCTGCCGGCTATGATGACCCTGTTGCTGGAACGTACGCCCAGATAGTTGTCAAAGCTTCCGAACACGGCCTGGTAGGTTGCCGTCTCCCTCTGGGAAAGCTTCTGCCCCTGCCAGGTGTTGGAGACCACCACGCCGCCGGGCGCGAGCCGGCTCCTGACCAGGGTGAGGAACTCCCGGGTCATGAGGTGGAAGGGGATGTAGTCGCCGTGGAAGGCGTCCAGGAAGATGATGTCGAAGCGTTGGTCGGTTTTGGACAGGTAGCGCCTGCCGTCCATAACCGCCAGCTCCATGTTCTCGTCCGGCTCGAAACCGAAGTGCTCCCTGGCCAGGGAAACCACGGCCTCGTCGAACTCGATGCTCACGATGCGGGCCTTTGGGAAGTAGCTGCGCAGGTACTTGGTCATGCTCCCCCCGCCCAGGCCGAGCACCAGCATGGACCGTGGGGTGTCCACATATCCGGTCCCGAGCATCATCATCCGCGTGTACTCGATGACCAGCCGGTTGGGGGCGGACAGGTCCATGGCGCTGCTCTTGACCAGCAGGGACCCTGCCCGCAAGGTGATCACCGAGTCCTTCCGGGTGATGTACAGGTTCTGGTACTTGGACTCCTCCTGGTGGATGATTTCCCGACCGGTCAGCACCCCGCCCCAGTGGGAGAGGGTGTAGGCCGCGACGGCGATCAACAGCATGCCGCAGGCCAGGGCTCCAGAGATCCATGTGTGCTTCATGAGTCCTCCTTGAAAAAGCGATACACCCGGGGAAGCATAGCACAGGAGCGGGGTTCGGGGTCAAGCACTTCGCGTTTTCAGTTGGTTGCCGAGGTAAGGACAGGGGTCCTTGAATCCGAATCAGATTTCTGGATTGAGCTGGCCTTGAGGTGATATTTTCTGATATGATCGGGACAAGCGTTGTGCTTTTGTATCATGAACCTCAACGGGGAAGGAACATGTGAGACAGATACGATGCAATTGCAAAATGGGACCAAGCATCCGGACCGTGGTGCGGCAGCGCAACGCGTGGCTGACCTGTCTTCTCCTGCTTGTGCTGTCTGGCCTGGTGGCCGCCTGTCAGACCATCGAGGCCACCGGGGAGAGGCAGCTGAGCCTCATCGGTGAGCAGCAGGAGGTCAGCATAGGCCGCGAGTCGGACAAGGAGATCATCAAAACCATGGGGCTCTACGAAGACGAAGAGCTCCAGGAGTATGTCCAGCAGCTGGGCGGGAAGATCGCCGCGACCACCGAGCGGCCAGATCTGCCCTGGACCTTCCGGGTGGTTGATGACGACGCGGTCAATGCCTTTGCCCTGCCCGGCGGGTACATCTACCTCACCCGGGGCATCCTGGCCCATTTCGAGAACGAGGCCCAGCTGGCCGGTGTTCTGGGGCACGAGATCGCCCATGTCACGGCCAAGCATTCAGTGATCCGGCTGAGCAAGACCATGGTGACCCAGCTTGGTCTCGGCGTGGCCATGGTCGTGGTGCCCGAGCTGCAGAAGTTTGCTCCCCTGGCCAGCCAGGGCATGCAGCTCCTGTTCCTGAAGTTCAGCCGGGACGACGAGACCGAGTCCGACATGCTCGGGGTCCGCTACATGCGCAACGTCAATGAGGACCCCCGGGAGCTGATCGAGGTCATGGAGATGCTGGGGCGTATTTCCGAGGCCAGGGAAGGGGGCATGGTCCCCCAGTGGGCCTCGACCCACCCCTATCCGGAAAACCGCGTTCAGGACATAGCGGCGCGGATCCAAGAGCTGAAGCCACAGGACTACCGCCCCGTGGAACGGGAAAGCTACCTGAACCGGCTCGACACCATGGTTTATGGGAAGGATCCCAGGCAGGGAATTGTCAGGGAAAGCATGTTCTACCATCCCGACATGCAGTTCGAGTACGCCTTCCCTGACGGATGGGAGATCATGAACCAGCGCAGCGCGGTGGTGGGGATAAGCCCTGCACAGGACGCGGTCATACAGATGTCCGTGGTCAAGGCGGACAGTCCGCAACAGGCCCTGCAGGAGCTTTTTCGCCAGGAAGGAGTGCAGGGAAGAAGTGGTCGACGGGTGACCATCCACGGAAATCCGGCGGCAACAGGTGTTTTCCAGGCCCGGACCCAGCAGGGGACCATCCAGGGACGGGCAACGTTCATCAGGTACGGCGACCGTCTCTTCCAGGTCGTTGGCTACTGTTCAGAGAAAAGCTGGGGGAAGTACGGCCGGCTGATCGAGCGCTCCATGTTCAGCTTTGACAGGCTGACCGATTCCAGGCTCCTGAATGTCCAGCCGCTGCGGCTCAAGATCGTCCGGGTCGACAGCCGCACGACCCTGGAAGGGCTTCATGAGCGTCACGATGCCCCCATACCGGTGGAAGAGCTGGCCAGGCTCAATCAGACGGAGGTCGGTGCGGCCCTGGAGCCGGGACGACTGGTAAAGCTGGTTCAGGGAGAGCTGCCGTGACCTCTCACACCATACCGGGCACCCGGTGGTCGGCTCCCTACCTGTTCAGGGCCTTCCGGTACAGGGCGGGTGTAAACCCCACAATCTTGGAGCCGTTGATGACGGCGAAGGGGATTCGGCCGTCACCGCCCAGGGCTGCCATGCGCTGGGCGGCCTGCCTGCTTTTCTGCACGTTGTGCTGGGTGAACGGGATGTCGTTGGCCCGGAGCCAGTCCTCGGCCTTTTTGCAAGCCGGGCACCAGTTGGTGACAAAGATCTCCACACTGGGAGGTTTGGCGGCCAGGGACATGGTCTGTCCGGTTGCGGCCACTGCCGGTCCGGCCGCAAGCAGGTCCTGGCCCGGTGGGGTGGTGGCGTGTGTGGACTGATCCATGTCCTGGGCCCAGGCGCTAAGGGCAGTGCCGGTCAGGAGCAGGACAAAGGCGGTCATCATCAAGGTTCGAACCATGGTATCTCCTCACGGATTCAGTTTTTGCATCAGTGCCGGGATAGGAACGGTTACCAGATCATACTCCAGGCAGCATAGGCAAGGGGATTGTCCTGGAAATATTTTGCTGATTGATTCAAGCAGAAGCAGCTGGTGCAACTGTAAGGGTTTGCCCGCTGAGGCAAAAACATTCCGCAATTGTGGGTTGTCGGAGCAGTTTTGCCATGTCTGGATTCGCGGGGCGGGAGGGACAGGACAGATGACAAAGAGCGGCCGGAAAACCGGCCGCTCTTTGTTCAGGGTCTGAAATGCGTGAGCAGTGTTTTACGAGCTTCCGTGATCAGAGCCAACGAGCTTGGCAGTGTCCAGATTGTGGCAGTCATAGCACTCCATTTTCCCCCGCGCCCATCCGCCTGTAGCCACGTCCTTGCCCTTTGCGTGGCAGGAGCGGCAGGCGCTCACCGCCTTTGAGTGGCTGTGGGCGGCTGCGAAGGTCCCTTCGAGGTCCTTGTTCAGCAGATCGACGGCAAAGGCGGCCACGTCGCCCGAGATGCGGGCGCACCTCTCGCTGCGCTCACTCGACCCTGAGGCGCAGTTGTTTTCCTTGCACCAGCGGGTGACGTTCACGTGGCACAGGGGCGACCCGGGGATTGACTGGGGCAGGGCCTTGTCCGTCTTGTACTTGTCCACCAGGAAGGCGTGGTCGACGGCGTATTGGTTGCTGATGTCACTGGGGAAAGGGGATTGCGTGTACCAGGTGAGCAGCTCGTCACACAAGGGTTTGTAGTTCTTGCTGACCAGACCGATGGCGGCGCAGGCCCCGTTGACCGCCCCGCAAAGGGTGCACCACCCGGCCACGCCTCCGGACCCAAAAGCCATCATTTGGACCGGGATGGCCAGATAGGGACCGCCCACACGCTCCTGCAGCTCACTGATGATGGCTGAGAAAGCACCCTGGGAGCATTTGCCCTGGTAATACCCAAGGTGTCCCTTCTTGCGCACGATCTCCGGATCGAGGGCGACATACGGCAAGGGCCATTGCGTGGTTGGGCCTGTTGTCGGGGAGGAAAAGGCAGGGGCCACCAGCCCGATCCCGGTTGTAGCGGTTGCAGCTCCTGCTGCAAAGAGCCCCGCAGTTGCAAGGAATTTTCTCCTGGAAACGGATGCACTGTTCTGAGACATGCCTGCAACCTCCTCTGTTTGTGGGCAGTAAAGGATTACTATTATTATACTACTAATGTAGTATGAATATTATTGTATTTATATATGATGTATTGAAGAGCATTGAAGAAGTCAAATGAACATAAAATATACTTTCATAGTCGAGAATTATAAGGGTTCGTATTACAAACAAACTAGAGAGAGAGTGGTGCTCTCTATCACAGGTCCTGTTTAAGGCACAAATCTGTTTCAGAGGGTCTGTCTAGAAGGTGAGTTTTTTGAAGCCTTTTGCAATCAGGCCAAGGTTTTACCCAGTGGCTGCCGGGTGAAGGGGCGGTGGGATTGGGACTGATAAGTCAGCAGGCGGGGAAAAGGCTGGGGAAACGGGGCGCCTTTTCCGGGTCGTCGAGCTTGAGATCGCATTCGAGTGTGCATCCGGTGAGGCCCAAATAATGGAGCACGTCACGGAGCTTGCCGTGCTCCCTGTCCCTGGGGCCTGTGCTGCAGATGCAGGTCGAACCGGACCGCCCTCCCTCTGCGAGCAGGTTGCAGGCACGCAGCGTGTTTTCCAGGTGGCGGGCCACGGCCTCGCCGGTTTCCACGACGGTTGCAGCGCCTTGTGTCAGCTCCCTGATCACGGGTGCGATCAGGGGGTAGTGGGTGCAGCCGAGCACAATGGTGTCCACGTTTTTGTCCAGCAGCGGGTCGAGGTATATCCGGACCATGTCCCTGGCCCGGCTGCCCCGGTAGCCTCCCTGCTCGATCAGCTCCACCAGTCCGGGGCAGGCCTGGGCATGGATGGTCACGGAGGAGCCGTTGTCCTTGACCAGGGCGGCGTACTTCGAGCTTTTGAGGGTGGCGGCGGTGGCCAGGATGCCTACTGATTTGCCTGTGGAGACGGCGGCTGCAGGCTTCAGCCCGGGTTCCACGCCGATGACCGGGACTCCGATGCAGGCGCGCAGGGCAGCGGCAGCTGCCGCTGTTGCCGTGTTGCAGGCCACCACAACGGTTTTGGCCCGTTGCCCGACAAGATAGGAGCAGACGGCTCGGCATCGGTCCAGGATGGCTGCCTCGGATTTTTCCCCATAGGGGGCGTGCAGGGAGTCGGCCACATAGAGCAGGTCCTCGCCGGGGAGCCGGCGGCGGATGGCGTCCAGCACGGTCAGCCCCCCGATACCCGAGTCGAAGACGCCGATGGGTGCGCAGGTCATGGCCAAAATCTTTAAGGGGGAAGGTGCGGCAGGTCAACTTCGCCTGGCCGCTGCAAGGGAGGATAATGGCTGCAGGCGTCCTGGGGTTGCGCCTTGAAAATTGACCGGAAGGCCCTAGGGCTGTACACCGCTGTGCAGTTGCCTGCCGGGGTGGTGTCAGAATTTCCACCGGGGTGCGACCGGATACAATATTTTGCGGAAATTGGAGGCGCAGGTGTCGCAACAACATCACACCAGCCGAAAGGGTTCGTCCCGGCCGGACGTGCTGGCCCGGCCCGAGCACCCGGTTTCACGGAAGGACATAGACCCCGACGCCCTCAAGGTCATGTACCGGCTGAACAGGTTCGGTCACACCGCGTACCTGGTGGGGGGGAGCGTGCGCGACCTGTTGCTGGGGCGACGGCCCAAGGACTTCGACATCGGCACCGACGCCACACCCAGGCAGATCCGCAAGCTGTTTCGCAACTGCTACCTGGTGGGTCGTCGGTTCAAGCTGGCGCACATCAAGTTCGGCGAGACCATCATCGAGACCAGCACCTTTAGGCGCGAACCCGAGGGGCTGGACGGCCCGATCAGGGCTGCAGACCATCGCCTGCGCCCGGACAATGCCTTTGGGACCCCGGCGCAGGATGCCCGGCGCAGGGACTTCACAGTCAACGCCCTTTTTTATGACATCCGGACCTTCAGCATCATCGACCACGTGGGTGGGTTCAAGGATCTCAATGCGGAAGTGATCCGCTGCATCGGGGACCCGAACCTGCGCTTCAAAGAGGATCCGGTGCGCATGATCCGGGCGGTCCGCTTCGCCGCCAAGCTGGGGTTCACCATCGAGGAGGAGACCTGGCAAGCCATCAACCGGCACAGCCGGGCCATCCTCACCGCGGCCCCGTCTCGGCTGATGGAGGAGATCCTGCGGCTCTTTTCGGTCCAGGCCACGGAGAGGGCCTTTGACCTGCTGCACACAAGCGGGCTCATGGGGGAGATGTTTCCCGAGATCCAGAGCTTCCTCGGTCGGGATGTGCCGGAAAAGGAGCTGTTCTGGACCATGCTGCGCACCCTCGATCGGGCGGAGGCAGAGGGCTGGGCAATCAGCCCGGCCGTGCAGCTTGCCTCCCTTGCCTATGCCCTGCTGCGGACCAGCATGGAAGAGAAGCACAGGAGGGATTCCCTCGGTGTCCCCGCTCCGCTGGTCTATGATTTTCTCGACTCCATTGCCCGCCGCTTTCAGATGCCCCGCAAGATGGTCTATCAGGTGGTGCTGCTGCTGGCCCTGCAGAAGAAGCTCAGCAGCCCCCCCCAGACCGGTCAGAAGGCCCGGCTGCTGCGCCATCCTCTGTTTGCCCATGCCCTGACCCTCCTGACCATCATCACCAGGGCCACGGGCAGGAGCCAGGATGCGGCACAGGCCTGGCAGGGTCTCGCCGCCGAGGTGCTCGGGTCTGAAAAGGGGGATACCGCTGCAACGGCACAGGTCAGGCCCAGGCGGAAGAAGGCCCGCCGCCCCAGGCGCAGGCGGGGAGGGCAACAGGTCAAGAAGGCCTGACCCTGGTCCCGGCTCGCAGGCGGCCGATTACGACGGCGCGATCAGCTGCTGGAGCGCACGATCTCGTCGACCCGCCCCATCAGGTACAGGGCCATGGCCCGGGCATCCTTGCGGCTGATGGTGCCCATGCCCCGGGCGAGCTCCTCCACCTCCTCTTCGGGGCACCCGAGGGTCTTGGAGACCAGGAAGGTGTCCACCTCCCCGCCCTCGAACAGCAGGCCGCACCCCCCCACGGTGCCCAGAAACTCCCGGCCCGCATAAATGGGCACCACGATCTTGGCCATGCCCGCGTCGCACTCGTCAATCACGGGCTGACGGCTCTCCTTGGCCTCTGCGGACATGGTCTGGTTGGCCACGGCGCAGATCTGGCTCACCCCCCGGGGGTCGCCCTTGATCTTTGGGCAGAGCGCATTGCTCCACTTGACAAAGGAGGTCACGCGTTTTCCCTCGGCGTCGAAGGCGCAGGCGCAAAGCCCGGAACGCTCGTTGATGTCCTTCTCCACCTCCACCCATTGTTCTTCCGGCATGAGATCAGTGATGTGCATGTGGTCCTCCTGTAGCATTTCTTATCCTCCCGGGTGTATGTAGCAGAAAAGCCGGTGGAGAAGAAGGCTGTGGCAATTTCTCGACCTGACCTGCGGTAAATCCTGGAGCCTGGGTGAGGCGCGGGGTGTGCCAGGATCCCGTGTGCGGGGATCCCGGTACAGGATTGACATCAGGTGCGCAGCGGTTGAAGCTCCACCGGGGGACAGTCATGGACAACTTCGCACTCTTGGGGACGTGCTTTGTATTGGGCGTCCTGCTGCGCCGGCTGCGCGTGGTGCCGGACAATGCCGCCACAACCGTGAACGCGGTGATCATCAACATGTCCCTGCCGGCCGCAGCCTTGCTCCATGTGCACTCCCTGGAGATTTCCCTGCGGTTCGTGCCCGCGGTCCTCATGGGTTGGATCGTGTTCTTTGCGGGCTTTGGCGTGTTTGCCGCCCTGGGGCGGGTTCTGGGGTGGGACAAAAAGACAGTGGCCTGCCTGACGCTGACAGCCGCGCTTGGCAACACCTCGTTCGTGGGGCTGCCCATGATCGAGGCATTTTACGGACCGGAGTGGATGGGCACGGGATTGATCATCGACCAGGGTGGAAGCTTCCTGACCCTGTGTCTGGTGGGCATCGCCCTGGCCGCGGCCGCAGCAGGGCAGAGGGTCTCCCCGGGGGCTACCCTGCGCCGGGTGGCGGGTTTCCCCCCTTTTTTCGCGGTCATTGCGGCCCTGCTGCTCATTCCGTTTCATTACCCCGGGTGGCTGGACAGTGTCCTGGGCACCCTCGCGGGAACCCTGTCGCCGCTGGCCCTGCTTTCAGTCGGGCTGACCGTGCGCTTTAAGGCCGTGCAGGGGCGGCTGCCGGAGCTGCTCTGCGGCCTGGGCTACAAGATGGTCCTGGCGCCGCTGCTCGTGCTGGGCCTTTATATGGGTCTGTTCGACCTGTCCGGAACGCTGATCAAGGTGACCGTGTTCGAGGCGGCCATGCCGCCCATGGTCATGGGTGCCATCATCAGCACCCAGTACGACCTCGAGCCGGACCTGGCCGGCATCCTGCTGGGAGTGGGCATCCCCCTGTCCTTCGCCACCCTGGCCGGGTGGTACTGGGTGATGGAGCTGTTCTGAGGGGGTGTGGACGGGGTGGACGGAGTGGACAAAGGCAGGGGAAGTGGACTGAGTGGACTGTGAAGAAAAGAGCTGGATTTGCTCTTGGGGTGTCCACTTCGTCCATTTCTTGGTTTTGTCCACTCCGTCCACCCCGTCCACGGTTTCTCAGGGTCGGGAGGGTTGACTTTTCTTCCACCGGGTTACTCTACCCAGGGTGTCCGAGAGGGTTCCCTTTTGCCTGATCCTGGGATATCCACCCACTTCCGCCCTGACACGAGAACACCCAACCCCTGCGGTTTACACCTCAGGGCCAATCCAGAAGACGCGCATGCATGTATCCCCCGCATTTTTTTCCCGATCCCTTGTCCTGATGCTCCTGCTTCTTCTCGGCGCGGCCGGCCCTGCCGGTGCCGTGGAACGCCTCTTGTACCTGGACACCACCGGCAACCAGGAGACAGTTTACTCCTGGGTTGTCGAGCATGGATCTGAAACAGCCGCCATCACGGTGAACAAGAGCGATCTGACCTTTGTGAACCATTGCAGGGAAAACGGCGAGACCGTGGCCTGGAGCCGGAGCGGTGCCGGTTCGGGTGTGAACGCCACCCTGCGGGACGGCGTGTTGCGCGTCTTTGGCGAGTTCAACGGCGAGACCGTGAACGCGACAAAGGACCTGGAGGGGCTGCCGTGGCTGCAGCCACTCTCCTACTCCCTGCCCAGGATCGTCACGGGCCAGGAGCAGGATATCCTTTTCTGGACCATCCGGCCGGACACCATGAAACCCGTGAAGCTCAAGGCGGAGCTCAAGGGGAGCCAGGAGATGGTCATCAATGGCGAGGAGGTTGTTGCCTACAGGATCAGGGTGTCCCCCCCCGGTTTTCTGTCCATGTTCTGGCACGGGGACTACTGGTACCGGGAAGGGGACTGCAGGTTTCTCCGCTACGAGGGCCTGAGCGGCGCCCCCGGTTCGGACAAGACCCTGGTGACCCTTCTTGACGAACCCTCCGGCCAGCACAAAAAACCGTCCAGCTGCACCCCCGCCTCGTGAACCCTTCAGTGTGACGTCCACATAATACGCAAGGCCGTATTTTCCCATTTCCCATTGCGGTTTGATGGCAGCCTGTCCCGGCAAGCCGGCCTTGTGCGCCAGGCGTGGTTGCGGGTATCCTGGGCTTGCACCAGGGGAAATGCATTCCACCGGTGCCCACAAGCCGCAGGAGTGAGCGCATGCATTCGCTGACCCGTCTCTACCGTATCGGCAACGGGCCCTCCAGCAGCCACACCCTGGCCCCGCGCAGGGCTGCCGGGCGGTTTGCAGAAGACCATGCCGGGGCCTGCTCGTTCCGGGTCACCCTCTATGGCAGCCTGGCAGCAACCGGGAAAGGGCATCTCACCGACCAGGCTCTGAGGCAGGGGCTGGCCCCGTCACCAGTGGAGATCGTGTGGCGGCCCCAAGAAGTTCTCGACGGCCACCCCAACGGCATGCGCTTTGAAGCGCTGGGGCCCGGCAAGGAGGTGCTCGGGGGGCGGGTCGAGTTCAGCACCGGGGGAGGAGCGCTTCTGAGTGATCAGGTGCCCGCGGAGGTTTATCCCCAGTCGTGCATCCAGGAGATCATGGAGCACTGTGAAGCAGAGGGCAGGAGCTTCTGGCAGTATGTCCTGGAGCACGAGAGCGCCGCATTCACCGGGCATCTGAAGCGGGTCTGGGCATCCATGTGCGCCTCCATCGGCAGGGGGCTCAAGAAGGAAGGGATCCTGCCGGGGGGGCTGAACATCCCGCGCAAGGCCGGCCACCTGCTCACCCGGGCCCGGGAGCACCAGGGGGCAATTTTTTCCGAAGGCCTGCTGGCGGCCTATGCCTATGCAGTGGCCGAGGAGAACGCCGGGGGCGGGGTGGTGGTCACCGCACCCACCTGCGGCTCCTGCGGCGTTGTCCCGGCAGTTCTGTACCAGCTCAAGACACGGCGGTGGTTCTCCACCACCGAGGTTCTCCGGGCCCTGGCCACGGCCGGCTTGTTCGGCAACGTGGTCAAGCACAACGCGTCTATTTCCGGCGCCGTGGTGGGCTGCCAGGGCGAGGTGGGCACGGCCTGCGCCATGGCCGCGGCAGGCGCCACCCAGCTCATGGGGGGCAGCCTGCGCCAGGTCGAGTATGCCGCGGAGATGGGCCTGGAGCACCATTTCGGCCTGACCTGCGACCCGGTGGCCGGCCTGGTCCAGATACCGTGCATCGAGCGCAACGCCCACGCCGCGACCAGGGCCCTGAGCTGCTGCCGTTTCGCCCTGCTCTCGGACGGGACCCACCGCATCAGCTTCGACGATGCCGTGCAGGTCCTGGACCAGACCGGCCGGGCCCTGCCCCGGGTGTTCAGGGAGACCTCCCTGGGAGGCCTGGCCCAGGTCTACGCCCGCAGGCTGGGCGCCGGGCGGGAGGGGTGAAAAGCGCCCCACAGACTTGCAGGACATCCTGAACGGCCCCGCACCGTTACCGATTCCGATACCGACCCCGAAGTCGCTCCGCCAACAGACAGGAACTACCGGCCGGCATCCTCTCGGCCGTGCTTCCGGAAGCGTTCGGCCAGTGAGCAGAGCACCGGGACCACCACCAGGGTGAGGAGGGTGGCCACGGCCAGGCCGAAGATCACGGCCACGGCCATGGGGCCCCACCACTGGGACGACTCCCCGCCGATGTCCCAGCGCAGGTTCAGGAAATCGAAGCTCACCCCGGTGGCCATGGGCAGCAGGCCCAGGATGGTGGTCAGGGCCGTGAGCAGCACCGGCCGGAACCTGGTCATGCCGGCCTGGACCAATGCGTCGCGGGCCGCGAGCCCGCCGGCCTTGAGCTGCTCGAAGTAGTCGATGAGCACGATGGCGTTGTTGACCACCACCCCGGCCAGGCTGATGACCCCCACCCCGGTCATGATGATGCCGAAGGCCGTGCCCGTGACCAGCAGGCCCAGGAAGACCCCGATCAGGGAGAGCACCACCGCGGTCAGGATGATGAAGGGGATGATCGCGGAGTTGAACTGGGTGACCAGCACCAGGAAGATGAGGAAGAGCGCGGCTACAAAGGCCCGGGACAAAAAGTCCGAGGCCTTTTTCTGCTCCTCCTGCTCGCCGGTGAAGGCGGCCGAGTAGCCGCGCGGCCAGTCAAAGGAGGAGAGCCGCTCCTCGATGTCCTGTATGACCTCGTTGGCCAGCCGGCCGGAAACGTCCGCCGAGACAGTGACCACCCGTTCCTGGTCGATGTGGTTGATCCCGCCCAGGCCGCTGGACAGCTCGACCGTGGCCAGGCTGGTCAGGGGGACGGGCTCTCCTCCCGGACCGGAGACAGTGATGCGCTTGAGCCCTTCGATGCTGGAGCGGTCGCGTTCCGGGAGCCGGGCCACGATGTCATACTCGTCCTTGCCTTCGCGATAGACCCCCACCTTGGCACCGTTGATGGCGGTCTTGACGGTGTGGGCCACGGTGAAGGTGTCCAGGCCCATCAGGGCGGTCTTTTCCTTGTCCACCTGCACGGTGATCTCGGGCTTTCCCTTGACGAAGTCGTCCTTGAGGTCCACCAGCCCGGGCACGTCCTGGATGCGCCGCCGCAGCTCCGCGGCCAGCTCCCCCAGTTCGAGTGTCTCCGGCCCTGATATCTCCAGGTTGACCGCCTTGCCCGTGGGCGGCCCCTCGCTCTCCTTTTCCACCCGCACCTCGGCCCCGGTGATCAGCCCCTGCAAACGCTCGCGCAGCTCGGTCAAAATCTCCGAGGAAGGCCTGGAGCGGTCGTGGATGTCCTTGAAGTCCAGAACCACCGAGGCCAGGTGGCTTCCGGTCTGGCCGCTTTCAAATCCCTGCCCGGAAGAGGTGCCGGTGGTGGCGATGACGAAGCGGATGTCGGGATAGTCCGAAACCAGCTGCTCCACCCGCTGCACGATGCGGTCCGTTGTTTCCAGGCTGGTGCCGATGGGGGCCTTGATGTTCACGTAGGCCCGTTTGGGCTCCACTTCCGGGAAGAACTCCACCCCGCGGCCAAAGGCGCCGTAGGCGGTCACCGAGGCCACCAGCATGGCAAAGGCCAGGGTCACGGTGACCAGGCGGTGGTCCAGGCACCAGCCCAGCAGGGATCGGTAGAGCCTGAGGGTGCGGCCTCTTGGTTCGTCACCGTTGAGCTGTTCCCGGGGCTTGGTGGTCTGGTATCTGGCTGAGAGGACCGGGTTGACCACCAGGGCCACGAAAAGGGAGGCGGACAGGGCCAGGATGACGGTCATGGGCAGGAAGACCATGAACTCGCCCATGATCCCCGGCCAGAAGACCATGGGGAAGAAG
>CAZQOG010000047.1:0-4528 GCA_964594925.1 uncultured Desulfohalobiaceae bacterium
AAAATCCCCGCTGGCCTGCCCTCCGCAGCCTTGTGCGAAGGAGGGACTGCGTTGCAAAAAAAAGTTCAAACCCTCACATAAATTGAAGCTGGAAGCTCGAAGCTTGAAGCTGGAAGCCAGAGATGAAACGCACCAACAGCAAAGAATCAATTTGCTTCGTCCTTGCCCTTGGCGAAGCGCCCTATGCCACGGCGACTTGTCCCGGCGAAGCTACAGCGAAGACGGACTTGTCCCGGCGAAGCCAGGAGCGAAGACGGAAGCCAAAGCGAAGCCTGGGTTGCCAGCGCGGTTTTTGAACGGACTGCTGAAAAGGACTTTTTCAACAGGCTGTTAGCCGGTGTCTTGAAATGACACCTGTGCACCCGCGGTCATGGGCTGATGCAGCAGGCGGTCACCCTGCGGGCAGGTGGTCGGAAAGCATGGCTTCGGCCTGGGCCACGGTCCGCTCGGCCGGTGCTTCCTGGCCACTCAGCTCAGCCATGACGGGCTGCAGCTGGGCAGGCTCGCCCCCGCAAAGCCGCTTCAGGACGGCCCGCGCCTTGTCCGGCTTGTTCATCCTGAACAGCACAAGGCCCAGCCCGAGGGCTGCAAAGCCGTGCTCCCGGCTGGCGCGAAGCACCCTCTCAAACTCTATCTTGGCATGGAGATAGCGGCCCTTGCGGTACAAGCAGTACCCAAGCCTGCACCGGACCGGGACATCCTCTGGGTTGGCCTTGACGTGTTGGTCGAACTGCTGGGCGGCAGTGTCGAAATCCCCCTCTTCAAGGGCCTGGTTTCCCTGCCTGAGGAGGGAGACGGAAACCGTGGGTCGGGGCTTTGCCCCCTGTATCGGTTCGGGTTCGCACCGGAGGCGCCGCATGGGACCGAGAAGAAAGTCGCGCCTGGAGGGGTTGTCCGGTTTGCATCGCTCTGACATGGCTGCTCCTGTGCTGCAGGGGTTCCCCCAGCCAATGTCATGGAACCCCGCCCGAGGTCAATGCCGCTGTATGCACGGCCTGAACCAGGACTGCCCGCGTGCGTCTGCCGGCAGCCCATATCCCGGGCTCTTTCAGCTCAGAAGCGCTAATCGAAGCTGACGATCCTGCCCTTGGCATTGTAGAGCATGGCTTTTGGCGTTGCTTCCGCACTCTGTGCGCGGGGAACCGTCCTGTGTCCCTGACGGCCCAAAAAATCCCGCTGCCACGTGGGTTCACGTTCTTCCCTCTGCTCCTTGACCTCGGAATCCTTGCGCCGAACGCGCCGGTAGAGCCCGGGAAAAAGCTCTTCCTGCCGCTCCTGCATGGAGATTTTGAAAAGGTACGATGGATCCATGTGCCCCTGCTCCCTGGACTTTTCAAAACCCATTCCGTTACATGTTCGGCTGAAGAACAAAAATGTTTAGTTGGCCGTTGAAAAATCCTTCCGGAGCCGCCACATGTACATCCTGCATTGCCCCCAAATGTCTTCTCTGGCCGAGAAGCTGGTCGAGCGCACACCCGGACTCTGCCCTGCAACCGTGCGCTGGGAGCATTTCGACGACGGTTTTCCCAAGCTGACCATCGAGAACACCGACACCCTGCGCAACCAGGACGTCGCCTTTCTGGCCAGCTTTGACCAGCCCGGGGAAATCTTCCGCCAGCTGTCGGCCATCTACGAGATCCCCCGCTACGGGGTGCGCTCCTTCAAGGTCGTCCTGCCCTACTATCCCACCGGAACCATGGAACGGGTCGACCAGGACGGCCAGGTGGCAACGGCAGCGACCCTGGCCAAGATGCTCTCCCAGATCCCCCTGACCATATCCGGCCCCACCCAGGTCATTATCTACGACATCCACGCCCTGCAGGAACGCTTCTATTTCTCCGACCAGATCTCGCCCCGTCTGGAAACGGCCATGCCCCTGCTCCTCAAACGCCTGGAGCAGGAAAGCAACCTTGCCGTGGCCTTTCCCGACGACGGTGCTGTGAAGCGTTTTTCCAGGCACTTTCCCCACCTGCGGCAGATCGTCTTCCAGAAGGTCAGAAAGGGACGGCAGCGCAGCGTGACCATCAGGGAAGGGGACCCAAATGGCCGCCACGTGGTCATCGTGGACGACCTGGTCATGACGGGCGGCACCCTGCTCAAGTGCCAGGAGCTGCTGCTCGCCAAAGGGGCCGCCCAGGTCAGTGCCTTCGTCACCCACGGGATTTTCCCGAAAGAATCCTACTGCAACTTCTCCCCTGATGGCTTTGCCAGATTCTGGATGACCGATTCCTGTCCGGTCATGGCCGGGCACCTGGACGGCACTCCACCCTTTGAGGTCCTCTCCCTTGCGAACCCCCTGTCCGCGCTGCTGCAACCGGGGGAATGAAGCTCCCACATCAAAGTGGACGGGATACAGTCAGGACAGGGCTCTTTTCGGGGACAGGTTGAACTTGAGGCAGTAGGCCCTGATGAACTGCTGGATCAGGAGGCCGTATACCTGGGGGATGTTGATGAACTCGCACCCGCAGCCGACGTGGTCCAAGGTCTCGTGATACAGGACCCAGCGGATGCGCATGACAATATTCGACATGGGCCTGAGGTAGGGATTGCCGCTGACCTTCTTGAGTACCAGCAGGTCCCCCTTGGTAACGCCCTGCACGCCATCCTTTTTCAGGGCCAGTCCGAGTCCACCCATGCTGATGTCGACGATCCTGCCCTCCAGGTCGACGCGATGCCCGGTATGGGTGAAGACCCCGATGATGCCTTCGCTGGTGGACAGGTAGAGACGTTCGTGTCGCCGCTGGTCCCTGCTTTCTCCGGACATGGACCTGGCTGCCTTGCTGCAGTTCATGACGGACCGTCTCTTGGTGGGCTGTTTTCTAAAAGGACCGGGGCACTGTCTGCTACCCCGGGCGAAACTCTTCAACACCGCTGCACCGTTCGCAAGTTCAATGCCAAACCCCAGCTGACACATGCCCCTTGATCTGCGCTGAAATCCTGGCTGTCCTTCCGAAAGCCCAGGGCCGGTAATTCCTGCCGTGGACTTGATTTTACCTCCCGGATCCCCCCCTCTGCATTCCCAGGCTTAGGTCCGGCAGAGACAGCGGGCCAGAGACAAATTTTGACCATATTCCCTCCCTTCAGGCACAATTTGCGCTGGGCAGTGGCCCTGGTCTGCACTGTTTAGAAAAGCAAACCAGCAGCCGCTGCAATCTTCATCCTTGACGGCGCTGCGTCACTGATTCAAACATCCCTGGAGAACGGCAAGGGTGCTCCCGTCAAGAGCCGGGAGCCGCACCATCGCAAAACTCACCAAGCACACAACCCCCCATGAGGGGAATGGAGGATAGGAACATGCTGGTCAAAGACTGGATGACCGAGGGCTCCCAGAACCTGGGCCTGGAAACATCGCTCATCGATGCCGCCGAGATCATGCGCAGGAGGAACATCCGCCAACTCCCCGTCATCGACGATGCCGGCACCCTGCAGGGCATCCTTTCGGACCGCGACGTCCGGGACGCCATGCCTTCCAAGTACCTTCCCGGAGACGCCGGCTCCATGCAGGGGGCCGGCCTGTTGCAGCTCAAGGTCAAGGATGTCATGTCCATCGACCCGGTGACCATCACCCCTGATGCGCCGGTTGAGTCCGCCGCCCTGCTGCTGCAGCAGGGCAAGATCGGCGGGCTGCCTGTGGTCGACGGCGAGGGCAGCCTGACCGGCATCATCACCGAGGTCGACGTCTACAGATACTTTTGCTCGGTGAGCGGTTTCACCCAGGAGGGGCTGCAACTGGTCTTCCAGGTCGAGGACAGGCCCGGGGCGGCCATTGAGCTGCTTTCCTTTCTCAAGGACCAGGACATCCGCCTGCTCAGTGTCCTGACCTCCTACAACCGTGTGCCGGCCGGCTTCCGCCACGTCTCCATCCGCATCCAGGGAACGGGCAGACACGAGTTCGAGTCTTTGATCGGCATGCTCGAGTCCCGCTACCCTCTGCTCTATGTCCTCAAAGACGGCAGACTGGCCAGTAGGGCTTGATCCGGCCACCTGTTCCACAAGCCAGGCACGCGGCCATTCGAGCTCTTTGAAAAGGTCCCGTCAGACCTGGACAGATTCCGAATGCGACCTACAGTGTCCTGACAAAGAAATGAGTTTTTTCACCCCGGGCATGCTGCTGAGGTTCTTCGCATGCCCGGCAATACAGACGACAAGGAGCTTCCCTGATGGACGAAAAGGAATGCAAGGCCTGGATCAACGAGGTGAACTGGGACATGGTCCACGAAGACGCCGTGACCATGTATCTGGAATGGGGCAACAACAACTTCAGGGAGACCATCACCACCCCGGTGCGCAGTGGTGAGGAGTACTCCATCTACTTCGTGGTCAACACCTGGAACGAGCCCAAGATCGTGCTCCAGAAGATGAACAACTACGGGGCGCAGACCTTGTGCGAGAAAGTGCTCCCCCCCGAGCTGGCCGCGTCCTTCATGAAGGAGGTCGGCGGCCTGCGCGGCATCTTCCCCCTCAACGAAGAGCTCAAGACCTGGCTGATGCGGGAAATCGAGGCCAAGGAATCCTGACCACCCGCCCT
>CAZQOG010000047.1:4628-13151 GCA_964594925.1 uncultured Desulfohalobiaceae bacterium
TTCCGAATCCGGTGCTTCGCCTCACAGCAGGCAGTAGCCGGCCCGCCCCTCGAGCAAGCGCACAGCTGGCAGCTTCTTCCCGTCCAGGAACTTGAGAAAGGCCCCGCCCCCGGTGGACACGAAGGAGAGCCGGTCGTGGATGCCCAGGGCGTCGATGGTACCCTGCAGCGGACAGGACGGACGGTCCCGCCCCGACCACTGCCACCCGCCGCCCCTTGGGCGGCGCCGGACCGTGACTGAGAAAACCGAAGTTCATTGAGCCGGTCATGGGTTCCGGACCACCTCCTCCACCGCTCTGGAAACCGCCTCTGGGGTGAAGCCGAAGTGCTCGAAGAGCACTTCGCCGGGGGCTGACTCGCCAAAACGGTCCATGCCCACGACCCTTCCTCTGATGCCGACATACTTGTGCCACGGGTCGGGGCTCCCGGCCTCCACCGCCACCCGGGCCGTCACCTCAGGGGGGAGCACGCTGTTCCGGTAGTCGCTGTCCTGGGCCTCGAAGAGCTCCAGGCAGGGCAGGGAGACCACCCGGACCTGGAGCCCCCTGGAAAGGAGGGCGTCAGCCGCTGCAACGGCCAGGCCCACCTCGGAGCCGGTGGCCAGGATGATGGCCTGGGGCGTGTTCGGGCAGTCGCGGAGTACGTACCCGCCCCGTTCCATGGCCTGCAGGGCGGCTGCGTCCCGGTCATTGTGCTTCAGGGTCTGACGGGAGAAGACCAGTGCGCTGGGCCCGTCCCTGCGCTCGAGCGCCGCCTTCCAGGCCGCGGCCGACTCCACGGCGTCGCACGGCCGCCACACGTGCAGGTTGGGGATCAGCCGGAGCGAAGCCACGTGCTCCACGGGCTGGTGCGTGGGGCCGTCCTCCCCCACGCCGATGGAGTCGTGGGTGAGCACGTAGATGGTCCTGATCCCCATCATGGACGCCATGCGGATGGCGTTGCGGGCGTAGTCGGCAAAGACCAGAAAAGTGCCGCCGTAGGGAATGAACCCGCCGTGCAGGGCCAGCCCGTTCATCATGGCCGCCATGGCGAACTCCCGCACCCCGAAGTTGATGTAATTGCCGTCCCAGGTATCTCCGAACACTGTTCTAGACCCCGACCAGCGGGTCAGGTTGGACCCGGCCAGATCGGCCGAACCCCCGATCAACTCGGGGAGAAGGGGACCGCAGCCCTCCAGCGACTTTTGCGAAGCCTTGCGCGTGGCCAGGTTCTCATGCCCCTCCTGGACCTGGCGGACAAAGTCCGCGGCAGCCGTGGAGAATCCATCCGGCAGGGCACCAGCCATGCGCCGCCTGAACTCGGCAGCCAACTCCGGATGGGCCGCACTGTAATCGGCCATGCGCTCCTTCCACAGGGCCTCGGCCTTGGCCCCGGCAGGTCTGCCATCCCAGGCCTCATAGATGGCATCCGGGATTTCAAAGGGCCCGTGGGACCAGCCCAGGTTTTCCCGTGCGCAGGAGATCTCCTTTTCGCCCAGGGGCGCGCCGTGGCATTTCTCCGTGCCGCACACGTTGGGTGCTCCCTGCCCGATGACCGTCTTGCAGCAGACAAGGCTTGGCCTGTCCGTGACCGCCCGTGCCTCTTCCAAGGCCTTTCGCACCGCATCGGGGTCGTGCCCGTCAACATCCGGCACCACGTGCCAGCCGTAAGCCCTGAAACGGCCAGGGGTGTCGTCCTGGAACCAGCCCTCCACGCAGCCGTCGATGGAGATGCTGTTGTCGTCGTAGACGGCGATCAGCTTGCCCAGACCCAGGGTCCCGGCCAGGGAGCAGCACTCGTGCGAGATGCCTTCCATCATGCAGCCGTCGCCCATGAACACGTAAGTGTGATGGTCCACGATTGCATGTCCGTCCCGGTTGAACCGGGCGGAGAGCACCTTTTCGGCCACTGCCATGCCCACTGCCGCGGCAATGCCCTGCCCCAGCGGGCCGGAGGTGGACTCCACCCCGGGAGTGACCCCGTACTCGGGATGCCCCGGAGTCTTGGAGTGCAGCTGCCGGAAGTTCTTGATGTCGTCTATGCTCAGATCGTACCCGCTCAGATGGAGCAGGGAGTAGAGGAGCATGGAGCCGTGACCGTTGGAGAACACGAACCGGTCCCGGTCAGACCACGAGGGGTTGGCAGGGTTGTGTTTCAGAAAATCGTTCCACAGCACCTCGGCAATGTCCGCCATGCCCAGCGGCGCCCCGGGATGGCCGGAGTTCGCCCTCTGGATGGCGTCCATGCTCAAGGCCCGGACGGCATTGGCCAGCTCTGTTCTCGTCGCCATGACTGCTCCTCGCTTTGATTCGGTATTGAACCCGGTTCGTTGTGTGCGGAGGGCCCTTGTACACCACATCGTCCGGGGAGGAAATATTGTGGGATTTTGCGCAATCTCCGGGATTATGAGCCTGGAAGGGCTTCAGTATGGGGTGAAATGCCAAAAAAAGTCAGTCTTCAATGAACGGGGCCAAGCGCTGCAGGAGCAAGCCAGCAGGAGCCGTGATCCCCGCCCTGACTCCCGGTTCCCCTGCTGCGGCCCGGGACTCAGCCACCAGTCCCTTCCAGCCCTTGGGACTTGAGCAGGGCCAGCACCTCGTCGTGGTCCAGGTCGTGCCAGCGCTGGTAGGCCCCGGCCACGGCGAATGGACCTGGGCGGTCCACCACGTTCAAGCAGAAGACGCGGTCCAGGGCCCCCGTGACCTGCTCCACCGAGCGCAGAGGGGCTGTGGGCACGGCGGCCCACAGGCCGGCCGCTTTGTGGCGGCGCACGGTCTCTGCCGCAGCCAGCATGGTGAACCCCGAGGCCAAGCCGTCGTCCACCAGGACCACGTTTCGGCCTTCCACATCCGGGAACGGCCGCCCCTGGCGGAAACGGTCGTTGCGCGCCTTGAGCTCCTCCATGACCCGGGCCTTCTCCGCCTCGATCTGATCAGGTGCAAGATTGAGGTAGGAGAGCAGCTCCCGGTTGAGCAAGACCACCCCGTCCAGGGTCATGGCCCCGAATCCGGCCTCGGTGTTGCCGGGGATCTGCAGCTTGCGCACCACCATGAGGTCCAGGTCCGTTAGGAGCACCCGGCTGACCTCCAGCCCCACCGGCACCCCGCCGGCCGGAATGGCCAGGACCATGGGGTCGGCCGCATCCCCGAGGGTGTCCCGGATGAGCCGTCCGAGACGCCGGCCCGCGTCCCTGCGGTCGGCAAAGATGCCCTGCCTGTTGCGCAACGCACCGTCTTCGATGAAAGTGAACTCCATGATCCCTCCTCCACGCAATCGCCGTGGCTGTGGTGTGACTTCTGCCAAGGTACCACAGACCTGTCCTTGTCATCCAACTGAAAATTTGCCACAGACCTTGAAACGAATACAATAGGAATTCCCACACCATCACCAGCTCGCAATCACAGGAGGAATCGTCCATGGCCAAGGCGCTTATCATCTACGGCAGCGAAACCGGCAATACCATGGCGGCGGCCAAGATGGTCGCCCAGGCCCTGGAGAACAAGAACATCCAGGTCACCGTGCAGGACGTGGTGGAGTCCACTGTCCAGGACCTGGAGCAGCCTTACGACATCTACCTGCTGGGTGTTTCCACCTGGGGCGCCGTGGAGGACGAGGTGCAGGAGGACTTCAAGGAGTTTTACGCCGACATGGCCTCCACCTCCCTGAAGGGCAAGAAGATGGCCGTGTTCGGCTGCGGGGACTCCGGTTACGCCAACTTCTGCAAGGCCGTGGACTACGTGGCCAAGCGGGCCAAGGAGCAAGGTGCCGAGCTGGTGGCGGACAGCCTGAAGATCGACCTCGACCCGCGCAACTCCCGGGAGATGATCAAGACCTGGGCGGACCAGGTCGGCAGCACCGAGTCCTGAGCTGTTTCGCGTTTTTCGGGCCCGGTCCGCCGGGCCCGCTTCCTCTTGCAACAACCGTCCCGGCTTTCGAGTCGGAATGTCTGCACTGTCCCGGCTCTTCTGACACGTGGATACAGTCACCGCATACTTCGAACTGCTGGGTACGGCCCTGCCGGTCATGAGCGCCAGCGACGAATTCCACTTTCTGCCCCGCTCGCACAGCGCGGCCCGTCACTACTCCCGGCTCGACGATCTCTCCCCGAACGCCTTGCAGGACCTGCTCCGCTCCGTAACGGACTTTCACGACCAATTCGCCGGCCTGGCGCTGGAGGCTGTCGACCCGGAGGCCCGCATAGATTTCGAGACGCTCAAGCTCAGCGCCTCGGGCGTCCTGGTGACCTTCCGGGACATGGAGGTGCACCGCCGCGACCCCCTGCTCTGGCTCAAGGTCGGGTTCATCGGCCTGGACCACGCTTTGAACAAGCCGGTGCTGAGCCGCACCCAGCGAGACGAACGTGTCCTGGCCAGGTTGCGGGCCTTTCCCCGCCTCCTGGCCCAGGCTGCCCGCTCCTTGAGGGTAGTCCCGCAGGGCAGGGTGGACGCGGCCCGGAGCATGGTCCGTGACGGCACGGCCTACCTGCAGTGGATCAAAACACACCACGTCGTGACCGGCACGGCTCTGGACAGTGCCCTGCAGGACTGTTTCCAGGGATTGCAACGCTTTGCCGCGGACCTGACCGCGCTGCCACAGCACGACATCCCGCCCGTAAGCCTGAAAGCAGTCCTTGAACACGTCCTGGGATCCACCCGCAGCCCGGAGGAGGTCTATGCCATTGCCGGGCAGGACCGGCTGCGCCACCTGGAGGCCCTGGACCGCCTGGCCCGTTCCCGCACCTTGCGGGCAGACTGGCTCGAACAGTACAACGCCTTCCAACCGGACCGCTTTCCCGGCCTGGATCTGACCCGGGTCTACCAGAACGAAATCACGGAGCTGCGACGCCATTTCGCAGCGCTGTGGCCTTGGATCGATGCTGCCGACTGTCCCGTGGTCTTTGCCCAGACCCCGGAGTATCTGCGCTCGGTGCGCAGCTCGGCCTCCTTTGCCGCAGCCTTCAGCACCGATCCAAAAGAACCATCCTACTTCTACGTCACCCCGGGCCGCATTTCCGGCCGCAGCGGGAGCGATCCCGGCATGCTGGACCGGCGCCTGCTGCGGGAAGCCCCTTTCCTCTGCGCTCACGAGACCTGGCCGGGCCACCATCTGCTGGACTGCACCCGGCGTTTCCTGGGCAACCCGGTGCGCAGCCAGGTGGAGAACCCCTTGTTCTACGAGGGTTGGGCCTACTTCACCGAGGGGCTGCTGCTTGAAAACGGCTACCTGGAAGACCCGCTGTGGGCTATCGTCCACCACCGCCGCTCCCTGTGGCGGGCGGTGCGGTGCATGATCGACTGCGGGGTTGCCATTGGCCGCCTGGACAGGGCACACTCCATACTGCTGCTTCAGGAAATCGGCTTCTCCCCGGGGGAGGCGGGCGCCCAGGTCGACCGTTACGCGCTCAACCCCGGATACCAGCTCTGCTACACCCTGGGCCGCCATGAGCTGCAGCAACTCTACGACACGTTTTCCGAACGGTTCGACCTGTCCTCCTTTTGCCGGCTGGTCGTGACCGGCGGGGAAGTTCCCTTTCACCTGCTGCACGAACGGCTGGAACGCGTTGCCGCACAAGGAGCCCCATCATGAAAGACTTTTTGGGATTTCATTCCGAATGGAACCTGGGCAGCCCCGGGGGGTGGGAGTACCAGCGCATCACCCAGGAGCTGGGCACCATGTTCTGGAAACGGATCTTGGAGCACGTCTCGATCGAACTCCCCTTGAGCTTCGACCACCCCCTGTTCAACCCGGTTGAGGGTTTCTCCAAGCTGCTGCTGCGCGCCCACGCCCGCAACTTTCCCAATGCCAAACCCTTTTTCGTGCTCACCGCAGAGCCCGACACCCTTGAGACCGTGGTCGAGAACAGCAACTTCGTGGCCCGCATGGACAGCCTTCCCGACGTCAGCGCGGTGCTGTCCGCTCCCCATGAGATCCAAAGCCGCAACGGCGAAATCTACTGCCAGGGGCACAGGGTGACCGTGATCTTCATGGACTTCAACGCCGACGTCATGCTCGAACTGGAAAAGGAACACGACCTGGGCGGACTGCGGGCAGCCATCCGCAAGGGGCTGGTGGTCAACCCCAAGGGCATGGAGCCGGTGGGCATCAAGTCGGTCTTCGAAACCGTGAGCGGCCCGCTGGGCGGCAAGCTGCACCGGACCACGGTGGAGCGCACACCCTGGACCAGGATGTGCTACGACCGGTCCACCACCGGACCCGGCGGCGAGGACATCCCGGACTTCCCGGACTGGATGGTCAAGAACCTGCACCGGCTGGTGCTCAAGCCGGTCCAGGGCTACTCGGGCAAGGGCGTCATCGTGGGCTACACCAGCCAGGACCCGGCAGGTGACGTGGAGACCGCCCTGTCCGCCGGCAACTACATCGCGCAGGAGCTGGTGCCTCTGACCCTGTGGGGGGAGGACTCCCCATGGATGGCTGACGGCGAGGTCTTCCTCAAGCGCTGGCAGACCGATTTCCGCTGCCTGATCACCGACCACGGCGTGATCGGCTTCCTGGCCAGGTTCGGCGGCGTGCCAACCAACGTGGGCTCGGGAGGCGGCACCCAGCCCCTGGCCTGCCTGCCCGGCAACACCCCCACCCGCCCCGTGGTGGACGCCCTGAACCGGGCCATCACAAGCCTGCCCTACGCCACGCTGAGCCAGATCAAGGCCGAGGTCGACGCCCGGGCCGTGGAGCTTGGCAACACCTACCTGCTGGGCCCCATACCCCTGGCCCTTCGCCCCCGCATCCTGAACCAGGCCCAGATCGTTGCCCTGGAAACCTATGGGCAGAACATCTGGCAGGACTGCGTGACCCTGAGCCGCATCTGGCGCGAAGGCGGACTGGGACGCACGGCCAGAATCACCGATGCCGAGCGTGCGGTTGCCGACATGGCTCCCTGGAACGGCGAGCCAGCCATGATGGCAGTGGACGGACTGTTCTCCTTTGGCGGCCACCCGGACGAGCACGAGCAACCTGTCGGCGGCAAGGCCTCCGGCCGGGAGACCTTGTGAGATCATGTCCCGGATGACCGCTGACGCACGGCCCTACGATCCGGACTGGTGGCAGCACCTGTTTGACGAGCTGTACCTGGTGACCGACGCCCGCACCGTGGACGCCCCCCAGGTCACCCGGCTCGAGATCGACTTCCTGGTCGACCATCTGCGTCTTCGGCCCGGGCAACGCATCCTGGACTGCTGCGGCGGCCAGGGCCGCCACGCCCTGGAGCTGGCCGCACGCGGCTTCACCCATGTGACCGTGCTCGACTACTCGCCGGTGCTGCTGCGCCTTGGGCAGGGCAACGCCGGCGGCGAGGCATTCCCTCCCGGTTTCTGCCGTGGTGACGCCCGCTCCCTGGGGCTGCAGAGCAGCACCTTCGACCGGGTGCTGCTCCTGGGCAACTCCTTCGGGTACTTCGAGGACGACCGGGAGAACAGGAGCATCCTGGCGGAGATCAGCAGAGTACTGCGGCCGGGCGGCCGCGTCCTGCTCGACTTGAGCAGCAAGTCCGTGGTTCAGGACGTTGGGAGCAATGCAACCTGGCACGAGGCCGACCGGGACATCCTGGTCTGCCGCGAGCGCACGGTGGGCTCCCTGGGCGTCCTGGCCCGGGAGATCGTGCTCAGCAGGTCCGAGGGCCTGCTGCGGGAGAACCGATACTTCTGCCGTCTCTTCGAGCCGGACGAGATCCGGGAGCTGATGCTGGGGGCCGGTTTTGGGGAGGTGCGGGTTCAAGACGGGACGGAATTGGACAGGGACCAGCCCTCTTACGGATTCATGGCCCGGCGGATGATCGTGACGGGGCAGAAAGCGGCTGCGCCGCTTTAGTTCGAAGTTCGAAGCTGGAAGCAAAACTTTTAAAGACCAATTTCTCGCTAATAGAATCAACTGATTCTATTCTTTTCTCTTGCTTCGAGCTTCCGACTTCGAGCTTCGAGCTTCCCTGGCTACAACCCCAGATAGGCCTTCCTGACCTCTTCGTTGCGCAGCAGGTTCTGGGCGGAGTCGACCAGGACGATTGCGCCGTTCTCCATGACATATCCCCGGTCGGCCACCTTGAGGGCCTGGTTGGCATTCTGCTCCACCAGGAAGATGGTGGTCCCGCTCTCCTCGTTGATCTGGCGGATGATATCGAAGATCTGACGGATTATCAGCGGGGCCAGCCCCAGGGAGGGCTCGTCCAGGAGCATCAGCTTGGGCCGGGCCATCAGGGCCCGCGAGATGGCCAGCATCTGCTGCTCACCCCCGGACAGGGTGCCGCCGGCCTGGTGACGGCGCTCGGCCAGGATGGGGAAGAGGTCGAAGACCTGCTGCTTGTCTTTGCGCACACTGTCCTTGTCCTTGCGCAGGAAGGCCCCCATGTCCAGGTTCTCGGAAACGGTCAGACCCGGGAAGATGAGCCTGCCCTCGGGCACCTGGCTGATGCCCAGGGCCACGATACCGTCCGGCGGGGTCCCGGTGATGTCGCGGCCCTGGTAGCGGATCGTGCCGCTGTGGGGCGGGGTCACCCCGCACACGGACATCAGCGTGGTGGTCTTGCCCGCGCCGT
>CAZQOG010000047.1:13161-19709 GCA_964594925.1 uncultured Desulfohalobiaceae bacterium
ATGATCTCCTGCTCCCCGACCTCGATGGACACGTCGTGCAGGGCCTGGATATTGCCGTAGTAGGTGTTGATCTGTTCGACCTGGAGGACCTTATTCATCTTCGTCCTCCCCCAGGTAGGCCCGCACGACGTCGGGGTCCCGGCTCACCTCTTCAGGCGTGCCTGCGGCGATCCTCCGGCCGTACTCCATGACAAAGACACGGTCTGACACCGACATGACCATCTTCATGTCGTGCTCGATGAGCAGGATGGAGATGTTGAAATTCTTGCTGATGCGCTTGATCAGCCCCTTGAGCCGCTCGGTTTCCAGGGGGTTCATTCCCGCGGCCGGCTCGTCCAGCAGGAGCAGAAACGGCTCCGTGGCCATTGCCCGGGCGATCTCCAGACGGCGCTGGGCACCGTAGGGCAGGTTGGCAGCCAGCTCGTTGGCCCACTTGGTCAGCTCGACAAGCTCGAGCATCTCATAGCTTCGCTCCACCACCTGCCGCTCCTGCTCCCTGGTGCGCCGGTCCCGGAGCACCGCGCCCAGAATGCTGGACTTGTTGCGGGTATGGCGCCCGATCATGACGTTTTCCAGCACGGTCATGGAGGGAAAGAGGCGGATGTTCTGAAAGGTCCGGGCCATGCCCAGCTCAGTGACCTTGTTCGGTTTGAAGCCGTTGATGCGCAGCTGCTCATGGCCGGGAGGCAGGAGCTGGATATCGCCTGCCGTGGGGTTGTATATGCCTGTGATGCAGTTGAAAAAAGTGGTCTTGCCTGCTCCGTTGGGGCCGATAAGGGCGGCGATCTCCCCGGGCGCCACATCGAGATCGATGCTGTCCAGGGCACGCAGGCCCCCGAAATCCATGGTCAGCTCGCGAACGTCGAGCACCAGATTACTCATTGGTCCCGGCCTGCTCCGCTTTTTCGTACACATAGATCCTGCGCTTGGCCCTGATGATGCCCTCGGGCTTGAAGACCATGATCAGCACCAGGAGCGCCCCGAAGACGAGCATGCGGAACTCCTGGATCTCGCGCAGCCATTCCGGCACGAGGATCAGGACCAGGGCGCCGACAATGACCCCCGGGACAGAGCCCATGCCGCCAACCACCACGATGGACAAGATCATGATCGACTCCCACAGGGTGAAGCTCATGGGGTTGATGAAGGTGGTCTTGGCGGCGAACACCACACCCACCATACCGGCCCAGGTGGCGCCCAGGGAGAATGCCGCGAGCTTGGTCCGGTGCTTGTCGATGCCCATGGCCTGGCAGGCGACCTCATCCTCCTTCAGGGCCAGCCAGGCCCGCCCGATGCGGGAGTGCTTCAGGCGGGTGACCACGAAGATGGTCATCAGGAGAAGCCCCACCATGATGAAGTACATGAAGTCGGTGTGCTGGATAATGGTCAGGTCGACGAAGAACTCCGGACGGTCGATCTGGGCGATCCCTGACGGGCCAAAGGTGAAATCCTCCCAGTTTTCCAGCACCAGGCGGATGATCTCCCCGAAGCCCAGGGTGACAATGGCCAGGTAGTCCCCGCGCAGCCGGAGCACAGGGTAGCCCAGCATGATGCCGAACAAGGCCCCGATGGCCATGCCTATGGGCAGGACCATCCAGAAGCTGATCCCGAAGTAGGTGTTCAGCAGGGCGTAGGAGTACGCCCCCACAGCATAGAAGGCCACGAAGCCGAGGTCCAGCAGCCCGGCCAGCCCGATCACGATGTTCAGCCCCAGCCCGAGCACCACCCAGATCATGAAGTTGACCAGGATGTTGGTCTGGTAGAAGCTCAAAAACTGGGGAAGGAGCACGGCCGCCGCAGCAAGGGCCACGAAAGCGGGTATGGCAAGCCGTTTGTCCTCGAGAATGCGGCCTGTCCAGGTGGAACGGACCACCGCCTTTTTCATGGTTGCGGACTTCCTGCCGCGCCTGGCCTGCAGATAGCGCCAGACAAAGGAGAGGACGAAGGAGCCCAGCCCGATGTAAACCAGGTTCATCCACCGCCAGCGGATGGTGTTTTCGATCGTATTCACCTTGATGACCATCAGCGGGAAGGTCAGGAACATGAACCATGCGCTGACGGCAAGAGAGCGGAGAATACTTTTCATTGTTCCAAAGGATTTGGTCGGTGGTTACGCCTTCTGGGCGGTGTCCCGGCCCAGAATGCCGGATGGCCTGAATATCAGGATCAGCACCAGCAGCAGAAAGGCGAACACGTCCTCATAGTCGGAGGAGACGTAGCCGGTGCAGAACGCCTCGGTCCACCCGAGCACCAGGCCGCCGAGCATGGCGCCAGGGATGGAGCCTATGCCGCCAAGGACCGCGGCCGTAAAGGCCTTGATGCCGGCGATGAAGCCGATGAAGTAGTTGATCTGCCCCATGTGGGAGGCAATGAGCACCCCGCCCACGGCAGCCAGGACGGAGCCGATGACGAACGTGGCCGAGATGACCCGGTCCACATTGATACCGACCAGCATGGCCATCTTCCTGTTCTGGGCCGTGGCCCGCATGGCCTTGCCCAGGCGGGCGTACTTGATGAACAGGGACAGCCCGGTGCACATCAGGACCGTGGTCCCGATGATGAACATCTCCGAGACGGAGAGAATTCCCCTGAACTTTTCCATGAACCCGATCTCCGGGGTGAGCTGGGGAAAGGGGAGAAAGTCCGGGGTCTGGGCCAGGAGCACGTAGTTCTGCAGAAAGATGGACATGCCGATGGCCGAGATCAGGGGGGAGAGCCGCTGGGCCCCGCGCAGGGGCTTGTAGGCGATCTTCTCCACTGTGTAGCCGTAGGCAGAGGACCAGATCACGGCGCAGATGGTGGCGATGATCAGGATGGCGGGCACGGGAAACCCGAGCATGCCAAGCACTCCCGCGGCGATCAGACCGGTGAACGCCCCGATCATGTAGATCTCGCCGTGGGCGAAGTTGATCAGCTCGATGATCCCGTAGACCATGGTGTAGCCCAGGGCGATCAGGGCGTAGATGCTGCCGCGGGTCAAACCGCCGAAAAAGAGTTCGAGAAAATACTCCATGGGTGTGCCTGGGGTGTCCCTGCCCGACGCCCTGAAGCGCCTGCCTGTTCGTGAATGGATCGACCGCTCAGAAACACATCAGGGGACAGGCTGTCAAGCCTGGCCCCTGATGTTTCATTACTCAGTATTTCTAGGTAGTTACTTCAACTCGACGTACTCGCCTTCCTGTACCTGGTACATGGAAAAGCCCACACCCTCGGCATCGCCTTTTTCGTCGAACTTGATCCTGCCCACGGCGGTGTCCACGTAATTGTCCTGCAGGGCCTGGACAATGGCGTCGTACTCTGTGGAGTCGGCGACCTCAATGGCGTTCAAGAGGGCCAGAGCAGCCGAGTAGGCCTCCGGAAAGAACGGGCCGGGATCCGCGTCGTACGTTTCCTTGTGGGCGGCGACAGCTTCCTTGTAGATGGGGTTGTCCGAGAAGTCCCTGGGGCCGGATGCGTAGACGCCATCGGCATACTCCCCGGCGACCTTGATAAAGGTGTCGTCCTTCACCCCGTCGTCGGAAAGGAAGGGGATGTCCATGCCTTTCCTGCGCATCTGGGTCACGATCTTGGACGCCTCAGGGTGGTACCCGCCGAAGATGACCGCGTCGGCCTCTTCATTGTTGACCTTCTGCACCACGGCCGAGTAGTCCACTGCACCCGGGGTCACGCCTTCGAACAGGGCCACTTCCATGCCCTCTTTTTCCTCGATGAACTGCTGCGCGAACGTGGCAAACCCCTTGCCGTAGTCGCCCTTGTCGTGAATCACGGCGATGTTCTTCAGACCGAGGCCCTGCGCAAAGTCAACCACCAACTGTGCCTGGGCATCGTCGGAAGCGATGGTGCGGAAAAAGTTGGGGTAGTCGCCGGACTGGGTCAGGGGCGGGTTGGTGGCCGACGGCGACATGACCACGAGGTTGGACTCCTTGTAAATCTGCAGGGCCGCCTTGGTGGCTCCGGAGCAGATGTGGCCGAGGACCACGTCAGCATCCTCGTCGATCAGCTTGGTGGCTGCGTTGACGGCCATCTCGGGCTTGCACTGATCGTCCTGGGCCACGACCTCGACCATCCTGCCGTTGACCCCTCCTTCAGCATTGACCTTTTCGGCCACCAGCCTCGCGGCATTGATGCTTGGCAGCCCGTAGGAGGCCAGGTCGCCGGAATGGGCGCCTGCAACGCCAAGGATGACATTTTCTGCCGGGGCGGCCTCCTCCTGCGTGGTTTCAACAGCCTGCTCCTCTTCTGCGGGCTCCTGGGAACAACCGAACGCAAACAGCGCTACCATGAGTGCGAGTACCCACATCCTCCTCATCATTCTACCTCACATGCTTGAAAGGGTCTTCACCTTGGTCGACCACATGCATAGTGGCCTGTCCACAGACACGATTCCCTTTGGGTTAGAAGGCCGCTGAAAACTTTCCCCGTCTGTCACGCTGGAAAGCGTGATTCAAAAATTTCGTTCACCACCGGCGAACGGAGAGCTTTCAACGGCCTGTCGAGCCGGGAATATTTACTCCCAAGCCAGGGGGACTGTCAAACCGCTTCCCTCTGGCCTTTGCGGGAAATTGTTCCGGGCTCCGGCCCTGAGCATGGCGTACGGCTGGCCGCAATCCCTTTCTTTGCAGGGCAAAATGCCCTATAGGGCCGATCTTCCCACAGAAGCCATCTTCAAGAGATTGCTCAAGCTCTGGTACCGCCCTGGTCGCCCCTGCCTGGAGCGACCTGCACCAGCAGTGCGGTGGCATCGTCTCGAAGCGTGGCCCGGCCTGAGATGGCCACCAGCTCGTCCATGACCTGGTGCAGGCAGGGACCCGGTCTGTTCATGACGGCAGCAACGTGGTCCATGAAACGCTCCAGACCGAAGATGTCCCCGTCACCGGTTGTCCATTCATAAATTCCGTCGGTGTAGAGCAGCAGGCAGCAGTCAGCCTCGAGCGCCACGGTGCGGGTGGCCTGTTCGACATCAAAAAAACCAAGCACGTGGGTGGTCTGCTCGAGCCTGGCAACGGTGCTGTCGGCCCTTTTGAGCAGTGCGGGACAGTGCCCTGCGTTGGCATACTCCATGCTCCCTGCAGCCAGGTCGATGTCGGCCACGAACAGGGAGACGTAGTCTGGCTCGTCCCTGATGATGCTGCACAGGAAGCTGTTCATGAGCTGAAGCGTCTGCCCGATGTCCAGAAACGCCGTTTGCGTGGTTCGAAGCAGGGTGTGCACCACTCCCATGAGGAATGCGGCCCTGGCCCCGTGCCCGGAAACGTCGGCCACGCTGACCCGGAGCACGGAGCCCTTGACCGGGAAGTAGTCAAAGAAGTCTCCGCTGGCCCTGCCAGAGGGCAGGAACAGGCTTCTTATCCTGACGCCGTCCAAAACGTGTTCCTGTCTGGGAAGCAGCCGGGCCTGGATGTCGGCAAGCATCTCGATCTCGGTGTCGATGCTTTCAAAGGCCTGCCTGAGCTGCCTGGACAGCCTGACCTGCCGCTCTGCCACCCCGACCCTGGCCAGGAGCTCCTCCGGCTTGTACGGCTTGATCAGGTAGTCGTTGGCCCCGCGGTTCAGCGCCTTTTTCTTGAGGGTGAACGAAGTGTCCGCCGTGACCACCAGCAGGTAGACATTCTGGTCTGCAACCGTCCCGCGGAGGTGTTCGATGACCTCCAGCCCGCCCATGTGGGGCATGTTCATGTCCAGCAGAATGATGTCCGGCGCAAAGTCGTGATAGGCTGCGATTGCTTCCTTGCCATCGGACGCTGCGCTCACCTGGTAACGTTCCTGGAGAAACTCGCCCAGGATGTCCCGCACCGAAGGGGAGTCGTCAACGATCAGAATCTTGACCTGATTGCCCATGGTCACTCTCGTTGCAGGCAGACAACCCCGGGATGCCCGCTGCCCATTGTGCTCACATACGTTCCACCCACCTCGTGTACCTTAAAATGGAGGCAGACGCCAATACACAACACATGTCCGGGTCCTCCGGGCCTTGAGCTTTCATAGCTGCGGGAAACGCCTCTTGAAAATTCGCCTCAGCGCAATACCAGAAAGTATCCCAGGCCGAAAAGGACCAGCCCGAGACAGGGCAACAGAAGCCTGCGCCAGGTCCGTGCCAGATCCACGTTGAAATACTGGCAGCTGAGGATGAAACAGATGTGCAGCGGGGAGCCCATGACCCCGGCAAAACCGCTGAACAGCCCCAGGGCCAGCAGAGGCAGGATTTGGTCACCCTGACCGAGCTGCTGGGACAGCCCGATCAGCAGCGGAAAGGTTGCGCCGATGAAGGCGATGGCAATACCGCCGACCATGCCCACCAGGAGAGGGAGCAGCACCGCCGCCACATAAACGACGGAGGTTTCATGACCGGTACCTGCAAGGGCCGCGACAACACCCGCCCGGTCCAGGACCGACTTGAACACGAAGATGGCCAGGACCACCAGAAGCATCCTGCCCAAATGTCTGCTGCAGACGATGCCCGTCACCATGGGCAGCCTGACTTTGTTCTGTATCCCGCAGCACAGAATGGCCGCCAGCAGGCCGGCCACAATCCCAAGCTCGAAAGCAAC
>CAZQOG010000048.1:0-19612 GCA_964594925.1 uncultured Desulfohalobiaceae bacterium
TGGGGTTGCGTCACCGATCGGCAATCACATTGGAATCCACACAAAACGTCGAAGAACCTACACTGAAGAACGCCAAACTCTGTGCTCATTCAAACACGATTCTCTGTGCCGCCCTGAAGATACGAGGGGGTTTTAGTGTGAACCATTTTTTGAAGAACTTCAGACCAAGCCCCGTTGTCGAGCGGTATTTGCCCATACTCGGGTATACCCTGTTTCTGTCTCTTTGCCTTTCACAGCCCTGTTTGGCCACGGATGCTGTCGATGGATCTCCTGACGGTGCCCCGGTGATCACACTGGGCAACGCCCTGATTCCCTATGCGTCCGGTGAGGCACTCTTTTTGGACGCCCGCTCCAGCGAAGCTTACGAGCTGGGTCACATCCAGAGCGCCGTTTCCCTCCCGGCCGCCCCAAAGATGGACGCGTTGCCCGACCAGCAACTGGAGAAGCTCTCAAGCTTTTCCATGTTGATCGTCTACTGCGACGCTCCAGATGCCGCTGCCAGCACCGCGCTGACCCGCGATCTCATTGCCGTGGGCCTGCCGGCCCGTGTTCTGCAAGGGGGGTGGCCCCTGTGGCTGAAAAACGGCCTGCCGGTGGCGCCGGCGGATCTTGGAGCCCTGTACGGGCACGGCAGGCAGCACTGCCCATCGTGCGAACCGGAACTGTGACCATTTCCTGCAACAACACCTTGCAGCCGTGACCCTTTGAATCTCGACATACAGCTGCAACAAAAACCTGCCAGGTACATGGACATGAGCGCCCCACCCATCAGACAGCTTTCCTTCCTGGACCGCTACCTGACCCTGTGGATCTTCCTGGCCATGCTTTTTGGTGTCGGGGGCGGTTACTTCATTCCCGGCATCAAGGACGTGATCAACACCTTCCAGGTCGGGACCACCAACATCCCCATCGCCCTGGGGCTGATCCTGATGATGTACCCGCCCCTGGCCAAGGTGAAGTACGAGCAGCTGGGCCAGGTGTTTCGCAACACCAAGGTGCTGCTGCTCTCCCTGGTCCAGAACTGGGTCATCGGGCCCATCCTCATGTTCGGGCTGGCCATCGCCTTTCTCTCCGGCCACCAGGAGTACATGGTCGGCCTGATCCTGATCGGCCTGGCCCGCTGCATCGCCATGGTCATCGTCTGGAACGACCTGGCCCGGGGCGACTGCGAGTACTGCGCCGGGCTGGTGGCCTTCAACTCCATCTTCCAGGTGCTTTTCTTCTCGGTCTACGCCTGGCTGTTCATCACCGTGCTGCCGGGCTGGTTCGGGCTGGAAGGCATGGCCGTGGACATCTCCATGGGGCAGATCGCCGAGTCGGTCTTCATCTACCTGGGCATCCCCTTCCTGGCCGGCATGGCCTCTCGCTTCATCGGCCTGAAGACCAAGGGGCGCGACTGGTACGAGAACGTGTTCGTGCCCAGGATCAGCCCCCTGACCCTTATCTTCCTACTCTTCACCATCCTGGTCATGTTCTCCCTCAAGGGCGAGGTCATTGTGCAGCTTCCCCTGGACGTGGTGCGCATCGCCATCCCCTTGTGCATCTACTTCCTGGTCATGTTCCTGGTCTCCTTCTACCTCTCGGCCAAGGCCGGGGCCACCTACGAGCAGTCCACCACCCTGTCCTTCACCGCGGCCTCCAACAACTTCGAGCTGGCCATTGCCGTGGCCATCGCCGTGTTCGGCATCGACTCGGGCCAGGCCTTTGCCGCGGTCATCGGGCCGCTGGTGGAGGTGCCGGTGCTGATTGCTCTGGTCAACGTGGCCCTGTACTTCAAGCGCAGATATTTTCCACATGCCGTGGAAACAATCGGCGGGGTCTGCCACGTGACCTGCCAAGCGGATGCGGATCGGCTGACCGGCAAGTCATGAGTGCGGCATTTGACACCTCCTCCCGGCAAAAGACACACCACCGTCACACAACGCGCATACCCTGCAGAAAATTTTTTTCTGGAGGATGTCCCATGAAACGCGTCCTGTTCATCTGCATCCACAACAGCGCCCGCAGCCAGATGGCGGAAGAGTACCTGCGCCTTCTTGCGCCCGACCGGTTCGAGGCGGAGAGCGCCGGCATGGAACCGACCGCCATCAACCCCCTCGTGATCGAGGCCATGCAGGAAGAGGGCATAAATCTTTCTGCCAAGAAAACCCAGGGCGTGTTTGAACTCTTCAAGCAGGGCCGCCTTTTCCAATATGTGATCACGGTCTGTGCCGAATCCGTGGAAGAAAAATGTCCCCTTTTCCCGGGAGTGACCCACCGCATGCATCTCCCCTTTCCCGACCCCTCGACCTTTACCGGCAGCCACGAAGAAAAACTGGCCCGGGTCCGGGAGGTCAGGGATGCCATCAAGGCCACCATCAAGGAGTTCATCGAATGGGACGCCACGGGGGGTGAAAAACGCCTTGGCCGTACCTGGGACCTGAACCCGGCCCAACCCGCGCAATAGCCTTGGAAATGCTCAAGATTCTGTTTCTCTGCCACGGCAACTCCTGCCGCAGCCAGATTGCCGAGGGCTGGGCCAGGCACCTCAAAAGCGGTGTCCTTGCCCCCTCTTCGGCCGGTGCGACGGCCAAAGGCGTGGATCCTCTGGCCGTTGCGGCCATGAGGGAGGCCGGTGTGGACATCACCGACCAGACGTCCAAGACATTGGCCGGACTGGAGGACAAATTCTTTGATTACGTGATCACCTTGTGCGACACAGCCCGAAACAGCTGTCCTGTCTTTCCGGGCCGCACTAGGGTCGTTCACCGGGGTTTTGACGATCCCCCGGCCCTGGTGCAGAACGTAAATGAGGAAGAAGCCCTGGCCGTCTACCGCAGGGTGCGGGATGAAATACGGGACTATGTGCAGGGACTGCCCGACAGTCTCCCCACCCGGTCAGACGGCCCCATTCCGCCTCCGTCCTTTGGCCCGTTCTCCTGACACACAACACCTCCGATCTGGAGCAGCCATGTCCAAGCTGAAGATCCTGTTTCTCTGCACGGGCAACTCCTGCCGCAGCCAGATGGCCGAAGGGTGGACCCGGCACCTCAAATCCGACACCGTGGAAGCCTTTTCCGCGGGCATAGAGAAGCACGGCCTCAATCCCCTGGCGGTCAAGGTCATGGCCGAGGCCGGGGTGGACATCTCGGACCAGTATTCCAAGACCGTGGACGAGCTGGAAGAAAAGGACTTCGACTACGTGGTCACCCTGTGCGGCCACGCCAGCGAGTCCTGCCCCTTCTTCCCGGGACCGGTCAAACGCGTGCACCGCGGCTTCGATGATCCTCCCGCCCTGGCACCGGAGGCCTCCTCCGAGGAGGAGATTCTGGCCCCCTATCGCCGGGTACGGGATGAAATCAGGGAATTTGTGGCCGGGTTGCCGGAGAATCTGGTGGACTGAGTGGACGAAGTGGACTGAGTGGACAAAGCCTCTGTCCACTTCGTCCACTTCGTCCACACCGTCCACCGCCAAGAAGGCACCGGCATGGGCGTACCACAAGGGCCCGGGCAAACAAGGCAAACCAAAACGGCCGCACCAATTCCTGATGCGGCCGTTCTTGTCTTGCCTTGAGCTTAGAGCTTCTTACCCGCAACCGGTGCAGGCGCTGCAACCTCCGGCGGCGTCCTGCTCAAAGGTCATGCCGGAGTCGATGGCAAATCCCCGCTCGCCAAAATCCACGGTGATGGGGGAAGCTGTGGCCATGAGGGCCTTGTCCACCACAAAGGTCACCCCGTCCTTGTCAAAGACGTCGTCTGTATCCTTTGGCTCGTCCAGGGCCAGGGCCAGCCCGGTCCCGCCGCACCCGCTGGCCACGTAGACCCTGATGGGCGAGGAGTCGTTCTCTTCGAAATATTTCTCGATTTCGGTCTTGGCTTGTTCAGTCACTTCAAACATGAATGCTCCTTGGTTCGGGTTGTTGCCTTTTCAGTGTAATCCTCACGGTGGTGCAGTCAAGTCGGGCCGGCAAATGCATCCCCGACCCCGCTGTTGCACCTGGTTGACGATTCCTGCACCCACCCGGTAACTGTGGTGTTGACGTTTGCCCGCCTGCTCCCTGACTGGAGATTGCGGCATGCTGAAAACCTTCCGGGGGCCTGATGCCACCATTTCTGTTGTTCCTGCTCATCCTCCTGCCCTTTCTTTCCGGATTGGGCTGCTTCGTGCTCAGAGGAGAGCAGGTCCGGCGGGTGATCGTCCTGACTACGGGAGCACTGCTGACACTCGCGGCCCTGACCGCCCTGCGCCAGGCCCCGCTCACTCTGTCGCCGGCTTCCATCCTGGGTGCGGACATCGACACCCTGATCCTGGCGGCTGATTTCATTCTACTCGTCACGTTTTTGTTCATTGGACTGCGTCACCGCTCCCTACCCATCGCCCTCCTGGCCGCTGCACAGATCATTGTCCTGGGCATGCTCGAGATCAGAATGGCCGACAGTGCCGAGCCCGTCACCCCCCTGTTCGTGGCTGACGGGCTGGCCATGATCATGGTGCTGATAGTCTCTCTTGTGGGCTCGACCATATGCATCCACGCCATCCCCTACATGGAGGAGCACGAGAAGCACCTGGATCTGGCGCACACCAGGCAGCCGCGATTCTTCCTGATCATGCTCATGTTCCTGGGGATCATGAACGGGCTGGTGCTGACCAACAACCTGGTCCACTTCTATTTCTTTTTCGAGGCCACCACTCTCTGCTCCTACCTGCTCATCGGCCATGACCGCACGGAAGAGGCCCGGAAAAACGCCCTCCTGGCCCTGCTGCTCAACAGCCTGGGCGGGCTGGCCCTGATCCTGGGGACCCTGTGGCTGTTCCATGGCCTCGGCACGGTGGACATGCAGGCGATCATCGCGCAAAGCCCCGGCACCGCCGCCCTGCTGCTGCCCCTCAGCCTGCTCTGCCTGGCCGGCTTCACCAAGGCGGCCCAGCTTCCCTTTCAGGGATGGCTGCTTGGGGCCATGGTCGCCCCCACACCCACCTCGGCCCTGCTGCACGCCTCGACCATGGTCAAGGCGGGCGTCTATCTGGTGCTCAGGTTTGCACCATCCTTTGCCGGGACCTTCCTGTCCACGAGCCTTGCCCTGGTCGGAGCTTTTTCCTTTCTGGCAGCGGCCGGCCTGGCCGTGACCCAGTCCAACGGCAAGAAGATCCTGGCCTACTCCACTGTCGGCAACCTGGGCCTGATCATGGCCTGCGCCGGCATCAACACCTCCGAGGCCATTGCCGCGGCCCTGATCCTGACCATTTTCCACGCCGTGTCCAAGGCCCTGCTCTTCCTGTGCGTGGGCAGCATCGAGCAGGGAATAGTCAGCCGTGACATCGAGGACATGCGCGGCCTCTTTGCCAGCATGCCCATGACAGCCGTTTTGACCGTGCTCGGTGTGCTGACCATGATCCTGCCCCCCTTCGGCATGCTGCTCGGCAAATGGATGGCCATCGAGTCTGCTTCCGGAAACCTGTTCGTCATCATCATGGTGGCCGTGGGCAGCTCCCTGACCGTGGTCTACTGGGCCCGCTGGGCGGGAAGCATGATGAGCTTCCCCTTTCAGGACGCTGTTTCGCTCGAAAAGCAGCTTCGGCTGACCCGCTGGCCGCTGGTCGGGCTTTCCGCAGGGGCGGTGGTTCTCAGCTTTGGGGCACCGCTGGTTTACTCCTCTTTGATCGAATCGGCCCTGTCAGCCTGGGGCACCCTGCCCTACGTGATGCGCTACGGGGCCCTGAGCAGCCCGGCGGGAGCCTTCACCGTCTACCCGATCTTCTTCGTGGCCGGCGGGGGGCTGCTGCTGGCCCTGCTGACCTTGAAACGCTCCCGAAGGAGCGCGCGCTTTGTTCCGCCCTACCTGTCCGGCGTGCAGACCGGAACCATCGATATCTTTACCGGCCCCATGAACCAGCCGGTGTCCGCCGTCATGGGGCACTACACACTGTCCACCCTGGTTAACGAGCCCCGGCTGACCCGCTGGTGCAACTGGGCTGCCCTCATGCTGCTCGCGCTCATGGTTGGAGGCTCGGTGCCGTGACCATTCTGCTGCTTGCACTCCTGGGACTCGTGGGGGCCCCCCTGCTCGGGGGATGCATTGCCGGCCTGGACCGCAGAATCACGGCCAGGCTCCAGTCCCGCACCGGGCCGCCCCTGCTCCAGCCCTTCTATGATGTGGGCAAGCTGCTGGGGAAGGAGCGCATCTTTTTCAATGCCTGGCAGAACTTCTGTGCCTGGATCTACCTTGCCGCGGCAGCGATTGCGGTCATGCTCTTCTTCATGCAGTCCGACCTGCTGTACATCTTCTTCGTGCAGGCCGTGGGCGCTGTCTTCCTGGTCATCGGGGCCTTGTCCGTGCCTTCGCCCTACAGCCAGGTCGGGGCCCAGCGGGAACTGCTGCACATCCTGGCCTACGAGCCCCTGCTCATCCTGGTGGTCGTGGGCATCTTCCTGGCCACTGGGAGCTTCAAGGTATCCGCTGCCCTGGCCTTTGAGACCCCGCTCCTGTTCAAGCTGCCTTTGCTCTACCTGGCCCTGGGGTATGCCCTGACCATCAAGCTCAGGAAATCCCCCTTTGACATCGCCTCCAGCCATCATGCGCACCAGGAGGTCGTCCGGGGCGTGCTCACGGAATACTCCGGGCCATACCTGGCTCTGGTCGAGATCGGCCACTGGTACGAAGTGGTGCTGATGCTGGGGCTGGTAGCCCTGTTCTGGGGCACCAGCCTGACGGGGATGATCGTGCTGGTGGCGCTGACATACGCTGCCGAGATCATCGTGGACAACAGCGCGGCCAGGCTGACCTGGCGCTCCATGCTTGGCAGGATCTGGGCAACCGGCCTGGCCTTTTGCTGCATGAATTTGATCTGGTTGTACGCGGGGTAGGGGGAAGGACGCATGCAGCTCCTCACCAGATTCATCCACAGGTCCAGGCTCAAATCCCCCTGGATGCTGCACTTCGACTGTGGCAGCTGCAACGGGTGCGACATCGAGACCCTGGCCTGCCTGACCCCGCTCTACGACGTGGAGCGGTTCGGGATCATCAACGTGGGCAATCCCAAGCACGCCGACTTGTTTCTGGTCACCGGCACGGTGAACCATCGCAACAAGAAGGTGCTCAAGAATCTCTATGATCAGATGCCAAACCCCAAGATAGTGGTGGCCATTGGTGCGTGCGGCCTGTCCGGGGGGGTGTTCCGCGAGGCCTACAACGTGGTCGGCGGCGTGGACAAGGTCATTCCGGTGGATGTCTACGTCCCGGGCTGCCCCGCCCGGCCGGAGTCGATCATCGACGGCGTGGTCGAGGGGCTGGCCAAGCTGGCCGAGCTGCAGGGAAGAGAAGGATGAAGGCTGAAGACGGAAGGATGAGTGAAAGGCTGAAGAGCTGTGTGCCAGTATGTCTGGAAAGGCATGTGAGCAGTGACCAGCGATCGGGAAAGATGCGAAGGGTTGTCTGACCGTAGGGGCACGTTGCACGTGCCCTTCTGTGAAAGTGAACCAGGGCAGAGCGAACCGGATTCTCCATTCTGGTAGGGGCGCGTGGCGCGCGCCCATTCTACGAAGCCACGGAATTTGAAAACGCGACACCATAGAGGAACCACATGATCCAGATCGACGCGACCCCGGTCACCCCTGAAAGCCTGCTGGACGAGGTCACCCGTCTCAAGGCGCAGGGGCACCGTATGGTCACCATGACCTGCGTGGACATCGACGAGGCCACTGTGGAGATCCTCTACCACTTCGACAGGGAGCTTGAGGTCACGCACTTGCGGATGGTTCACCTGAAGCAGGACAAGGCGCCCAGCATCTCGGGCATCATTTACATGGCCTTCCTGGTGGAGAACGAGATCCAGGACCAGTTCGGGGTTTGTTTTTCTGATCTGGTCCTGGACTACGACCGCACCCTGTACCTGGACGAGGAGGTACGCTCCACTCCCTTTTGCAAGTACACGGTCACCAAGAAGGAAGACGATGGGTCAGTGGGCCAGTAAGACAATGAAAGCAAAAAGGCAGGTCTAACCACCCGCTTCGCTCGACACACACAGACAAAAGGCAGGATGAAAGGCTTGGGATGGATTTCAGCCGCTCGACTTGAGCGGCAGAAAGGCCGCCGGCCTGCGGCGCTCCTTCGGTTGGATATGAAAAATATTGATGGACGGTAACTTTCTTGGATTCGCTGCAGGCGATGGCTCCTTGTGCCCGACCAAGTCGGCCGGGTGCAATGTCTGTGTCCGTCTGTGTACGTCGAGCGAAGCGGGTGGTTACTTCTCTTTGCCTTTTTCCAAACGCAACCAACGACCTGATCCATAGAGGAACTCCATGTCACGAACCGTCATTCCATTCGGCCCGCAGCACCCGGTGCTGCCCGAGCCTTTGCACCTCACCCTGACCCTCGAGGACGAGACCGTGGTGGATGCGGCGCCCGCCCTCGGGTATGTGCACCGGGGCCTGGAAAAGCTGGCCGACATCCGTGACTTCCACCAGATGATCCGGATCGTGGAGCGGGTCTGCGGCATCTGCTCCAAGATCCACGCCCAGGTCTACTGCCAGGGTATTGAGGAGCTGATGGGCGTCCAGGCACCGCCCAGGGCGAGATTCCTGCGCACCCTCTGGTCCGAGCTGCACCGCATGCATTCCCACCTGCTCTGGCTGGGGCTGTTCGCTGATTCCTTCGGTTTTGAATCGGTGTTCATGCAGTTCTGGAGAATCAGGGAAAAAATCATGGACATCAACGAGGCCACCACCGGCAACAGGGTCATCATTTCGGTCAACGTCATCGGCGGCGTGCACCGCGACCTGTCGCCGGAACAGTGCCGCTGGATCCTGTCGGAGCTGGAGTGGGTCGAAAAGGAGACCCGCCGCATGCAGCCGGTCGTATTCGACGACTACACCGTCACCAAGCGCACCAGGGGCATCGGTGTCCTGACCCGGGACCAGGCCCACGAGATGGGCGCTGTCGGGCCTACGGCCCGCGGCAGCGGCCTGGCACAGGACATGCGCCAGCTGAAGTACGCTGCTTTCGACAGCATTGATTTCGAGCCGGTTGTGGAGGCTGACGGCGATTGCCATGCCCGCGGCAGGGTCCGGTTCCGGGAAACCCTGCAGTCCATCGACCTGATCCGCCAGGCAATCGCCGCTCTGCCCGAGGGGGAGTTGGCAGTCAAGGTCACCGGCCGTCCCGAGGGTGAAAATTTCAGCCGCATCGAGCAGCCCCGGGGCGAGCTGGCCTACTACATCAAGGCCAACGGCGGCAAATACCTGGACCGGCTGCGCATCCGCACCCCCACCTTTGCCAACATCCCTCCGCTGCTGGCCCTGCTGCCGGGTCTTCAGCTGGCGGACGTCCCTGTGGTCGTGCTGTCCATCGATCCGTGCATCAGCTGCACGGAACGGTGAAGGAAAAAACGAGCTGCCACCTCTGAACCCCAGGAGACAACGAGTACGCCCATGAAGATGACCTCCAACCTGATCCGCAATCTGCTGCGCAGGAAAGCCACCCGGGACTACCCTGCCAGGGCCAGGGAGCCGTTTCCTCTGTCCCGCGGCGAGCTGTACAACGAGATCGACAAGTGCATCTTCTGCGGGCTCTGCCAGCGCAAGTGCCCCTCCCAGTGCATCACGGTGGACAAGGACAGCGCCGTCTGGACCTGCGACCCCTTTGCCTGTGTCTACTGCGGGACCTGCGAGGCGGTCTGTCCGGTGGACTGCCTGCACCACAAGCCCACATGGCGGCCTGTGTCACGGGAGCGAGAGATTATCTCCATGCAAGGCAGTATCAAGGAGCGGAAGAAAAAGGAGTGACCGGCCGTATGCTTTCGGGCAGCTCTGCCTTACTCGCAAACACCGCAGTATCCTTCCGGTCTGACGGGACCGGGTTCGGTCGGATCGGCCCGATGCCGTCCTAATCAGGAACAATTCGCAAAACCTTTCTAAATCCGCGCTGCCACTCCATCACTTCACAAACGTAAACCAATACTTTATCCCCGGCCCTCTTTACCGGGGCGCAAGAGAGGCAGCCGCGCCCGGCAGGGGCTTTCCGGCAACTCCTTTGAAACACAGTGTTTCTTGCCTTGCTGCCTCCACTCCAGGGAAAAATTTGCATCTTGCTCTTGACCGGCTCACTCCACAGCTCGTATAGTGGAATTACCATCGGCAAAGCCCGTTGGAAGCTGACAACAGCCAACAGGAGGGTACCACTACTGGATGATTGGTACTCCCATCATCGGCCACTGAGGGCCGCCTTCAGATTCGCCAGTGCGCGCGATCGTTCCGATACGGGCTGAGCACCACCCGCCAGGCCCCGGGGAAACCGCCGGAATCCGGTACAGAGCGCGCCCCCCGGCGAATCTTTTTTAATCCACCCTCCCTCTCCAACTGAGATGTCCGCCCCGGCACCTGCCGGGTTCAAGAGACCTTCCCCTGTCGTATCTCACAAAAGACAGGGATGCTGCTGGGCATGAATGCCCACTGCCTCCAACGTGTGCGCTGTCATGTACTCTCGAACCGGATGAACCTCAAAAATTGTTTTCAGCCTTTCGTTTCCCGACACACCGCCTGCAAAAAACAGAACTCCCCCCTTGGCGGGGTGACCTGGGTAACTGCAGCGACCTCGTAGGTGCTTCCCACCAGATCGAGCCGGTCGCCCACCTGGGGGGGCTTGCGGGTGGTGACCATGGCGTCGGGGTGCGGCTCCGGGGTCAGGTAGCTGACCTTGTACTTGACCAGGAAGGGCCGCAACCGCTTGCTGTGCCACACCCCCTTGAGAATGCGGGCGTTGAGCAGGACAAAGGTGACCAGCTGAAAGGGCATGGACTGCTTCCAGGAGCGTTCGTGGTGCATATGGTCACTCCGTAAGAAAATTTTGAATGGTTTAACCCTCCGCCATCATCCTTCATCCTTTATCCTTTATCCTTTTCTTCCTACTCCGGAATAAACTGCCAGCCTGGCAGGGACTTGTTTTTGTAGAACATGGTGGTGTGGATGATGCGTTTGATCCAGGCGCTGGACACGCCCTTGTCCAGCCTGGTGATGAACATGTCCCGTCCAAAGGTCTCCGGGTAGCGCACGTGGTTGGGCACCACCGGGTAGACCAGTACGGATATGGCCGAGCCGTCCCACAGGGAGTCGTCCATGGAGGCGATGCAGGCCGTGAACATCTCGCTCATGCGCTCCTGGTGGTGCATGGTCCCTTCCTGGATCAGTCCGATGATGTTCAGCGCCACCAGCCGGCCGACGATGCCCGAGACCATGCCCGTGCGGGGAACAGTGGCCGCGATGGTGGTGCCGGTTGGCGAGGTCAGCGGCTCGGAGACCGTGCCCGGGGGGGCAAAGGCAATGCCGGGGGCAAAGATGTTGCGGTAGGAGGGGTTCTGGTAGGTGGCCGGCCAGGCCTCGGGAGTGATCTTCAAGGTCTCGTGGTCCAGGCCGTAGAAGCCATCCACCAGGACGAACCCGCCCGGGTTGAGCATGGTCGGCCCCAAATCCCTGCCGTCGTCGGCCAGAAAGGAAAAGTTCACGCCCTGGAACCGGGGAAGGAGCATGGAAAAATCAAAGCCGGTCTCCCCTTCCCGGCCCTGGTCGTCTTCCCAGTAAACGCGTCCTTGTTCCACCGCTGTGACCGCCCGGCGCACCTCCCACTCGATGTCGAACTCCTTCAGGACCTGGCGCATGAAGGTCTCGCTGTCTGAGACACGGCCTTTCCTGCGGACCCGCACCCCGCCGACCCCAAAGTCCCCCAGGGCCGGCTCGTTGGACAGCCAGCGCAATGTTGCCCGGTTACGGATCTTCTTGCGCACCAGGTCCTTGTGGATGTTGGCCAGATACTCGAAAGCGGCGCCCTGGCATGTTGCCGTGGCATGGCCCGAGCCAAGAACCATGGTCACCTGCTCACCCCGGCGCATGCGCTCCATCTGCTCCAGGTAGGTGTTGCGGCACTCGATGGCATGGTCCAGCCAGCAGATGGACAGCGTGGTCCCGGCCCTGGGTCCCAGACCCGGCGTGGCATCGAAATCGAGTCTGGGGCCGGTGGCGATGACCAGGTAATCGTAGTCCAGGCTGAGCTCGGCCCCGCTCCCGGTTTCGTGCACCAGGACCCGGTTGGATTCCGGATAGACGGTGTGGGCCGTGCCCTGAACAAAGTGGACGTTGATGCGGTCGTAAATTTCCTTGAGGGGGCAGCGCACCTTGTCCGGGTGCATGTGCCCCACGGCCACCCAGATCAGGGATGGCAGGTAGCAGAAGTAGGTGTACTTGTTGACCACGGTGACCTCGTGGTCTTTTCCCAGCCGGTTGCCCAGGTAGACCGCTGCCGTATGCCCGGCAAACCCCGCCCCGAGGATCACGATCCTGGCCATTGTTTCTCCGTAATACGTTTATGTGTTAGGCGTGAGATCTTATGGCAAAGTCCGAAGAAAGGGCGCGCGCCACGCCCCCCTACCAGAGTGAATATTCCGACTCGCTGTTACCTGGTTCACTTTCTAAGAAGGGCACGTGCAACGCGCCCCTACAGACACACGGTCACACTGACACACAACTCTTGAGCATTTCCCTCATCCTTCCTCCTTCTGCCTTCCTCCTTTGCCTCACCCTCCCCCGTGCGTCTGCTGGCGGAGGCGGAAGGAGAGGTCGGCGGCGATGTTGCGCATGATGCGGTAGCCGGCCCTGGAGTGCTTGCGGCAGTAGACATCGAGGGTCTCGTAGGGCACCCAGGCCACCTGGACCGGGTCGGAGGCGGCCACAACCGACCCGGAGCGTTTGCCCCGGTCCACCCAGGCCATCTCGCCGATGCTCAGCCCCCTGCCCAGCAGAACGACCTCTTTCTCCTCCCCTCCGGAGCCGGAGGCGACCAGAAGGCCGCAAAACCCTTGCGTCACAATGAACAGGCCGTCGGCTGCATCGTTCTCTGAAAAGAGCCGTTCCCCGCGGGGATAGGTTTTCAGAACAAAATGCCGCGACAGCAGCTCCAGGTCCTTTTCTCCCACCCCGGAAAAGAGTTCAACGCCCTGCAGGGCTTCGACCAGGGAACCTTTCGGGTCGTTGTGTTTCCCTTGTGGCACGGGTCACCCTCGTTACGCTCTCTTGTTACGTGCAAAAATCCTACACAGTTGGCAGGTGCAGCATCTTCTTTCACATGTTACGCCTCCAGCTCGAACTCCATGCCCTGGGCCACGGCAAAGCACTCCAAAGTGCTGCCGGCATCGGCGATCATGGCGCGGCATTCGCCCACAATGGCGTCGATGCCCTCGTCTGTCCGTTCCTGATTGTGATGGAAGAGGCCAAAACGCTTGACCCCGGCCGTGAGGGCCAGGCGCAGGGCATCGTGATAGGTGGAGTGCCCCCAGCCTTTTTTCAGGGCGTAGTCCTCACTGGTGTACTCGGCGTCGTGCACCAGCAGGTCTGCCCCCCGGCAGAAGCGGACATACTCCTCGAAAGACCGTCCCCCATCGTGGGCGTGTCCCAGCTCGTTGTCGGTCAGGAACACGAAGCTGGAGGAGTCAGTGCTGAAGCGGTAGCCAAACCCGGGATCGGTGTGGCTGAGCGGGATGGTGGTGATGGTCGTGTCCCCGATCGCAAAGGTATCGTTGCACTGCATCTCGTAGTGGACACTGCTGGAAACCTTCTCGAACGGGACGGGGAAATAGGGAGGGTGCATGAGCTGTGAATAGATGGTCTCAAAGCTGCCCTGAGAGGAAGGGCAGCCAATGACGTTGATGGTCACATCCGGCTGATAAAGGGGTTTGAAAAAAGGCAGCCCGATGATGTGGTCCAGGTGGAAATGGGAAAACAGGAGGTTGACGTGTTTGACGCCTTCCTCGATAAGCAGGCTGCCCAGGGAACGGATGCCCGTGCCGGCATCCACGATCACGACCTCGCCGGTACCGGTCCTGATTTCCAGACATGAGCTGTCACCACCGTACAGGACACACTCTTTCCCCGACACCGGAATCGACCCCCGAACCCCCCAGAATCGAACAAACATAGGCAACCTCCGCGTCATGGCCCGGGTCGGGTGGACATGCCAGCCGGCTCGAAGCGTGGTCAGTCAACTCGAGCTGCAATCACTGTGATATTGTCTTTGCTCCCCGCCTCCAGCGCGGCCCCGATCAACCTCTGCAAGAGACCCTCAAGATCGTCATGGTCCGTGAGACAGCCGGCTATGGCATCCTGGGAAAGCACGTCGTGAAACCCGTCACTGGAAAGAAGCAGGACATCCCCCGTGTTCACACCAAAGCTGCCCAGCTCCGGCTCCGGGTCGGGACACCCGATGCACTGGTAGAGAACCTGCTGTTGGGGATGGTTGATGGCCTGCTCCGGCGTGATCGTGCCTTCCTCGAGCAGAAACTGCACCAGGGTCTGGTCCGTGGTGATCTGGTGCAGGCCCCGGCCGTTGGCGTGGTAGAGCCTGCTGTCGCCGATGCTGTACCAGTGCACGGTATTGTCTCGCTTCCAGGCGCAGACCGCAGTGGTCCCCATGCCTTCGAGCTCCGGACGTTTACTCACCGCAGCTTCAATCAGCGACTGGGCTATGTCCATGGCTGCGTGCAGCATGCCTTGTGGATCACGGTCTTCCGGATCGATGTCGCGCAGGCACTGGATAACTGTCTCCGCGGCAACACCCCCGCCGGTGTGGCCTCCCAGCCCATCCGCAACTGCCAGCACCACTCCCTGCCGCCCCAGGTCTCGGATCAGGAAACGATCCTCGTTCGCGGGCCGGAAAGGCCCTTTTTCAGTCATGCCTGCGGCGTGCATGGAAACCACCTCGTGATGGTTCGCCGGAACGGAGGCATGTGCACCATGCCCTGCGTGGCCGACACCCAAAAGAACCTTGCAACTCTGGCTCACAGATCCCGAAACTCCGCAGTCTTGATGTCGATGCCCTGCTTGATCGCTTTCTGGCTGATCTCCTCCAGCAAACCGGTCACGGCCTTCTGCAGGTCCTCGTCGTAAAAAAGGAGCAGCGAGGCCATTTTCCGGGTATGAAATCCAGCTGCCTGCTCGATACTCTGTCCGGTTTCCCGCAGGGCCTCCTTGAGATCCACCAGGACCTCCCCCATGGACTGGTAGCGGTCCTGCATGCCCCTGCGACAGGCCGTGCGGATGAACCTGGCCAGTGATGTGGGCATGTCGGGCACGGCAAGCAACGGATCGGGTATCTCTTCTTCCACATGCCTGTCCATGAGCTCGGCCAGGTCGTCCTCCGGGAAGGGGCGGCACCCCGCAGCCATCTCATAGGCCATGATGCCCATGGCGTAAACGTCCGTGCGCAGGTCCACAGGGTCGCCCTCGATCTGCTCGGGCGAGGCGTAAAAGACCGTGCCGGCGATGTTCAGGTCCTCTGAACCCGGAGAGCAGGCCAGACCGAAGTCGAGGATCTTGACGTGTTCCGTCGGCACGATGAACAGGTTGGCCGGCTTGATGTCCTGGTGCACGATGCCCTTGTCGTGAGCGTAGGCAAGCCCTTCGGCCACCTGGACCAGGAACTTCACGGTCAGGGCATGGGGCAGGCAGCCCATGCGGTTGAGCAGGCTGCGCAGAGACTCCCCTTCCAGGTACTCCATGATGATGAAGGCGGTCTGGTAGAGCTCGTCAATGTCATAGACCTTGACGATGTGGGGGTGGATGAGCTGGGCAATGATATTGGCCTCCTGGCGGAAGCGCTCCTGGAAGCTGGCTTCCATGGCCATGTCGTGCTTGAGCATCTTGATGGCCACGGGCATGTCCAGGATCTTGTGCCTGCCCTCGTAGACCAGGCTCCAGCCCCCCTGGCCGATCTTGTTCTTGATCACGTACTTGCCCACGGTCCGGTCCGCCGTCACAGGGGAGGTTTCAAAGCGGTTGGTGATCAGCTCCGTGAGAAAGATGCGCAGGTCGGAGTGCTCCGCGGCCACATGGTCGAACTCCTCCTTGTCCAGCCGCCAGACCACCATGTCGGTTTCGGCGATCACGTTGGCGCTGCGGGGCTCACCGGTCAACACGGCCATCTCCCCCACCAGGTCGCCGCTCTTGAGCCTGGCCACCTGGTGGCTTTCCCCGTCCTTGACCACGGTGACCACGCAGGTTCCGCTCTGGATGATGTACAGGGCGTCACCGGCCTCGCCCTGGGAAATGAAGCACTGCCCCGACAGGACGGGCTGCCTGTTCAGGCAGTTCAGAAGGTGCAGCAGCGCGTTCCTTGGAATGGCCTGCAGGAGCTGGGTGTTGATGAGAAACTCCACTTCCCCGGGCTGCAGGCGGGGGCACCAGGAGGCATCGTGGGGGGCGCTGAAATCCAGGCCGGACTTGTACAGCCCCTCTTCATCACGCTCCCCGGACCAGGCCACCGTGGCCTTGTAGCTCTTCCACTCCTGCTCTCCCGGGGCGCAGACCTGAAAATCAACCAAGCTGCCCTCTTCGATCTGAAAAGAGGAAGCAATCAGGGCACCACTCCGGCTCAGGTTGGGGACGTCGACAAAGACAAACCCCCAGGGGCAACCACGCCGCTCTTTCACAACGCTCCCACCCTCGCAATCGTTGACAATCCCGATCAACGGGGGGTCGAACGACTTCCTGTCCAGGCGTCTTCTTTCCTTTGTGGGCTGCATTGGTCCTCCCTGGGAGTATGGACAACCTTTTCCCGTTTCTTTCTCAACTGTTGCATGATTAGGTACAAAGGCCATTTGGTGTCAATCCCCTGCGTTGTGATCGGGTCAGTGAAACAGTGAATAGCAGATCCAGAAATCCGAAGAGATGAGAAAGATTGCCTGCGGTTGGCGTCCCGCGGCCTGGTTTGCCTTTTTTCAGTACCTGGCCTACATAGTGAAAATCGAACAAATGCCACCGTGGCCCAGCCAACCGTTCACCGGCAAGCTCCCGGGGAGCAGCGGAACATGGCCAATGTACTACCAGGTTTCAGGCAGCACTGCAGGTCCCTGCTGCACAGGCTGCGCATTCCCATCCGGGTGCAGCTTTCCATTGCCATCACCTTCATCATCTGGCTGACCATCCTCATCCTCAGCTTCATCATCCTGAACCGGCAGCACGACCAGCTCTACACCCAGCTGGTGCAGACCGGCAGGGTCAGCCTGAACTACTTCGCCAACAGCGCCATCATCCCCTTGATCGAGGACGACCTGCTCAGCCTGAACAAGATGGTCAAGAAATCCGATCTGGCAGAGGGGCAGCTCTATGCCATCATCGTTGACAACCAGGGCACCATCAGGGCCCACGACAACCCCGAAATGATCGGGCAGAAATCGCGGCATTCTGCGGCCGGGCACACCTCCACAGACGGCGGGATCACCAGCTTCGACTATCTGTCTGCTACCGGGGAGGCGGTCCTGGAGCTGTCCCGCCCCATCAAGTTTCAGGACACGTTGCTTGGCGCTGTCAGCGTGGGCATGTCCCTGGAGTACATCGACGACATCATCAAGGATGAGAGCCGCCGCATCCTGCTCATGAGCGGTTTCATCATCCTGCTGGGGATCTCCATCGCCGTGCTGCTGGGGGTTGGTTTTTCCCGCCCCATCTCCAAGCTCGTCCTGGCCACCCGGGAGATCGGCAAGGGCAACTACACCCACAGGACCAGTATCGCGCGAAACGACGAGTTCGGCGACCTGGCAACTGCCTTCAACTTCATGGCCGAGGAGCTGCGCAACAAGTTCATTATCCAGCAATCCTTCGGGCGTTACGTGAGCAAGGAAGTGCTGGATATGATCCTCTCCAACCCCGATGAATCGTGGCTCAAGGGGGCCAAGTCCACTGCCACTGTGCTCTTCACCGACATCCGCAACTTCACGAAGTACGCGGAGGAGCACGACCCCGAGCTGGTCGTGGAGCACCTCAACGAGTGCTTTGAGATCGCCACCGAGGCCATACTGGAGAACGGGGGCTCTGTGGACAAGTTCATCGGGGATGCTGTGCTTGGGGTGTTCGGCATACCCATCCAGCACGAGGATCACGCCAGACGGGCCGTTGATGCCGCCTTTGCCATCCAGGAAAAGTCGAAAAAGCAGCTCGAATCGGGCAGCAATGCCCTTCTCGGCCGCATCGGGATCAGCATAACCTCGGGTCTGGTGGTCTCAGGCAACATCGGGTCACAGGTCAAGATGGAGTACACTGTCATCGGAGACACTGTGAACGTGGCCTCCCGGCTGAACAACCTGGCCGGACCGGGCGAAATCATTATCGGGCGCAGCGTCTACGATGCCGTCCAGGACCTGGTGCAGGCAGAAGAGCTCCCCCCCCAGCAACTCAAGGGCAAGTCCGAGCTGGTGGAGGTCTTCCGGGTGGTCGGGGTACGGGCAGAAAAGGATTCAGATCGATAATGAGGAAAGCGTGATGCGTATCTCTCAGACAGTGACCCTGCTCCTGTTTCTTGCTGCCACCCTTCTGTGCGGCTGTGCCGGCACTGGAAAGCAGGTGGTTCAAGAGCCCCTGCTGTCCGACACAGGCTTCAAGCCCGTCCAGGTTGCGCCAGGTGACACCCTGGCCTCGCTGGCAGACGAGCATCTGGGCGACTCGGGCAAGGCCTGGATGCTGGCCGAATTCAACGACATCCAGCACCCCGAGCCGGGACAGACCCTCATCGTGCCGCTCAAACCCTGGTCCCCGGGCGGGTTGCGCCCCGACGGCTACCAGCTCGTGCCCATCCTGGTCTACCACCACATCACCCCCGAGGCCTGTGACAAGATGTCCGTGCCCCTGGACGTTTTCGAGGCTCAGATGCAGCTGCTCCGGGACGAAGGATACCAGGTCATTCCCCTGGCCGAGCTCTACAAGTTCATGGAGATGGATTCCCAGATCCCAAAAAAATCCGTGGTCATAACCTTCGACGACGGCTGGCGCTCCTTCCACGACCTGGCCATGCCGGTGCTCAAGCGCTTCGGCTACCCGGCCACGCTGTTCGTGTACACCGACCTCATCGTGGGCAGCCGCAAGACCCTGTCCTGGGATCAGGTCAGGGAGATCGCCCAGGCCGGCTTCGACATCCAGTGCCACTCCCGGACCCACCGCGACCTGGCCAAGCTGCTCTCGGGTGAGGACCTGCCCGCCTATCTGAACAGCCTGGAAGAGGAGATCGTGACCAGCTCGAAAATTCTTGCGGACAAGACCGGCCAGACCCCCCGGTTCATGGCCTACCCCTACGGCACGACCAACCCCCTGGTCACAGGCGTGCTGCGCAAGCACGAGTTTCTCGGCGCCTTCACAGTCAAGCGGGGCGGGGTCCCGGTCTTTTCCGACACCCTGCGCATCAACCGGAGCATGGTCTACGGGGACTTCACCATGGAGCAGTTCCGGGAGCAGCTCCGCGTCTTCCAGGGGGAGGATATCCTGTGAACCGGCCACGTTCAAAAACCGCCGTCAAAGCCGCGTTCCTCATCCTGTTCGCAGCCACGCTCTGGGGGTGCGCCACCACCGGGGAGCAGCCCGGGGAGCAGCCTCTCACTGTCCTGCCCTGGCAAACCAACGCCGAACAGGCCGAGGAACGTGGCGACCTGCGCCGAGCCCTTCTTGCACGAGAGATCCTGGCCGCACTTCTTCCCACGGACACTGCCGCCGCCCAACAGGTGGAGCGCCTGCGCCGGGCCTGTGTCCGCCAGGCCGAGGACTCTTTTCAGCGAGGGCTGGCCCTGCTCGGCACGGACGATGCCCCGGGGGCGCAAAAGGCCTTTCTG
>CAZQOG010000049.1:0-19045 GCA_964594925.1 uncultured Desulfohalobiaceae bacterium
CCCGACCAGGATCTTCCGCCCGATCACAGTGATGGGCGTGCCCTTGGGGAGGTTGTTGTTGTCTGTCAGGATCTCAAAAAGCAGCCTGTCGTCAGGATAATCTATGTCGATCTCCCGCAACGTGAAGGGGACGGTTTCGCGCAGGCGTTGCAGAAAATCCAGCTCTTTGGCGCAGTATGCGCATTCCTGGCGCGAAAAAACCGTCACCTGGACTAGCTGTTCACCGTCATCCGAGGCCTCAACGCTGCATGGAGCTGCAGCAAGGAGCAGGCAGACCAGAACCATGGACCACGCGCTGTGAAGGTTGCGGCGGGAAACCCCGGGCTGCATCGCTTCTCCCTCATTGGATGGTTTGCTTTCTGATAGGGTCCACATCTTCCTTTTCCAGCACCATCAAACCTTGATTCCGCGTAGAAGCCACTGACCGATCACCCTGCTGAACTCTCAGTGGCTCGAGTGGGGATTGCACAGTCGCCCTGAATGCGCTGCGGATGGCAGTAGACGTTCATGCGCCCAGGTCTTAGAAAACCGACCAGACTGATGTTCGCATGCTCGGCCACCTGGACGGAGAAAGATGTGGCCGCGGAAAACCCGGCCAGGATTTCCACCCCGACCACAGCCGCCTTCTGAACCATCTCATAACTGAGCCTGGAAGAGAGCACGGCAACCAGCGCCCTCTCCATGGTTTCATCCTGGAGAAGCTGGCCCACAGCCTTGTCCAAGGCATTGTGCCTGCCCACATCCTCCGCAAAGGACAACAAATCACCGTCCCGATCGAAAAAGGAGGCGAAATGGGTGGCCCCGGTGGTCAGAAAGACCGACTGGTTCGCCACTGCCGTTTTTGCCAGATTCTGCAATCCTTCAGGAGCGATCAAAACTGTTTCTTCTGCTCCCGCATAATCAGCGACACTCTCGGAAAAGACTTTTGACCCGGCGTGGCCGCTGCTCGACAAGCTCAAATGCCATTGCTGACCACTCTCTCGCACTAACGGGTGCATTTCACCGTCGACATCCAGATATACCCGTCTGACGCCTTCGGGTCCGATGCCCTGCGTGATTGCTGTGACCTGGCGCCTGTCCGTGATCACACCTGTGGTGTAGCAATGTCCAAGGGCCAGCTTTACATCTTCGCCTGGCATGCGCATGAACAGCGCATAGGGGCTGCCGTTGACCTGAACCTCCAGGGGTTCCTCGATCACCAGCCGGTCCATGTCTTGACAGACGCCCTTGGCGTCGATCTTCAAAGTGGCCCGGAGGAGTGTGCTTGCGGCAAGTTTCTTTTTCACGGTGTTGGCTGGCCCCATCTCCACAGTGTGTTGCTGTCAGGAAAAAGCGACACCCCGGAATCAGGTGCCGTTTTCATGCTCAACCGCTCTATTCCAGGACATTCCAATAGTCCACACACAGAGGGCGGTATCCATCCTGCCGGGCCCTGATCTCCAGTGGCAGCAACCCCACCGGGGCCACGTGCATGTCGGGCGTGCACTCCAGACCACGTAAATCGATGCAGGGGCTGTAGATTTTGCAGTGGGTGCAGATCTCCAGCCGCTCACTCGTCTCCCCGTTGGCGCTGTAGGTCTCGATCGTGCCCGGGTCGTTTTTTTGGCATACAGGGCAGGTGCCGCGCACGAAGCTCCATTCCTGACCGCACAGCGAGCAGTGAAAGAACTTCTTCCCCCCCCCGCTGCGCAAAAACTCCGAGAGCTCGGCGTCCTCATTGGCACGGCTCAGGTAAGCTATGGAGGGCAGGGAGCCGCAAATCGGACAATATCCTTCCTTCCAACCTTTTTTTGTCGCCTCCGAGGCCAGGCGCTCTGCAGCGACTGCCAGAACAGGGCCCAGAATCTGGCGCAGAACAAACTCCAGGGTTGCCCTGGCCACGGAAAGGTCTGCTGCCCGGCGATCCACCTCAGGCGCGTTCTGCTCCAGGACGGCTGCGGCCAAGCCTGTGAGATCGAGCCTTTCATCGTCCAGGGCCTGCTGCAGTGCCGCAACATCCTTTTCCAATTGGGGGATTCGGCCAAGGGCTGGGAGCACGTGCGCAGCTGAAAGGGCAAGCAGGTCCCGTGCCCATTCCATGGTTGTCCCGGACAGCAGGGACACTCCGGATGCTCTTCCTGCACAGGATGGCAGGTCGGATGGAACGCTGAGCAACCCGGTGAGCACCTCCTTCCTGAGATCTGAAAACACTGCGGCGAGTGACAACACCCCTTCCAATGCCGACTTGCGCTCCTGCATTGCGGCGATGGTCTGTCTCGCGTCGAGTCGCTTGCCTTGCTCCACTTTCTTCTCCCTTTCTTCCTTGTTGCGCCAAAGAGCCAGGGCTGCCCCGCACGGAGCAGCCCTGGCATTGGCTGGAGGAGCCTATCCTTTTGCGATCTCTCGCAGAGCTCCCTGAAACGGCTTCGCCAAGGTTGCCAAAAAACCCTTCCGGTCCATGGGCTTGGCGCTGGCATCGGCCACGCTGTACAAGTGGTACTTTTTCGGCTCATCGAGGAGCAGGAAGATGACGTTCACCTCGTCTGGGTCAGCCAGTATGGCGTCGGGGTAGTCTTTTTTGACTTCCTTGAGCCGCTTTTCCGCCAGGGACAGCATCTCGTCCCGGTCCCCGAAGTTCATGGCCCCGGTTGGGCAGACCTTGACACAGGCCGGCAGCATGCCCTGGTTGATTCTGTTGAAGCACATGGTGCATTTGTTCATCAGACCTGTTTTCTCGTCCCGGCGCGGAATGTCGTAGGGGCAGGAGGCCCTGACATCCTCGAAGTCCTCCTTGCTGATCCTCTTGGTCAAATCCGTGAACAGCACCGCCCCGGTCTTCGCATCCTGGACGATGGCGCCGTCCAGGATCATGTCTGCCGTCAGCTTGCACGGCGGGTTGATGCAATGCCTGCACTGGTCCGGGAAAAAGTACCAGCGCACCTGGTCATGCACCAGGTGTTCGCTGAACCGGACCAGCTTGTAGTTGTTTTGGTTGAGATCTGGGGGATTTTGATGACTGCCCCACTGCAGGGTTTTGTTGGGGGGCAGCTCGTGCCACTCCTTGCATGCCAGCTGACATCCGCGGCAGGCGGTGCAGCGTGACGTGTCGATAAAGAATGTCTTTGACATATGGACTCCTTGAAATCCCGGGCAGGCTGCAGCCTGCCCGGGGGATCGGGCTTTTTCTTCAGGTGATCGCCATCAACTGGTCTCCACGTATGACGGGACACAGATCAGGGGGCAATGCAAATGCCGACTCCCCCCGCCCCCTCGAGCTCGGTCAGGCAGTCTGCCTTGCTGATGTTCACACAGCACGCCTTGAACTCCGGAATCGTCGTGTTGGGATCTCCCACGGACGGCGTAAGCCGGTTGGTGGAGTCCCCGCACATCGGTGTTGTCCAGCCGAAGCAGAAGGGCATGCCGATCAGGTGAACCGTCTTGCCCATGACCTTGAATGGCCGGATGCGCACCGTGACCATGGCGATGGCCTCAACATTGCCCCGGATGCTTTCCACGATCACGCCGTCACCGTTCCTGATGCCCTTGAGGTTGGCCAGCTCCGGGCTCATCTCCACGTAGAGCTGGGGCTCGGCTTCCAGCAGGTTGGGCACGTTGCGGGTCTCGCCGCCGCCGCACCAGTGCTCGGTCACATTGTAGGTGGTCAGCACGTAGGGGTAGTTCGGGTCTCCAGCTGCAGCCAGCTTGTCCATGTCGCTGGAAACGAACTTGTACACCGGACTGTTCAGCTGTTTGGAGAAGGGATGGCGCGCAATGGGCGTCTCCACCGGCTCGTAGTGCTCGGGAAACGGTCCGTCCATGCGGCCCGGTCCGTAAATCTGCCCGAAGCCATGCTTGTGCATGATGAAGGGGTACTTGCCCCCCTCCATGGCCATGGGAGGCCACCCTCCGTCGGGCACGTCCCCGACCCACTTGCCGTTCTCCCACTTGATGACTGCCTTGGCCGGGTTGTAAGGGTTGCCCTTGGGATCGACCGAGGCACGGTTGTAGAGAATCCGTCGGTTGACCGGCCAGCACCAGGACCAGTTGGGGAACAGGCCGATGTTGGCCTGCATGTCGGTTTGCTCGGGGTTGCGCCGCTTGGACTTGTTTCCGTCCTCTTCCGTGAAACTGCCCGTGTACAGCCAGCAGAGGCTCATCGTGGACCCGTCGTCCTTGAGCGCGGTGAAGGAGGGCACCAGCTGGCCCTTCTTGTAGAGCTTGTCCCCGACCTTGGTGTCCTGGGTGAAGAAGCCGTTGATCTTCTTGGTCATCTCTTCGGGCTCGTAGCTCTTGGGCCAGTCCAGGGACAGGATGGGGTCGGGGTAGGTGCCGCCTTCCTTGGCGTACAGCTCCCGCAGCTTGTTCATGATGGGCACGATCATTTCGCCGAAGGTGCGGGCCTCTCCCTGCGGCTTGACGGCCTGGTAGTGCCACAGATGCCACCGGCCGCTGTTGGTCACCGAACCTTCCTTCTCGATGCGGTGGGCCGACGGCAGCAGGAAGTACTCGGTCTTGACCGTCCTGGGGTCGACTCCCGGGCGGCGCCAGTTGTCCGTGGTCTCGGTGTTGTGCAGCTCCGAGGTCACCAGCCAGTCCAGGTTGTCCATGGCCTTGCGCAGCTTGTTGGTGTTGGCCACACTCTGCATGGGGTTCAGGCCCATGATGAAGCCGCCCGAGATCTGCCCCCTGTACATGCGGTCGTAGAGGAACAGGTAGGAGTAGTCCTCACCGGGTTCGGCCTTTGGCAGCATGGTGTATCCAAACCCGTTGTCCTTGGTGGCGTTTTCACCGAACCAGGCCTTGAGCAGGCTGACAAAGTACTTGGGCTTGTGCTGCCACCAGTTGGCGCTCATGGGGTCGTTTGAGACCGGGGTGTTGGCCTTGTTGTAGTCCTCCAGGGTCTGCCAGCTGGCGTTGGGCATGGCCATGTACCCCGGGACGATGTGGTAGAGCAGGGTGTGGTCCGTGGACCCCTGCACGTTGGGCTCGCCCCGCAGGGCGTTGATGCCGCCCCCGGCAATGCCGATGTTGCCCAGCAGGAGCTGGATCATGGCCGCGCTGCGGATGTTCTGCACGCCCACGGTGTGCTGGGTCCACCCCAGGGCATACATGACGGTTCCGGCCTTGTCGGGCTTGCCCGTGGCCGCATAGGCCTTGTAGACCTTGAGCAGGTTTTCCTCGGACACGCCGGTAACTGAAGAGACCTTGTCCAGGTCGTACCGCTTGAAGTGGTCCTTGAGCAGGTTGATTACGCAGCGGGGATGCTGCAGGGACTCATCCCTCTTCGGCACGCCCTTGTCGTCGAGCTCGAACCCCCACTTGGTCCGGTCGTAGGACCTGGTCACAGGGTTGAAGCCTGAAAAGAGGCCGTCCTGGAACCCGAAGCCCTTGCCCACGATCATGGCGCCGTTGGTGTACTTGGTCACGTACTCCTTGAAGTACAGGTTGTTGTCCAGGATGTACTTGATCATGCCCCCCAGGAAGGCAATGTCCGTGCCCGAGCGCAGGGGGACGTGGAAATCCGAGCGGGCCGAGGTGCGTGAGAACTTGGGGTCGATGTGCATGACCACAGACCCCTTTTCCTTGGCCTGAAGGACCCACTTGAAGGAGATTGGATGGTGCTCGGCAGCATTGCTGCCCATGATCAGAAACGCATCGGCGTTCTTGAGGTCGATCCAGTGATTCGTCATCGCGCCGCGTCCGAACGACTCTCCCAGAGCCGCTACCGTAGCGCTGTGTCAGATACGGGCCTGGTGGTCCATGTGGACGATGCCGAGGCCTCGCATGGCTTGATGGAACAGGGCGCACTCCTCATTGTCGGCATGGGAGGTGCCCAGCAGGAACATGGACTCCAGGCGGTTGACCCGTTGCCCCTTGGTGTTGGTGGCGATGAACTCCTTGTCCCGCGTCGCCTTGACACGCCTGGCGATGCGCTCGATGACCCAGTCCCAACTCTTCTCTTCCCACTTGTCGCTGTAGGGAGCGCGGTAAAGGGGCTTCTTCAGCCTGTGCTCATTACGGGTCATGGACAACATGGCCGCGCCTTTGGCGCACAATGAGCCCTGGTTGATGGGGTAGTCCGGATCGCCTTCCGTACCCACCAGCTCGCCGTTCTTCACATAAGCGATGATGTGACAACTCACGGAGCAGAACGGGCAGACAGTGATGACCTCTTTCGCGCCGTCGATCTTGAGCCCGGCCGCATAGGCCTTGACCGGCTCAAGGTCGACGCCGAGCTGAACGAGGGAGACGCAGACAGCGCTCGCCCCGGCCAGCTTCATGAAATCCCTTCGCGAGTATTTCATGATCGACCTCCTCGATTTGTGGATCAGATGTCGGTCTCACCCTGGGTTCGACGACTCCTTTCCAGTTTGCACTCTTCCCTCAAGCATATGCTTGAGCAAGAGGAGGTGTGTCAATAAAAATTCAATTATTTTAATATGTTATTTGTAGCAGGTCAGGGGTTGGACCCAGGTGAGACATTGTGACGGGTCTTCTTGCGCCCGCTCCTCTGGCGCAGGGCAGGTTGCCCCTCTTTGCTGGACGTTTGCTCGCTGTATGATACGGGATCGCAGGGAAAAAGCTGGCGGGCCAGACGCACCGCCTCCCTCTCCACCTCTTCCAGCCAGCGCTTGTAGCGGTCGATGAGCATGTGGGCGAAGGGGCTCAGTTGATACCCGGACCGGTTGCCGCCGGACTTCTCCACCAGCTGAAAGCCGAGGATACGCTCGGTGGTCTTGATTTTTCCCCAGGCCCCCCTGTAGGACATGCCCAATTTTCTGGCAGCCCCGGACAGAGATCCCTGTTCATGGATCTGCTCCAGCAATTGCAGCCGTCCCTGCCCGAAGTAGACGCCGAGCTCGGTCTCCAGCCAAAGGTGGATCCTGACTACTGGGTGCTCTGAGTCCATTGTCCTTCCCTCCCGCTGTCCGCCCCCCAGGCGTGGGCAGAAGCGCTATTTCCCAAAAGGGCACTTTGGATAGGTGCAGGCCTTACATTCCAGGCACATGCCCCCGTTTCCCAGCCTGGACAGGTCCTTGCGGTTGATCTCCACGCCGGCCAGCAGCCTGGGCAGCAAAATGTCGAAGCTGGTAGTTTTGAAAAACAGGGCGCAGGCCGGGACCCCGATGACCCGGGCCTGACCGAGCCTTCCCAGCAGGGTCATGGCCCCCGGCAGAACCGGCATGCCGTAAAGGATGTCGCTGACGCCGGCCTCGATGAGCCCCTTTCTGGTTACGTCGTCCGGGTCCACGGACAGTCCGGCGGTGGTCACCACCAGCTCGCACCCGGCCACGATCATGGACCTGAGACAGGTGGCAATGGCCTGGATGTCGTCCGGCGCCACCATGCTTTTGACCACCCGGCACCCGAGCTGCGTGACTTTTTCTGTGACCACCGGCTCGAACCGGTCCTCTATCAGGCCTTGAAAGACCTCGCTCCCCGTGACCAGAATGCCCACCCTGGACGGCTTGAGAACCCTGACCTCGAACAAGGGGCCCTCCTCCAGGACCTGAAGAGCTGCATTGCTCAGCTCCCGCCTCAGGTACAGGGGGATGGCCCGGGTGGCGGCTATGCCCGATCCTTTTCTGACCAGGCTGTAGGCCTTGCGACTGGCTGCCATGACTTCCGGAAGCTGATTGAACTGCTCCAGACGCTGCTCATCCACTATGAAAAGGCCGTCCTGAAGAGCCTCAAGCGTGACCTTGCCCTCCCGGGGAGGCCCTGCCGGACCGATCCCGGGGCCGGCCATGGCAGCGGCAAAGGCCTCGGCCGCCGCGTCTTCGTGCACCCACTCCTCTCCAGGCCCTCCCTCTACTTCCACGTAAAGGTGACGCCGGCCCATCTGCTGCAACCGGCACACGTCACCCACGTCCAGGGTCTGTCCACGCTTGAAAGCCGGACCTTTGGAACGCCCCGGAACGATCCTGGTCATATCGTGCAGCACGACCAGCCCCTGGGCATCATCCACCGGAACCTTCTTCAAACGCGGAGTCGGTGCTGTTTCCTCTACCAGACCCGCATCCCGGTAAGGCGCCTCTCCCTGGCAGCCCCGGCAGATGGCGCCGTGCATGGCAGGGTAGGCCTCGCTGCAGATCGGGCAAACCACGATCCTGCCTTTGCTGCGCTTGCGCATCTTCTCAAGCGGCACCAGGACCCGCTCCAATGTGCAGACTGTGGCCCCGGCCTGCCCGATCTCTTGCCGTATCATGTCGGAATCCTGATCTTTCTTTGGCTTGCGCTTCAGGTACCAGTCGGCGAGGTTCGGCCAATCTGTGAGATTTCCCGGGTTCAGGGCCACACGCACACCGCTCCCTTCCATCTTGTCGTACAAGGTGACCGCATACCGGCCAAAGTCCAGGATGCGCAGCCAGCCGTTCCCAATGGAACACGGGGTCAGGATCTGGACAGCGTCGGGCAGACACCAGGAGGTCTCGCAGATGGCGTCAAGCAGCACATCCGGCTCGAAATGTCGCTTGGCCTCCTCCACCATGTATCCACCAAGCAACAGCCCAGGGGCGGGATAGCCGTGAAACCGTCGGGCCATCTCGAAGTACTCTTCAAAAGAGAGATCACCGACCATCTTGGATCCGGTGAACTTGAGCTTCACTGCAGACTGACCTGAGCTTTCGCCTCTTTTCATCGTGTATCCTGGTTTACTTTCTGGGTTGATCCATATCTTGATCCGACGCCACACTCCGGCTGGGATCAGCTTTTTCGCCTGCCGCCCTCCCTACCTGATGCGATGAGCCACAGCCATATCTACACTATTACTCAAATCGGGGCACCAACCCTCACCATTCCTCGGCCACGCAGGGCACTGGCTTGATGCCCCACAGACTACCACCCTTTCTATGTTTTTTTTAACATATTGAAATAAAGCATTTTTTTTAATGTTTCTTGACCCGGCTCAGTTCCTATGTCAAAAATGACATAGTAACCAGCACGTCAAGCAGGCGAGGTTGACACCATGGCGCACAACGCCCCCCCCATCTCCCGTGAGCGGGACGGAAAGGTCCCCTTTTTTGGTCTTGGATTCGACATGAGATCTCTCGGGGCCTCTCCCCGGCATTTGGTCCAGGCCCCCCGTGAGGAGAAAAGCAAAAAGGAAAAACGAGACGTTTTCGAACCCCGCAACGGGTGACCACCCCAGGGATATCTTTCCAGTTGCCTGGAGATCCAGCGCAGGGAGGTGCTGTCGTCCACAATCAGCACGGTCTTGGAGCTTTATCCCCTGGTCACGACCCCTCCTAAATTGAAGAAAGTATTTCCTTGGCCATTCGCTCCAAGGGCACGACCCTGTCCACACCGCCAAGCTTGATGGCCTCCTGGGGCATGCCAAAAACCACACAACTGGACTCGTCCTGGGCGATGGTCCTGGCTCCGGACTGCTTCATCTCCTTGAGCCCCATGGCCCCGTCGTCGCCCATGCCGGTCATGATCACGCCCACGGCATTCCCCCCTGCATAGCGCGAGGCCGACCTGAAGAGCACGTCCACGCTGGGGCGGTGACGCCGCACCAGGGGACCGTCCCTGACCTCCACGTGGTACCTGGCCCCGCTGCGCTTGAGCAGCATGTGCCTGTTGCCCGGGGCGATCAGGGCCCGGCCCCGGAGCACGGTATCGTTGTCCGCGGCCTCGCGGACCGAAATGGCACACAGGGAGTCCAGACGTCTGGCAAAGGCCGCTGTGAACTTTTCAGGCATATGCTGGACAACTATCAAGCCGGGGCAATCCCGCGGCATGGCCTGCAGCAGGACGCGCAGGGCCTCGGTCCCGCCGGTGGACGCGCCCACGGCCACAACCTTCTCCGTAGTCTTCAGCACCGGTCGCGCCCGGGACTCCAGAATGACCGCATCAGCCGTCAGTTTGGGGTCAATACACTTCATCCGCCCAGAGATTTTTTTCAACTCTGCTTGGGCTGCGGCCTTGACTGCGTCGCAGATTCGTATCCTGGACTCCTCGAAAAACCGCTTGGTGTTTATCCTGGGCTTCTGGATAACATCCACCGCTCCGTACTCCAGAGCCTTGAGCAGGGCCTGGGACCCCTGCTCGGTCAGGGTGGAGCAGATGACCACCGGAATGGGATGCTGGGACATGATCTTTCGCAGAAAGGTGATGCCGTCCATGCGCGGCATCTCAACGTCCAGGGTGATGACGTCCGGAATCTCCTCCTCCATGCGCCTGGCTGCTGCAAATGGATCCGCTGCCGTACCCGTGACCTTGATCTCCGGGTCCAGGGAAAGGATCTCCAGCAAGGTCTGGCGCACCAGGGCGGAGTCGTCCACCACCAGTACTCGGACCGGTCCAGCCTTGATCATGTGGGATTTTCCTTTGGCTGAAGGTTGGTGGGTTGTTCAGAGCCGTTTCAGGAACACCCGCCCCGTGGCCGAACAGAAGATGATCTTTCGCCCCCGAGGGCCGCCCAGGTCCATGGCGGACACAGTGTAGCCCAAGGGCTTGAGCCGACCGAGGGCGGCCCGGACGTTCTGCTCCCCCACTGACGGGACCGCGACGTGACCGCCGAACATGTCTGACCCGCCAAAGACCTTGACCTCTGTCCCTTGCGCCGTCACACCCCGCCTTGCGAACAGGTGGTGCATGCGCTCCACCGAGGCGTCCGTGAAGCGCCAGGCCTCTCTCCGGCCCAGCTCCCGGAAGTTGCGACCGGTGCCAGGGAGCAGGGCGTGGAAGATCCCTGCCCAGCCGGTTGGTTCGTGCCGGAAGGTCACAGCCACGCAGGAGCCCAGGATGGTGGTCGCCCGGAAAAGACGGTGTGAGGCCAGGGCGGTGCACTGCTTCAGGAAGACAGCTGCCCCTTGGCCCCGGTTCATGCCTCCTTCCTGTACACCGTGGGCGCCACATGCCTGAGGGGGAGCCCCATGCCGGCCAGGCTTTCCGAGTGCCCGATGAACAGGTGCCCTCCCGGCGCGAGGTGCCGGCAGATACGGCGTAGGACCCGTTCCTGTGTTGCCCGGTCGAAGTAGATGAGCACATTGCGGCAGAAGACTGCCTGCATGGGTTCCTCCAGGTCGAACTCCTCCATGAAGTTGAGCCGGGAAAACTCCACCCGTGACCTGATCTCGGGCGCCATGCGCATCAGGCCAACGGTTCTGTCGCGGCTTCGGAGCAGGTACTTGCGCTGGAGGCTCTCCGGGATCTTTTCAGCGCGTTCCCTGGGGTAGATTCCCTTTATCGCCCTTTGCAGAATACTGGTGGAGATGTCAGTGGCCAGGATGGCGAAGGCGAAACCTGGGGTGGCCGCTTCGTACTCCTTCAGGATCATGGCCAGGGTGTAAGGCTCCTCCCCGCTTGAGCAACCCGCGCTCCAGATCCGGTAAACCTTTTGTTGGTGAAACGAGGACCACTCCGGAAGGATGCGCTGGGACAGGATCTCGAAGTGCCTGGGTTCCCGGAAAAACTGGGTGGTGTTGGTGGTGACCACATCGATGAGGTGGACCAGCTCCTCCCCACGCCTGGGCCCGTGAAAGAAATCCCGATACTCCTCGAACGATCCGAGGCTGAGGGCCCGAAGCCGTTTGCGTATCCTGGATGCGAGCATGATTTTCTTGCTGTCTGGCAGCTTGATGCCGCACTCCCGGGAGATGATCCCCGAGAACTCCCTGAAGAGTCTTGTCGGCAGGGTGGTGGCCCTGGAGCCCTCGGGGCGACTCTCCACTGCCACGTCCCCGGTCATGTGCGGGACTCTTGACCTGCCATGATGGTGGGAACGTCCAGGATCAGGGCCATGCTTCCGTCCCCCTTGATGGTCGCCCCGGAGACGCCCGGTACATTGGCGTACAGCCTGCCCAGCGGTTTGATAACCGTCTGGTGCTCGCCGATGACCTGATCCACTACGATTCCCAGCCGTTTCCCGTTGCTGCCGGTCACCACCACCTGCTCGATCACAGGGGGCGTCCCCGGGACCTCGAAGCATTCCCGCAGCCGGACATAGGGCACCAGATCGCCCCGCAGCTCGACAAGCCTCCTATCGCCTTTCTCCCCACCGGAGATCTCCACGCACTCCTCCACCGAGGACAGCGGCAGCACGAAGCTCTCCTCCCCCACCTGCACCTGCAGCCCTTCGATGATGGCCAGGGTCAGGGGGATCTTCACCGTAACCGTTGTCCCCCGTCCCTTGCTGCTCTCGATCCCCACGCTCCCGCCCAGGGCCTCGATGGAACGCTTGACCACGTCCATGCCCACGCCGCGGCCGGACAAGCTGGTCACCGAGCCGGCCGTGGAGAACCCCGGCTGGAAGATGTACTCGAAGAGCTCTTGATCGCTCTTTGGCATCTCAGAGGAGAGCAGCCCCTTCTCAACGGCCTTGTTCCGAATGCCCTCCGCATCCAGCCCGGCTCCGTCGTCCTGGATACGGATGACCACGTAGCCCCCGGCCTGCTCGGCCGACAGCCGGATTGTCCCCCGGGCGGGTTTGCCGTGAGCGGTCCGCACCTCGGGGTGCTCCACCCCGTGGTCCATGCTGTTGCGCAGCAGGTGGACCAGGGGGTCCTTGAGCTTGTCGATCACGGTCTTGTCCAGCTCTGTTCCGGCGCCGCTGGTGACCAGGTCGATCTCCTTGCCCAGCTCCATGGACAGATCCCGGACAAGACGCTTGTAGGTGCTGAAGCTGCTGCCAAAGGGGACCATGCGCATGTTCAGGGCCGAGTCGCGCAGCTCGCCGGACAGCCTCTCCAGCTCCTCGGCCAATCCTGTCAACAGGGGGTCCCTGCGAGTCTGCACCACTTGGCTGATCTGGGCCTGGACAATGACCAGCTCGCCCACCAGGTTGACCAGGGCGTCGAGCCGGTCCGCGCCCACCCGGATGCTCGTCCCGGCAGGCCCGGCCCGTTGCCCGGTCCTGCGGGACTCACGCACCACCTCCTGCTCTGCCAGCGCCGAGGCAATCCGGGATGGGCCCACCTTCCCGGACTCCTTGAGCAGGCTCCCCAGCCGTTTCTGCCGGGCGAGCGCCTCCTCGATCTCCCCCAAAGTGATGTCCCCCCGATCCACAAGGATCTCCCCCAGCCGTTTGGCGCTGGTCCGGCTGTCCTCTGGGACGTCGGAGTCCACAAGGGTGATGTCCAGCCGGCAGTCATCCTCCACGAAGATGAACACGTCCCGAAGACTGTGTTCGTCCCGGTCCGTCTCCAGGATGATGTCCCAGGATATGTAGCACTGCTCAGGGTCCAGCTCCTCCAACCCCGGGACCAGATCGAGGTTGGCCAGCACCGTGGTCCGGCCTAGCTCCCTGAGCTCGTCCAGCAGATGTACCGGGTTGACTCCCCGCAGGAAGATGGACTGTTCCGGGGCGAAGCGGATGCGGAAAATTCGGTACTTTGCGTACTGAGCGGCACGCACTTCCCCCTCTGAGGATGAGGCCGGCGCCCCCTCGGATTGCCGGGGGTTGAGCAACGCGAGCCGCGCCAGAATCTTCCGGCCCTCCTGTGTTGTAGGCTGATCAAGCTCGGGCTTTTCAAGCAGGCTTCGGATGTGATCCCCGGCTGCCAGGGTCAGAGTCAGAAGCTCTGTGCTGACCCGCATCTCGTTGCTCCTGACCAGGTCGAACACACTCTCCACCTCGTGGGTGAAGTCGGCCAGCGCATCAAACCCGAACATGGACCCCGAGCCCTTGATGGTGTGCAGGGCACGGAAAGCGCGGTCTATGAGCTCCCTGTCCCCCGGGTTCTCCTCGATCTCAAGCAGGGAGGTCTGCAGCTCTTCGAGGAGTTCGCGCGCCTCTTCCAGGAAGAGCTCTTGCCCGGGTTGGTTCTTCTGCATGGGGTCTCCGAGGTGACTCACTTGAGAACCTTGCTGACCACCGCCAGCAGCTGCTCAGGCTTGAAGGGCTTGACTATCCAGCCGGTAGCCCCGGCCGCCTTGCCTTCCAGCTTGCGCTGCGCCTGCGACTCCGTGGTCAGCATGATGATGGGAATATACTTCAGGCCGCTTGTGGCGCGGACACGTTTGATGAGCTCGATCCCGTCCATGACCGGCATGTTCAGGTCGGTGATGATCATCTGCGGCCCCTGGTCCAGCTTGGCGCAGGCCTCGGCTCCGTCCTCCGCCTCGATGATCTCGTACCCCGCTTCCTTGAGGGTGAAGGCCACCATCTGGCGCACGCTGGCAGAATCGTCCACGGTCATGATTTTCTTACCCATGGTTGCTACTCCCAACCAATTCCAAGCTCTTCGTGTGCGTCGATCCCCGCTCTCTTCAAAAACCGCCGGACCTGGTCTGACGGCTCACCCTCGATGAACAGCCCGGCCTCCATGACTTTGGCCGAACGTCGGGCCCCGACAACTATTTGCCAGAAGCTCAAGTCCGTGGAGGCAGCCTCACTCAGGTCGAGCACCACCTCCCGGCCCGGCCCGATCAGCTCCAAAAGCCGGCTGCGCAGCTCAGGTCCGCACTCCAGGCTCAAATCTCCGCGCAACGTAAGGCGCAGCTTGCTTCCGTCATTGTTCAGCATCGTGTCCATGTCCTGTCTCCTCAAAACAGCTCGACGTTGTCTCCGAAACCACTGTCGTCCGACGGCCCTTCCACTCCTTCCCCGGGCACGGGCAAACCTGTGTCAAAGTGGTGGACATCTCGTTCGGCATCCATGGTGTACCGGTCGAAGATTTTTTGCAGGGCCTCCGGGAGGACCGCATCAACCTCCTCGGGCACATGGACCTCCAATGAGGCTGCCACGTCCCCGATGGATTGGACCAAGTTTCCGAGTTCCTGCTCGATTCTGCGGTGGAATCCTGTGGAACTTGCCCTGGTCATGATCGCCGAGGCCTGTCTGCCGCCCAGGAAGGCCAGTTCCCGGTTCCGCTCCTGTACCTTGCGGTTCACGATCTGCAACGACTGCATGGAGGCTGTGTGACGGGCCAGCATGTCCCGGACAGGAGTGACGTCCATGAGCCGGGTTGCTGCCGCTTCCAGCTTTTTAGCGGCTTGTGCCATGCGGGTCAGCCTGACCGCGGCTTCTCTGCCCAGGCCTGCTGCTTGCACGGCAAGCCCCTGTATGGCCACCGCCAGCACGCCCAGGGCCGCGCCCCGTTCATGCACGTGGGCTGCCCTGACACTGGCGTTGAGAGAGATGAGCTCGATGGATGAGCCCACCTCCTCGATCTGGTCCGCATACGCTGTCATGTCACCGACCAGGGAGGCAAAGTCGTGCATGGCCCGTCCCATGGACTCCCCTTGGACAGCACAGTCCTCCATGCAACGGGCCACCTCGGCAATGGCCTCTTCAGTCTGCGACAACACTGTTTTTCCTGCTGTCTGACCCGGGCCCAACTCCCGGGTCATGCGGACACTGATTCCTTTCACGTTTCCTGCGACCCGGTGGATGTTGTCCAGGATGGATTCGACAGCCCCAACCAGCCGGTCACGACCATTTGCCACCTGCCTCTCCTGCAGGCGGCAGATCTCTGCCACCCAGGCCGCGACCTCAGCCGGATTACCTTCCTCCGTACCGCTCTGAACCCTGTCCCCAACCAAATCGGCCGCATCCCTCAAAGCTTGGACAACGTGCTCCATCTGTTGTCTGGTGATGTCCTGGAACTGCAGGCCGGCCACGATCTCTCCGGAACTGTTGGCGATCTCCTGCATGCTCCGGGACACGGCCAGGCTGACCTCCTCGGCCTGGTCCATGTAGTCCCGCAGCTCATGGAGACTGTTCTGCAGCCTGCCCGAAGCCTCTTCCATGCAGACCCTGTGGACATTTGCAATTTGAGCGACGCTCCGGCTGACGGTGGCCAACAGGTGCGCCAACATTTTTCTGCGCCCTGCCATGCTCCCGGTGGCCCGGACAATGGACCGGGTCAGCTCGCCCACGTCGTCGGCCAGAGTGGTGAAAGCCGAGCCGGCTTCCCCCAGCCTGGCGCTCTCGATCCTGGTGGATACCTGGAGGGCCTTCAGGTGGCGTACCACCCGGTCGAAGTCGGACAAGATCCCTTCCAGATCCACCAGGCAGCCGGCGATCAGCTCCAGGTCATTCTCCAACTTCAGGCCTGTCTCCCCGTCACTTACAGCGACCGGGACGAAGCTTTCCCCGGCCAGGTTGTCTCTGACGTCACGCACCTCCCCCCCCGTGATCAGTCTGCTCAGTCCCGATACGTCCCGGGAAAACTCCTGCACGGCGGTCGTGGTCTGCTGCAGCCAGCAGCCAAGGGAAATGAAGTCCTCCTCTCTTCCGGGGATGACTCCCTCCAGCCGGCTGGCCAGAGCACGCAGCTCCCTCGGAAGCAACGGGAGAGGGTCGAAAAGCGGGTCGTGGTCAACCCTGTTCATCGACTCGCTCGAAGGAAGGGCTTACTGACTCAGTCAGGGCTTTGGCTCCACGCTCTTGCTGGTTCCTGCTGTCTTCTACGAGGAGAGTGGCCTGCCCGGGGCTCACGGGGCGTGAGAAATGGTAGCCCTGCCCCAGATCCGCCCCCCAGGCCGTGAGGGTGGCAAGCTGCTCGGGAGTCTCCACCCCTTCTGCCACCACCCTGAGGCCGATTCCCCGGCCCAGGGAGAGCACGGCCTTGACGATGTCGGGGTCGGCCACCGACTCTGTGCCGCTTCGGCTGACAAAGGAACGGTCGACCTTGATGGCGTCCAGGGAAAGCTTCTGCAGGTGGGACAGAGAGGAGTAGCCGGTGCCGAAGTCGTCCAGGACCACGGAGATGCCCATGCTGCGCAGGATGTCCACCACCTGCCTGGACTTCTCCAGGTCACGAAGGATGGACCCCTCGGTGATCTCCAGGCAGAGCAGGCCGGGGTTGCACCCTGACTCCCGGATGACCTGCCGCACGACCTGCAAAAACTCGGGATGCAGCAGCTGGACGCCGGAGATGTTCACCGCCAGCCTTGGCGGGCAGCCGGCAAATCTCTCCTCCCACTCCCTGAGCTGAGCGCACGCCTTGCGCAGCAAAAGCGTGCCCAGGGGCATGATCATTCCCCGCTCCTCGGCCAGGGGGATGAACACGTCGGGTGGGACCATGCCCTTTCCCGGCAAGGTCCAGCGTGCCAGGGCCTCGAACCCCTCCAACCGTGAGTCGCCTAACCTGTGGATGGGCTGGTAGCAGAGCTCAAAGCGTTCTTCCTCGATGTCCCGGAGCATCTCCACCTCCATGGTCAGACGCTCGCGTTCCTTGTCCGTCACCCGCCCGTCGGCCAGCCAGTATTCCACTCCTTCCCGCTTGGCCTGGCTCATGGAAGAGATCACGCTCTGAACCACCTCCCCTTTTGCGACCTGCTCCCCGCTGCGACAGAAGGTCACCCCGGAATGAAACCGGAGATGGACCGGGACGTCTCCCGCCATGTAAGGCTGGGCAAGGATCGAGATCGCCCGGGCATACCACGCGTCAAACTCCTTTTTAGCCGTGACGCCCCGGAGCAGGATCAGGAACTGGTCCCCGCCGAACCGGGCCACGGAGTCCTCCAGGCCTGTGGAGGATTTGAGCCTGGCCGCAAACTCCCCCAGCAGCTCGTCCCCGGTCACATGCCCAAAGACCTCGTTGATGACCCTGAAGCGGCTGATGTCCAGAAAGACGATCGCGAAACCCTGGCTCTGGACATCTTCGAACTCTTTGTCCAGGCGCTCCAGGAACAGCTCACGGTTCGGGATGTTGGTCACGCTGTCATAGGTGGCCAGGGCACAGATCTCCTCACGGGCCTGCCGCAAGGGGGTGATGTCCTCCAGGGAAACGATGCGCAGCATGCTCCGGGGGACCACGGATACCGTGGCCAGCACATGCCGCTCCCCTTTGTCCCGGGTCAAAAATCGGAACTCGTACCGCCTGGGAGCCACCCCATCCGTGCTCCTTCTCCTATGGTACCCCAGGATCCGGCTCCTATCCTCCTCGTGCACCAGATCCATCCACGAAACACCCCCGGCGATTTCCATCCGGTTGTATCCGGACAGCTGGAGAAAATCGGAGTTTACCACCCGGACTGTCAGGTCATCGTCGACCATGGCGGTTGCCGAGCCGGTGTTCTCGAAGAGCACTGAGTTGATAAGCTGCTGTTGCTCCAGCCTGTCCTTGAGCAGCAGGGGATTCATTGACAGGGATGTTGTGCGGAACGTTCCTCCCGGCAGCAGGCCGTTCGTATTCTTCATCACAGCCACCTTTTTCATGCCGAGGTACACCGGCTTTGCGCATGTTGCCACTTGCTTCCATCCTCTACGGGTTCTTGTTGGAATCGTTTGTTGGTGAACATGGCCCGAAGCCGGCCCCCACGAAAGGAGACCCCACCGGTCGTCTTGCTGCTTCTGCCGGCTCCTCTTCGCCATGCAACGAGCTCAGGCTGCTCAGCTCCTCTCCGGAAAAGACCCGTTCCACGTCCAGGATCATCACGAACTGCCCCTCCAGCTTGCCCACCCCCTTGAGGAAGGCGGTGTCGATGCCCACACCCATGTTGGGGGCCTCCATGACCCTGTTCGCCGTCAGCTCGAAGACCTCACGCACCGAGTCGGTCAGGGAGCCTATGACCAGGACCTCTCCGGCTACTGCGACCTCCACGATCACGATGCAGGTGTCCACGGTCCTCTCGGTCCGGCCCAGGCCGAACTTCCCCTTCAGATCCACCACGGGCACGGCGTTGCCCCGCAGGTTGATGATCCCACGCATGTAGGGAGGCATCCTGGGCACGCGGGTGATGGATTGCATCTCCAGGACCTCGCGTACCTTGCCTATGTCCAGGGCATAGACCTCCCCGGCCAGCACGAAGCTCAGGAACTGTCCCGTTTCCATGTTTATGTTCTCCATCGGGGCCTCCTAGAAGCGCTCGAAGGCGCCGTCTTCAGCGTCCAGGGCCATGTCCAGGTTGAGGGCCTGGCCGGGCAGGGTTTTGGACCTGCCGTTGCCGCTGAACACAGGCTCCCCCCTGGACATCACTGCAGGGTGGACACCCTCTCGGCCTGCCTGCTTTTCCGTCACCCTCCGGCTCGCAACATCCGACCCGACCTTGAAGAAGCCCATGGTGGCCTGGAGCTGCTCAGCCTGGGAGGAAAGCTCCTCGGATGTGGAGGCCATCTCCTCGGAGGCCGAGGCGTTCTGCTGGATGACCTGGTCCAGCTGCTGGATGGCCT
>CAZQOG010000050.1:0-18880 GCA_964594925.1 uncultured Desulfohalobiaceae bacterium
CGCACTTGGGCACCGGGTGGGACTCCCCCCGGAAGATGCCGTAGGCATAGTAGCAGCCCACGTCGAACAGCTTGCGGAAGGTGGGCACGTACTGCTTCCACTCCCCGGTGGTGATGATCCAGAAGATGATGAAGGCGTACAGGATCAACCAGGTCCAGGCAGCGTAGTTGTGCACGTTGAAGGCGGTCTCGAACCCCAGCAGGGAGTATGTGCCGTGGATCTCGAAGCCGGTGACGAGCAGCACGATGATCAGCAGGGCCTGGAACCAGTGCCAGAAGCGCTCGAACCGGCTGTAGAGATAGATGGCGTTGGTACGGGCTGTTTGTTCCTGCATATCAAGCACCTCCCTGGGCTTCTCTGCGCCTGCGGATGACCGAGCGCAGGATGCCGTGGATGAGCACGATGACGATGGAGCCGATCACGGCTGTCCAGCCGATCAGGTCCACGACCGTGTTGGAGTCGCGGCCCGGCATATAGAAGCCGGCCAGGTTGGCCAGGCGGCCGTCCTTGGCGTGGCAGGACTCGCAGGCCAGTGAGTCTTCCTTGGGGGCCACCATGTGGGTGGTCTGGAAATAGTAGACCGTTTCCACGAATCCGAACTTGCCGCTGTAGTCGAGCCCCACGTAATCCATCCCCGAGGATATGGCCTTTTCCCAGTCATAGGAGCCCCAGTAGGCATCGGGCTCCTTGCCGCTGAACAGGTGCAGGGCGGCCATGGTGTTCGTTCCCATGTCATAGGGCTGCTTGCCCCTGTGCACCTTGAACGGGTAGATGCGCGACTTGGGGTCGTCGCGCTCGCCCATGACCTTGTTCAGCTCCACCGGCTTGGTGGGGTCGATGGTGTCCGTGAGCAGCACGTAGTCCAGGCCGCCGTTGAACCAGAAGTATTCCGGCTCCACGTTCTTTTCCCAGCGGAAGTCGCCTTTTTTGGTGTCGTAGGTGTGCTTGCCGTAGTCCCCGGTCACGGTAAAGGGCTTGCCGTCCTTCATGCGTCCGGCAGTGGACCAGTCCCACCACATCTTGGTGGGCAGTTCCCTGGCAAAGGCCGGGATGTGGCAGGCCTGGCAGGAGACCTTGTCGGTGTGGTCGTTGGCCTTGAGTCCGGGTTCGTGAGGTTTCTCCGTGTGGCAGGACACGCAGGAGATGCGATTGATCTGATCGTCGTCGATCAGGCTCTTGAACTCCTCGAATGCTGGCTTCTTGTAGCAGCGCCCGGCTATCTTGTGGGCTTCGGTGGTGTGGCAGCGAACACAGGTGAAATCGGCCCCCTCGGCATTCATGTGCACGTCCAGGCTTTTGCTGGGCTGGGCCATGGAGGAGTCCAGGTCGCCGTGCTTCACCCCGTCACCGCCGCCGCCGTAGAAATGGCAGGCGCCGCAGTTTTCGCGTTTGGGCAGACCCACTGACTGGGCCACTTTCTTGTAGTCGGGCGGCTGGTAGGTCTTGTTGCCGAACTTCTTGGGCTCGGAAACCGGGTAGCCCGCCATGGAGGGGAACTTCTCATACTGGCCGGTCTGGTCGTGGCAGACCAGGCAGTCGATCTTGCTCTGGTTGGTGAAGTCGAAGGAATCGTCCTTCCATCCGTAGCCGGCGTGACAGCTTGTGCAACGAGCCTCGTTGCCTTGGATGTTCACTCAGAAGTTGTTCAGGGTCAACCCTGCCTTGCCCATCTTGCCTGCAGGGTCGGCCGGGCAGATCCAGGTCCAGTGGATGGTATCCATCACCTGGAGCCCGGCCTCGTTGTGGCAGGACAGGCAGGCCTCGGTTACTTCCTCGGGCTTGTCAAAGTCAACCTGGAGCGCCTCGTGTTTGGAGTGGTCAGCGGTGATCCAGTGGGGAGGCTGCTCGGTCACCCGCAAGGCCTCTTGCGCACCGTAGCGCTTGTACGATTCCTCGGTCTCCTCCACGGCCATGGTCGGGCCGGAGACAAGAAACAGCAGGACCAGGAGCAGCCCCGGTCCATAAAATTTCCTCAGTCGCCATACTCCCATGGTATCCTCCTCCTCGAAGCGTTGCACAAATTTTCCCCCATAAAAAAACCTACTCTTGAGATATACTACATACAAGATGTGAAAACAGTAAAGCATTCAAAAAATACAAAATCAGTATCATACCGCAGGGATCAAAAAATGCCCCCGGGCCTGGGAACAGCAGGAAGCGGGCCAAGATAAACAAGCTTGTAAGCTGTTGAAATTTTGAATAAATTTTTCGAGTCCCTTGCGTTTTTCCAACAGCATGTTTACAGGTGTTTATCCATATGTAGAAGCTTGCTGTACGGAGGTGCCATGTCAGCGAACCTGCCCGAATGGGCTCTGAAGGATATTCTGAACACCATGAACGACGGCCTGTTCATGGTGGACCCGCAGGGACGCATCGTCATGGTCAACGATGCCCTGCTCAAGACCCTTGAGTATGAGCGGAAGGATCTGCTGGGGAAGCCCTGCTCCGTGTTCAAATGCGACGTGTGCAAGGTGTCCCGTGCCAGGGGCGGGGACCGCTGGTGCCGCCTCTTCGACACCGGGCGCGAGGAGCGCAAGAGCTGCCGGCTGCAGCGCAAGGACGGGTCCTTTATCCACGCCTTGAAGAATGCGTCGCTGCTGCAGAGAAACGGGGAGGTCGTGGGGGCTGTGGAGACGGTCACCGACGTGACCGAGATAGTCAGGCGGGACGAGACCATCAAAGACCTGAAGCGGCGGCTGGATTCAGATGAAGGCTACGGCGGCATGACCGGCATCTCCTCGGCCATGCAACGCACCTTCAGCCTGCTGGACCGCGCGGCCCAGAGCGACGCCCCGGTCATCATCTATGGCGAGTCCGGGACGGGCAAGGAGCTGGCCGCACGGGCCATTCACGAGCAGGGTCCGCGCAGGCAGGGGCCGTTCATCCAGTTCAACTGTGCCGCGCTGAACGAATCCCTGCTGGAGAGCGAGCTCTTCGGGCACACCAAGGGGGCCTTCACCGGAGCGTTCACTCACCGCCAGGGGCGCTTCGAGGCAGCCCACGGGGGGGACATCTTCCTTGACGAGATCGGGGATGTGCCCCCCGCCACCCAGGTCAAGCTGCTGCGGGTCCTGGAGACCAAGCAGTTCGAGCGGGTGGGCGAGCACCGCTCCATGTCCGTGGACGTGCGCATCATCACCGCCACCAACCAGGACCTGGAGCAGCTGGTCAGTCAGGGCACCTTCCGGGAGGACCTCTACTTTCGCATCAACGTCATCCCGGTCCATCTCCCACCGCTCAGGGAGCGCCGGGAGGACATCCCCCTGCTGGTGGACGGTTTTCTGCGCAGGCTGCGAAAAAAGACCGGAAAGCCCGTTCAGGGCGTGTCACCGGAAGCCATGCACCTGTTCATGCACCACCACTGGCCCGGCAACGTGCGCGAGCTCAAGAGCGCCCTGGAGTATGCCTTTGTGGTCATGGACGCGGGCGTTGTCGAGCCGGACCACCTGCCCCTGCAGATCAGCCGGCTGGACCCCTGCGGGCAGAGCGCTTCCAGATCAGGGCCCAAGGCCGGCGGGGACGAGCGCGAGCAGCTGCTCAGCGCCCTGGAGCAGGCCGGCTGGAACAAGTCCCAGGCGTCAAGGATCCTCGGGGTGAGCAGGGCCACGGTGCACAACCGGATGCGCAGGTTCGGCATCGGGCTGAAGACGATAGTCACCTCGTGACTGTCAGCAGCTGGCAGGCCGTTGAAAAATCCCCGCTGGACGGCGTTGCTTCACCAAAGGCAAACCCTCACGTATGGGGAATACGCTTCGGCCTTGCCTTTGGTAAAGCGCCCCATGCCACGGCAAAGCCAAAGCGAAGCCTGGGTTGCCAGCGTGTTTTTTGAACGGCCTGCTGACAAGGACAGTTTTCAACAGCTGCCAGGGGCGAAGCCCGAGCCTGGGAAAGGACCGGGTTCAAAGGGTGTTGGCCGGCGTGTCAGGGCGTCAGGCTGAGCACGGTGTAGAGGTCGATGCCGTGCAGGGTTATCAGGGTGAATGCCGTTCCCGCTGCAACGGCCAGGCCAAACCAGACAGCCCGTGCCGCGGGTGAGAGGGTGGTGCGGGCGGTTCGCCCCAGCCCTTTGAGGAAGTAGACCATGGCGTAGCATTCCAGGGCAAAGGGGGGAAAGCCCAGGAAGCCGAGCACGGGCATCTCGAAGAGCTTGATCCGGCCCACGAAAGGCACGGTGTAGACCCACTTGGATTCCGCCCAGAAGTTCCACAGCTCCCACAACAGCCCGCATATTGCCCCGCTTGCCAGGAGCAGGGCCGCGGTTCTGACCGAGCCCCGGCTCCAGGCCCTGAGCAGCGACGGGGCGCCCATCTGGTAGTTGATGGGCTCGAGCAGCAGCACAAAGCTGCCCCAGACCAGGGGAAAGAAGAATCGCGGCCAGGCCAGGGGCAGGACATAGCAGAAACTGCCCAGGATCACACAAGGCAGGAAGAGCCTGCGCGGAGCTTTCAGGGCGCGGACCTTTTCCAGGTTGCTGAAAATCCCAAGGTGCTCGAGCAGGGCGGCGGTGGTGAAGATGCCCGGCACCACCGTGGCATAGGACAGAATGTATCCTGTCCAGCGTTCCAGTGTGGACGCGGGCAGGCCGATGTAGTGCCAGTTGTTGAGGCGGAAGTTGAAGACCTCGAAGACCAGCCAGATGATGATGGACAGGGGCAGCAGGGTCAGGAAACGGGCGGGGTCCCTGTACAGCAGGGCGGCACCGTTTCGCAGCCGCAACAGGGACTGGACGAACAGGATGTAGGGCCACCAGGCAAAGCAGTAGTACCAGCGGGAGAAAAACGGCTGCCCCTGGAGCATCAGCACCGTGGCCAGGGCGAAGACGGCCGCTGACAGGATCATCACGGCGATGGGGAGAGATCTTTTCATGGCGTCAGGACCTCTTAAGTCGTGAGGCGGGAGATCAGCCACGCCTCACTGCTTTTCCGTGGCCTTGGTGAGCATGGTCACGTTGCTGCGGGTGAAGAAGCCGTCAAAGTCACCGTAGCGGTGGATGTACTCGTTGACCAGCAGGGTGTTGGGGGAGGGCATGGAGAAGGTCTGCTTGAGCCCGTCGTCGGGCGATCCCACCAGCTCGACTAGAAACTCCATGCCGTCGTCCTTGAGGGCCTGGTAGGTGGCGTCGATGTCCTCGGTGCGAAAGGCCATGTGGTGGACCCGCCGGCCGTAGTTGGCGATGAACTGCTCGGTGGGGCCGGAGGAGCCGTCCTCGCGGTACGGCTCGATGCCCGAGGTGAAGACCATGGCGTAGTCCTGCAGCGACAGCCGGGTCACGTTGGTGATGGAGTTGAGGGTCTCCACGTAGATGGCGAACTCGAAGTGGTAGCCGGTCAGGGCCAGGAACTCGGTGATGGCCGCGTCGCGGTCCTGGGCGGTGATCCTGGTGGCGCAGTGGTCGAGCTCGAAGATGTTCTTCAGGTGGGGCAGCTCCGGCTTGGGAAAGGACCAGTCCAGCACCCGGGAGCCGGGCTTGAGGTAGCTGCGCTCCCCCTTGAAGGTCACGAAACCCAGGGCATTGCCGGTGTAGTGCGAGGGGGGCGTCTGGATATAGTCGAAGCCGGGGGTCCTGATGATGTCCCGGCTCAGAAAGTCCTGTCCCCTGTTTTTCTGGATGGCTGTGAAGCGGTCCAGGTCATTGGCCCTGAACACGAAGGTTTCCAGCCGGGTATTGGGCAGGTGCTGGGCTTTGGGGGCCTGGTTCAGTGAGCTGAACGGGTTGGGCTCCCGCTTGCGGGCCCGGATCAGAACGTCGGCCGAGCCCGGGGCCTGCAACAGGCAGGTGGTGAAGGCATCGTCCTCAAAGGCCATGGTGAAGTCCAGCCCGGTGGTGCGCAGCAGCTCCTGCACCGCGGGCTTGAGCCTGGTCAGCTCCGTGTTTACGACCACCGCCTCCAGGCCGCCGGTCAACCCGTCCAGGCCGAGCCTCTTTCGTTCCGCCAGGGTCGTGTCCACGCTTCTGAGCAGCTCCCGGTCGGAGTTCTTGAATGCATCCTTGACTTTCTGGGCTGTGGGAGTGGGCATGCGGTGCTCCTGACAGTTGCGGTTATTCGAGCCCGAGGCTGTGGGTGGTCAGATACTTGCGCCCGGTGGTGCTGACGATCCGGGAGATCTCCAGCGCCGGCGCGTCCTCGAGGGAGGACAGGGCCTGGAGCAGTCCGCGCACGGCACTGCCCTGCTCCAGATAGGTCTGGATGACCCGGAAGACATCCCTGACCTGGAGCAGCTGCCTGAGCCAGCCCGTGCCCTCGGTGTACACGATGTAGGAGGACAGGTGGGCCCCGAGCAGGGCGAAGCGGTACCGGGCCGGCAGGTCGTGGACGACCCGCTCCCGGTACTTTTCGGCCAGCACCGGAGGGCAGTACTCGAGCAGGGTCCGGCACAGGTGCTCGTTGGCCGTGAGGTCCTCGACACCCAGGGAGAGAGCTTCGGCGATCTTGTCCCCCAGGGTGTTGATCTCCGCGGAGAGGTCCAGCGTGACCTGGGTCAGCGGATGCCTGCCCCCGAAAAGCTTGAACTCGTGCAGCAGGAGCCTGGCCTCGTCGCGGGCTCGTTTTTCCAAGAGCTCGAGCACCTGGGCAACGTAGGTTTCCTTGATGGCCAGAAACTCCTCGTCGGAGAGGATCAGTCCGGCCAGGACCTCGTAGGAGGAGGCGATCACCCCGCACTTGTTGGCCGAGGAGCCGTGCACGATGAGCACGTTCTCCTGCTGCAGCTTGAGCCTGGCCTCGTCCGAGAGGAAGAGGTTGGCCCCTTCCACGATGGCCCCGGCCGTGGGCAGCCCGTTGTGGTCCAGAAACCGGTCCCAGTTGGCACTGTTGATGGTGTCGGGCCGGCCCCCGCAGGGCAGAAAGACGTCCGCCTTGACCACGTTGTGCAGCTCGTCCCGGGTCAGCTTGTTCTCCAGGCTGTCGGCCGTGATCACGAAGGCCCCCTCCCCTGAGAGGCGGGCGGGATCAAAGGCGTCGATGGAAGCGGAGAGCCCGACCAGCCGGAGCAGCTCGCCGTGGTCCAGCCCTTTTGGGTCACAGGCAGCCCCATGCCCGTCGGACACGGCCAGCACCCGCACCCGGGGGCCGAACTTCCGGATCATGATCCTGAGGGCGTTTCCCGCCACGTCACCAGCAGGGCCGCCGGTCATCTTGACCGTGAAGGGCTGGTCTCCGGGGTCGATGCCCATGAGCCGGAGCACCTCCTCAAGGAAAACGACCACCCCGAGGCTGGTCACCCCGTAGGTCTTGTGGCTGATGCCCGCCCCGGGCTTGGAGCTCATCAGGGCCGCCGGCCAGGTGTAGCCGCGTCTTCGGGCCTGCTCCACGATCCACTGCACATGCCCGGTTTTGATGTGCTCGTCAGGCCCGAGATAGATGATTTCGTGTCGGCCCAGATAGTCCACCACTTTGTCCAGGACGGCACTGTCCCTTGAGGAGACGATGACATCCAGGAGCGAGTTGACCAGGGACTTCACAGACAGGTCCACCTCGCCGTCGGGCCTGAGCAGGAGAATGGCCTTGGCCCCGCCCTCGGGTATGTCCTTGTTCTTGATCTGCTGAGCCCTGGCCAGGGCGGTGACCTCATCGAAGACGCGGTTGCTCTCCATCTTGTAGTGTTCCATGGACCTGGTCTGGACCAGGCGCAGCCCCCCCCGGGCCATGTCCCGGTAGCGCACGTGAAATCCGATGTGGCGTGCGCCGTGGAAAAAGAAGACCCCAAAGGGCGGTTCAGGGCCTTCGGCCAGGAACTCGAACACGGCCGGGTCCAGTCGGAATGCCAGTCCGAAGCGACCGGGAAGGTAGCGGTTGGTGCGCAGGGTGTGCAGGTAAAAATCAAGGGCGGCCTGAAAGATGTTCCGGGTCAGGGTGCTGGAGAAGCCCTGGATGGCTGTTTCCAGGTCGTGCAGAAGGGTTGCGCAAGTCTGCTCGCGGTGCTCCGTTTCAGGGGAGAATCGGGCCCGGAAGAAGCCCAGGAGCTTTTTGGCCATGTCAGGATGGCTGAGCATGGTGTTCCTGATCCGGTCGTGGGTGTAGGCATAGGGGTCGGAGCGCAGCAGGACCTGGTGGGCGAACAGGCAGGTGGCCTGGAGCAGGGAAACGTCCCCCAGGGGCCAGCCCTGCTCGTCGGCAAACCGCTCGAGCCTGTCCGGGGCGTACCACTTGAGCAGCTGCAGATCCTGCTCAATGCTCCTCCACAGGACGGAGTCGCGCAGGATGCGCTGGTCATTGCCTTCCGCATACAAGGTGATGATGGCGGCGGTGTTTCCGTCCTTGAGGTCGAAGACGTCGGCATAGGCCCTGCGGGCGGGGATGTCGTAGCGGTTCAGAACCTTGGCCGTCTCCACCAGGATGCCGGTGGCCGGGGGGTTGCGCATGGCCACGGTGATGCGGTCTTCCCTGGGGTAGACCTGCTCCTCCAGGCTGACCAGGACCTCCTCGCCGGTCAGGGTCTGGACCAGGCGGAAGTGGCGCGCGGCACGGCCCGGTTCGAACTTCTCCACGTAATCGGCCGAGGTGCAGGACAGGAACCGGCTGAAGCTGTCGCGCTCCTCCCGGGAGATGATCTCTTCGGAGGTGAGCCGGTCAACGACCTGGCGGAACTCCCTGCTGGCCGGGCTGGCCTGCTCCTGGTCGCTCAGGTGGAAGGTGATCAGGGACAAGGCCCGGTCGAAGCTGGTGTACAGGCGGGTGGTCTGGATGGCTTCCGGCTCGAGCTGCTTGAGGGCGGTCACCAGGTTGCCGGGGCTGGCCCCCGGGGTGATGTAGGTGATGCGCGTCCCGCAGGGGCTTCTGAGCAAAAGGGTCTGATTCTGGGTGGTCACCTGGCCGGATATGATGGCCTGCAGATGCCGGACCAGCTCCTCGTGGCTGTGGGTCCGGAAGTAGTACTCGTGCATGTTCTTGAAAAACCAGGGCACGATGGCCTCGGCCGTGGCTGCCAACCCAAGCTTGACCTCGTCCAGAGCGGTTCGTGCCTGCGGATCTCCCATCCCTGCCTCCTCAGCGTTGACGTGGAGTATGGACCGAGCTTCACACTAGTCAGACACGGTACACCAAAGCAGGCACGGTGTGAACGTGCGGCCCGGGCGGAAGGGAGCGCTGAGCCGGATTTGAAGCAAAAAAGGCCGCCCTGAGGGGCGGCCTTGCGGGGTTTGCATGGAAACCCGGTTTACTCGGCCTTGGCTGCGGCCAACTTGGCATCGTTCAGCCAGCTCTCCCAGGTGGACTTGTTCTTGGCGATCCACTCATCCACATGGCGCTCGATGTCACGCTGCCTGTCCTCGCCCTCGAACATCTTGATGTTCTGGGCGGCAATGTCGGGCAGTGGCAGCCGGATAACGTCGAATAACTTGGCCGCGGCCGGGTTTTCTGAAAGGAAGTCCTTGTTGGCTACAATGGCGATGTCGTTGGCAACAAAGCCCATCTTGAGGGGATCAGTGACAGCGCCTTCCACTCCAGTGGCCACCATGTCCTCATCATCGACCTCGGGCACGTTGATCCACAGCACATCTTCGCCGGGTTTGAACTTGTAGATGGTCCAGTTGGGGGTCCAGGTGTAGAAGAAGACCGGCTCACCTGCGCCGTAACGGGCCAAGGCGTCGGCCATGGATGCAGAGTATCCGGCCTTAATAGGATTGATATGGTCCTTGAGATCGTATTGCTCGAGGTGCTCGTCAATGGCCTTTTCACAGCCCCATCCCGGAGGGCAGGCCACCAAGTCGGCCTTGCCGTCGCCATTGGCGTCAAAGGCCTTCTTGACCTCGGGACGCTTGAAGTCATCAAGGGAGGTGATGTCGAACTTCTCCACGTCGCGCTTGGAGACCAGATATCCCTGGATGGCCCCTGCCTTGACCATGGTGCCGGCGATCTTGGCACCCTGGTCAAAGTTCTTGGGCAACTGTTCATTGTGCAGGGGGAACCAGCCGTTGGCCCAGAAGTCCACATCACCCTGCATCACGGACTGATAGAAAATGGGGTTGGAAAATTCCTTGGGATCCTCCACCTTGTATCCGAGCTCTTCCAATCCCCGGGAGACCAGGGCGACCTGAAAAAATTCAGTATCCCATGTGGCTCGGGCAGGGTTGACGGTCGTGCCCTTTCCCGGATCATGAAAAGCCAGGGCCGTGCCGGAGAAGAGCAGGGTGGTCACCATAGCCAGCAACACAAGCTTCAGGGTTGTTTTTCGTAGATTCATACTACCTCCTTTACAATGTTCTCATGGTTATCCAGTTGATGTGGATTCTGGATTCAATCCTTTACTGTTTTTTTTGCTGTCCCAGGGCCTGCGTGACACGATCCAGGGCCATGGCCATGAGCACAATGCTCAGCCCGCCCACCCCGGCCAGCCCCACCTGCAGGTTGTTCAGCCCCTGGAAGACAGGCACGCCCAGCCCGCCGGCCCCGATCAGGGCGGCAATGACCACCATGGACAGGGAGAGCATGATGGTCTGGTTGAGCCCGGCCATGATGGTGGGCATGGCCAGGGGGATCTGGACCTTTCGGAGCACCTGCCAGCCGGTTGAGCCAAAGGCCTGCCCGGCCTCCACCAGCTCCTTGGGGACCTGCCGGATGCCCAGGTTGGTCAGCCTGATGATCGGGGGCATGGAGAAGATGATGGTGGCGATGACCCCGGCCACCGTGCCGATGGAGAAGAGCATGACCACGGGCACCAGGTAGACAAAGGCCGGAGTGGTCTGCATGGCGTCGAGGACGGGCCTGAGGGTGGCCTCGAAGCGGTCGCTTCGGGAGGCCAGGATGCCCAGAGGGATGCCCACCACGGCGCAGAAGACCACTGCGCTGATGACCATGGCCAGGGTGGTCATGGTCTGCGACCACATGCCCAGAATGCCCACCAGGAAAAAGGTCAGAATGCTGAACAGGGAAATTTTCCAGCCCGCGATGCGCCAGGCAATGATCCCGAAGATAACCAGGAACGCTGCCGGGTGGAGCCAGTTGAGAAAGGCGTCGATGCTCCAGAGGGTCTTTTGCACCGGCCACTTGATGAGCTGAAACTGCGGCCGGTAGTTGGTCACCAGCCAGCTGACGCCGCTTTCGATCCAGTCGTCCATCGGGATGATGGGGTCTTCGAAATCCCAGAAACTCGCCATGTTGCCTCCGATATACTGTCTGCAGGGGGAAGGGGCGCGCAGCGGGCAGCTAACCGCTCTGCCTACGCTGTGGCTTCCTCCGCGGGTGCTTCCGCAGCTTCTTCCTTTTCCGGGTCCATTCGCTGGAGGGTTTCCAGGAACATGTTTCTGGAGATGGCGCCCTTGTAGACCCCGTTTTCATCCACCACCGGCACGGCCCAGGGGCTGCTGGTGAGGTGGGGGATGACCTCCTGCAGGGTGCTGTCCATTTTGACCGCTTCCACCCCGTCGAGGAAGGCGTCCAAAAGCCGGCCGTCTTCCTTGGCCACCTTCTTGAGGCTGTCGATGGAAGCGATGCCCTGGAACCTGCGTTTGGGGTCCAGGATGTAGGCGTGGGTGCGGTCATGGTCGATGAGCCGTTCCAGGCAGGACCTGGGTCCTTCGCCCTTGTGGCGGATGTAGGTGACCTGCTTGTCCCGCACGATGTCCCCGGCCGAGAAGACATTGGTGGGGTCCACCCCGCGGAAGAAGGCCCGCACGTAATCGTCGGCAGGGTTCTTGAGGATCTCCTCGGGGGAGCCCACCTGGACGATGCGACCCCCCTCCATGATGGCAATGCGGTCGCCGATGCGCATGGCCTCGTCCAGGTCGTGGGAGATGAAGACCACGGTGCGTTGCGACTCTTCCTGGAGCTTGAGCAGCTCGTCCTGCATTTCCGTGCGGATCAGGGGGTCAAGGGCGGAAAAGGCCTCGTCCATGAGCATGATGGTCGGGTCTGCGGCCAGCCCCCTGGCCAGCCCCACCCGCTGCTGCATGCCCCCGGAAAGCTCGGCGGGGTAGCTGTTGGCAAAAGGCTTGAGCCCCACCTGGTCCAGGGCGTCGAGGGCCCGCTCCTCCCGTTCGCTCTTGCCCACTCCGGAGATCTCAAGGCCGAAGGCCGCGTTCTGCAGCACGGTCTGGTGGGGCATGAGGGCAAAGGACTGGAAGACCATGGACATGTCCCGGCGCCGGAGCTGGATGAGCTCGTCCTTGCTCATGGCGGCCACGTCGACCCCGTCCACGAAGACATGCCCTGCAGTTGGCTCGATGAGGCGGTTGAGCATGCGCACCAGGGTGGACTTGCCCGACCCGGACAGCCCCATGACCACGAAGATCTCTCCTGGAAAGATCTCGAAGCTGGCGTCCTGGACCCCCACGGTCATGCCGGTCTTTTCATGAATCTCATCCTTGCCCAGGCCCTTGCGGATCAGCTCCATGGCCTCATCGGGCTCGGGACCGAAGATCTTGTAGAGATTTTCAACGCGGATCTTGGCTTCGCTCATGAAGGGCCCCTTTGGGAAAAAATTTTTCAACTCGTTCCATTTTTACAGAAAAAATGCACCGGCTGTCCACGAAAAATATTCCTGGGCACACACGTCACGGGTCTTGCGGCACAACTCTTGATGCATGACGCTTACTGTCCGATTCAGTGGTTCGTGATGGCCGGGGCAAAGGAGTGTGTATAATAGAGAAAAAATTATTTTTGTCAAATCAAGTGTCAGATCTTCAGGAAGGACATCGCTTCTGAAAATATGAGGGTGGGTGCAGATTGATAATGTCAATGCATCAGTAAGTTTTATACAGTTCATGATCACTGTAATTTGTCCGCTGTTATATAGAGATTGCAAACTCTATTGATATAGAGGATGTATGTATTATGTAACGTGGGATAGGGGGTCACCTTTGTGGCCGGTGGGCGGCTGGGCCGGCAACTGGCAGAGAGTGGCCATTTTCATCAGCCTGAAGCCCGGCAAGGTGTCCGCTTTCCCCCGTGCAACAGGGGAGAGTGGGAAGCCCCGGCATCAAGTCTTTCAACTCTTGCCGGGCATGGCGCGGATAGGGCACATTGGGGCCATGAGCAGGAGCAAAAACTTAAAGCAGAACCACTACCAGAAAAAGTACTCCAGAAGGGAGCTCTTTCAGAGCCTCGTGGGCCGGGGGCGGCGGGATGCAGTTACGTCAACTCCTGGACCGGACGGCAGTGTGTCAAAGGGAGACTCCCATCTGGCGCGGGGGGAGCTTACGGAAGCGGTGCAGTGCTACCGGGCCTACCTGGAGAAATTCCCCGACCACCTGCCCACCAGGCGTAGGCTGGTCCTGAGCCTGTACAGGGCAAAACGGCTTCAGGAGGCCCGGGCCGAGCTCGAGGCCATGCTGCAGGAGGGGGCTGGGGAGAGCTTTGCCCGGCTCTACCTGGGCCTTGTGCTGGCCCGGACCGGCAGCAGGGACGAAGCCCTGGCGGCCTGGAAAAGGTACCGCAACATCGACCAGCCTCTCATCCTGCGGGCTGTCAACCTTCTGCTGGGCCGCGAGGAGATAGGGGAGGGGTCCGCTCCCGAGGAAATGGTCGCGGAGGTGGAGGAGGCCATCGAGGCCCAGCAGCGGGCCGACAGTGGCTGAGCGGTGGCCTTCCCCGCACCATTGAACCGGACTCGCGGGACACAGGGTCAGCCTGCTTCGTCTTGGCCTTCTTCCTTTTTGGCTGCTGCGGCGAACTTTTTCAGACCCTTGGCCAGCTCTCTGAGCTTGGCGTCCACCAGCCCGTTGACCGAGTCCTTGGGATAGGAACCGTCCGCCTTTCTCTCTCCAGCCTTTTTCCCGGTCAAAATTTCGATGCCCTCATCGATGGTCTCCACGGCCCAGACATGGAAGTCTTTCTTTTCAATGGCCTCGATCACATCCTGGCGGAGCATCAGGTCCTTGACGTTGGCCTTGGGGATGACCACCCCCTGGCGCCCGGTCAGGCCCACGGCCTTGCAGCAGTGGTAGAACCCCTCGATCTTGGCGTTGACCCCCCCGATGGCCTGGACCTCGCCCTTCTGGTTGACCGAGCCGGTCACGGCCACGGACTGGTCCAGGGGCAGCCCGGACAGGCTGGAGAGCAGGGCGTAGATCTCCGTGGACGAGGCGCTGTCCCCGTCAACCCCCCCATAGGACTGCTCAAAGGCCAGGCTGGCGCTCAGGGACAGGGGCTTGTCCTGGGCGAACTTCTTGCGCAGGTAGCCGGCCAGGATGAACACGCCCTTGCTGTGCAGGCTGCCGGAAAGATCCGACTCCCTCTCGATGTTGATGATGCCGTCCCGGCCCATGGCCGTGGAGGCGGTGATGCGGGTGGGCTTGCCGAACATGTAGTCGCCCTGATTGAAGACCGCCAGGCCGTTGACCTGCCCGGTGACCTTGCCTTCCACGTCGATCAACAGTGAGCCGCGGTCAATCATCTCCTGAAAGTACTCTTCGATGCGGTTGGAGCGGAAGATCCGGGAGTCCAGGGCCATGTCCATGTGCTGCGCGGTCACGGTTTCAGACTCTTCCTGACCCGCCCAGTAGTCAGCCTCCCGGATGAGGTCGGCCAGCTTGGGAAAGGCGGTGGACATCTTCTCCTGGCGCCCGGCATAACGGACCGACTCCTCCATCAGCCTGGCCGCTGCGCTGCGGTCGAAATGACGGAGGTCCTCCTCCTCGACCTGCTTTCTGACGAAGCGGGTGAACTGCTCCAGGTTGTCGTCGCTCCTGTCCATGGAGGTGTCGAAGTCAGCCCTGACCTTGAAGATCTTTCCGGTGTCCTCGTCATAGGCGTTCAGCAGGTAGTAGACCGCGGCGTCGGCCAGCACGATGACCTTGACGTTGATGTCGATGGGCTCCGGTTTGAGGCCGGAGGAGGTGAACATGTAGAAGGGGTCGTAGGTCTGGATCTCCATCTTCTGGCTCTTGAGGGCCCGTTTGAGTGCCGGCCACACCCCGGGTTCGATCAGGGCGTCCATGAGGTTGAGGATCAGGTAGCCGTTGTTGGCCCGCAGGAAGGAGCCAGCCCGGATGCGGCTGTAGTCGGTCCGCCAGACCCCGCTGCGGTCCACCACCCGCTCGATGCTCCCGAACAGGTTGCGGTAGGTGGGGTAGGACTCGTTGATGACCGGCTGGCCCTCCTGGTCGGCATTGTCCACCAGCAGGTTGACCTGGTAAGGCTGGAACGGGTCCCCGCCCATCATCATCTGCATCTGCATCTGCTGCTGCTGATCCCCCTGGGAGAAGAAGATGGCCAGGTTTTCGGACATGTCTTCCACCATCTCCTCGAGATAGGTCTGGATCTTTTCATTGGGCTCATACTTCGAAAACAGCGGCTTCAGAAGGTCCCGGGCCAGGTTGTCGAACATCATCTGGTCGGTCTGCTTGGCCTTTTCCTGCACGTCCTTCTGCAGGGAGCGGATCTCGAGAAAGATCTGGTCGACCTCCTTTTTCAGGGACTCCCGTTTCTCCTTGAGCTCCTCGAACTCCTCCTTTGGAAAGCGCCCCTTTTCGACCATCTCCTCCAGCTTGTGCATGGGGGTGGGTTCGCCGTCCACCACCGGGAGCACCTCGGGGCGCTGCACCTGCCCGATCTGCATGTTCACCAGGGCGAACCCGGCCTCCTTGACCCGGCTCTCCAGCTCCTTGAAGAACTCCCGGGTCTTTTGCTCGTAGGACTCCATGATCTCTTTCTTGCGCTGGATGTACTCCTGGCTCTCGAACAGGCGCTGGACCTCCCCCTTGAGGGAGTCGACAAAACCATGGATGTCCTTTTTGAACTGCCGCCCTCTCCCGGCCTCGAGGCGGATGAGTACGGGCGCGTCAGGGTTCTTGAAGTTGTTGACGTAGCACAGGTCGTCGGACTTGGACTCCTTTTTGGAGACCTCGTCCAGGATCTTCTCCACCACGGACTGCCGCCCGGTTCCAGCCGGCCCGGTGACAAAGATGTTGAACCCGGGCTTGTCGATCCCGGTGCCGAAACGAAGGGACGCGACCCCCCGGGGCTGTCCGAGGATCTGGTCCAGGGGATCGAGCTCTGCCGTGGTCTCAAAAGGCAGTGACGAGGGGTCCATGCGCCAGCGCAGCAGCTCAAGGGGAACTTCAGGATGGGATCGCTGTATGGTCATTGGGGCTCCTTGCGGTTTCTGTCTGGTGCAAAAATCACTCTTGCGAAATGGGGATCCGCCGGCCGCCCGGGCGGATCTTGGGCAGCACGATGTACAGGCGTCCCTCGACGAGAGTGGCTTTGACCCCTTCCGGGTCGACCTGGGCCGGCACCCGGAGGGTGGTGGAAAAGGCCGTCCTGGTGGTGACCTGCTGCGTTCCGGGGAAGGACTCCTTCACCCGCCGGCCCTGAAGGCAAAGGGTGTCGTTTTCCAGGGAGATCTCCAGGCTCTCCGGGTCGAGATCGGGGATCTCGGCGGTGATGGAGATGGCCTTCCTGTCTTCGCGAAGAGCGATGAAGGGGGGGGCCCCGTCGATGTCCAGCAGGGATCCCGTGCCGAAATCATAACAGAGCCTGACGAAAAGCGACTCGAGGTCGCGCTTCAGGGCCCTGATCTGTTCCTGCCTCCAAAGGCTCAGCTCCTGCATACCGTGCTCCACTGTCATGTGTTGGACGCCGGATCGGGCCGGTGCGTCATGATCCATCGACACAACCCCAATTAAAACATCAATGCGGTCCGTATTGTCAACGGGAAGCAAACTCGACCCTGTCCAGGGGTTGAAAAAACCATCAGATATGGTCAATGCTGGAGGCAGTCACGACACATGCAGCAGAGGAGCAGGTATGTCCCAGCAGGCGGTTATCTACGGCAAGGCAGGCTGACCCTACACCACCCGGGCCAGGGAGGCCTACAAGGACCACGTCTACCACGACGTGCAGCAGGATCAGGCCAAGCTCCAGGAGATGCTCGAGCTTTCGGGCGGGAAGCGCAAGGTGCCGGTCATCGTCACAAACGGCGATGTGCAGGTCGGATTCGGGGGGTCCTGAGGGGTTTGAAGAAGACCGGCCGTGGGCCGGTCAGAAATCAGCTCGAAGCTGGAAGCTGGAAGCTTGAAGCAAGAAATTTGAGCCGCGTGGGATTAAATCCTACCCGCCGTGTCAATGTTTCCCTTCCAGAGTACAGGTCTGGACGTGGAATACTTTTTTGGTTCTTCGACGTTTCGTGTGGAAATGCCAAAGAAATTTTCGCAACCAGTAGTTCTTATCTGGTAGGGGCGGCTGGCAGCCGCCCTGCCTTTGGTCGGAGCCTCGTGCCGGAACCAAGCCGCGGCACAAGAAAGGGCGCGAGCCTGGCGCCCCTACCAGAATCAGGTTCTTTAATCTTTAATGAATCCAGACGGGACGTCGAAGAACCTTTAACTTTAAAAGTATCTTTGAACCGGATGAATCTTCAAAAAGCACCCTCGAATCGGAGGAAGCTTTATTTTTCCTCGTTGCGCATGACCACGGGCTGGCCGGTGGACTCGATCACCGAGCGCCAGTAGTTGGAGTGGGTGTTCAGCTTGCGCCTTTTTTGGGTCACCAGATCCAGGGGCAGGTAGATGAAGTTGCCCTGGAGCTTGCTGACCACCATGTTGGTCTTGCCGGCCATGGCGGCGTGCATGGCATTCTGCCCCAGGAAGCCGCAGTAGACGCTGTCGCCGGCATTGGCCGGGATGGAGCGGATGATGTAGCTGGGGTCGATGTACTTGAGGGTGAAGTCCATGCCCAGCCCCTTGAAGTGCTCGTGGATCTGGTGGCGCAGGGTGGCGCAGATGTCCCCCAGCACCGGGTTTCCCGAGGCGTCCCAGCCGCACTTGTCAGGGTCGCAGCACAGCTCCTGGCCGGCCCCTTCCGCCACCACGATCACGGCGTGACCACGCCTGCGCAGCCTTTTTTCCAGCGCGGCCAGAAAGCCCCGGGGCCCTTCCAGGTCAAAAGGGTCCTCCGGGATGAGCACGAAGTTGACGTCCTTCTGGGCCAGGGTGGACTCCGCGGCAATGAACCCGGACTCCCGCCCCATGAGCTTGACCATGCCGATGCCGTTGGGGGCGCCCAGTGCCTCGGTGTGGGCGCAGCGGATGGCCTCTGTGGCCTTGCCCACCGCGGTGTTGAAGCCAAAGGTGCGGGTCACGAAGTGGATGTCGTTGTCAATGGTCTTGGGGATGCCGATGATCCCGATCTTCAGATTGCGTTCCTGGACCTCCTCCCAGATCTTGGAGGCAGCTTTCATGGTGCCGTCCCCGCCGATGAGGAAGAGGATGCTGATGTTCATGCGTTCCAGCGCGTCCACGATGACATCCATGGGCTGATGCCCCCGGGACGAACCGAGTATGGTCCCCCCGAACTCGTGGATGTTGGAGACGTTGGACGGGGTCAGCTCCAGGAACTCGTGGCCGTACTTGGGAATGAACCCTTCCAGACCGAAACGGATGCCGATGGTGGAGGCGATGTTGTAGTTGTGGTGGGCCTCCATGACGATGGCCCGGATGACGTCGTTCACGCCGGGGCAGAGCCCGCCGCAGGTCACGATGGCGCACTTGGTCTTGCGGGGGTCGAAGTAGATGGCGTCGCGCGGGCCGGCCTGCTCGAAGCGGAAGAACACCTCGTCCCCCATGTCGTGCATCATCTCGGGGGTGAGGCAGATGCTGGCATGGCCGCCATTACTGATGAATCTGCCGTGGGGCAGGGGCGACTCGATCTTGGCCGGGCCCAGGGAGTTGATTTGCATGTGGTTTTCTTCTTTTTTCATACATACTCTCGGGAAAAGTTTCCAAAGGTGAGCACGTGAACCGTGCATCACCCGAGCGGCAACGGTCAGGTACACGAGGCATTGCCGAAGTCACAAAGCCACAAGTCTAAAGACCTTTGCACCACAGCGCAACCGGATGCCGGGGGCAGGCCGTTGAAAAATCCCCGCTGGACTGCGTTGCTTCACCAAGGCCAAACCCTCACGTATAGGGAATACGCTTCGGCCTTGCCCTTGGAGAAGCGCCTTG
>CAZQOG010000051.1:0-18521 GCA_964594925.1 uncultured Desulfohalobiaceae bacterium
CAAAATCCCGGCACGACAGAAGCGGATATCTAAACCCGATCCGGTGTCAGGTCAAGAAAAAAAACAAAAAATTTCACGGAACACAGACAAAGCCCCCACTTGGGAAGAGTGGGTTTCTATTCGAGACCCCAGGGGCTGTCAACAACAAAATTGTATCAGCCAACACATTGATATTGTTTAAAACTCCAAATGCTTGGGAGTTCGGCAAAAGGGAATGACATCCCGGATATTGGTCACTCCGGTCAGGAACATGAGCAGCCGCTCGAAACCCAGCCCGAAACCCCCGTGGGGCACGGTGCCGTACCGCCGCAGGTCGAGGTACCAGCGATACTCTTGAACCGGCAGACCCAGCTCCCCGAGCCGATGCTCCAGAACGTCCAGCCGCTCCTCCCGCTGACTGCCGCCGATGAGCTCCCCCACCCTGGGGAGAAGGAGGTCCATCGCGGCCACTGTCCGGCCGTCAGGGTTCAGGCGCATGTAGAACGGCTTGATGGTCTTGGGGTAGTCGTAGACCACCACGGGGCGATGGAAATGTTCCTCCACGAGGTAGCGCTCGTGCTCGGTCTGCAGGTCCTGGCCATAGGCAGGCTCGAACTCGAACGAAGCACTCTTCCCGGCTGCGATCAGGATGTCGACGGCTTCACCATAGGGGAGGCGTACGAAATCCTGCTGCTCGATCATGTCCAGCACCCCCGGCAGTGCGGTGTCAACGAAACGAAAGAACAGCTCGAGATCTTCCCGACATCTCCCGCGGACCGCGCCGATGACCGTGCGCACGAAATCCTCTGCCAGGTCAATGATATCCTCGAGGTCGGCAAAGGCCACCTCGGGCTCGATCATCCAGAACTCGGCCGCATGGCGGGGAGTGTTCGAGTTTTCGGCCCTGAAGGTGGGGCCGAAGGTGTAGACGTCTCCGAGAGAGCAGGCCATGGCCTCGGCAGCCAGCTGCCCGGAGACAGTCAGGTAGGCGGGTTTGCCGAAAAAATCCTCCTCCACGGCCACTGCGTTCCCGCGTCTGGGGACATTTTCCAGGGGCAAGGTGGTCACCTGAAACAGCTCGCCAGCCCCTTCACAATCCGAGCCGGTGATGACCGGGGTGTGCACGTAGAAGAACCCCCGGTCGTGAAAGTACTTGTGCACGGCAAAGGCCAGCTCCGATCGGATGCGGTTCAGGGCGCCGTACTTGTTGGTCCGCGGCCTGAGCTGGGCAATGGTGCGCAGGAACTCGTCCGAGTGGCGCTTCTTCTGGAGTGGGTAGGACTCCTGATCGGCGGAACCGATGAGCTTGAGTTCTTCAGCCTGGACCTCCCACTGCTGGCCCTTGGCGGGTGACGCGACCAGTTTGCCCCTGACGCTCACCGAGGCCCCGGTGCCCTCATTGTCAAGGACCTCATGTGCCTGGCTGCCGGCATCCACCACGACCTGCAGGTTTTTCAGGCATGACCCGTCATTGATCTCCAGAAAGACACACTGCTTGGAGTCTCGTCTGGTCCGGATCCAGCCCTTGACCAGCACCTGCTCCATGGCCGTCGTGGACGCAAGGGCATCGGCCACCCGGGTGCGCTGCAACGTCTTTGCCTTCGAGACAGATTGTTCTGCTTCCATTTGTACAATCCTATCCGGTATGAAATTGATTGCTGCCTGTCTGCTGTCTGTCGAATGCCCGAATGATTGACGGCACGGGGATTACATCAAGACGGTTCAAATGTGAATGTCGCACGACCTAAGCCCATGTCCTGGAAACACCCCGCCCCAACTATCTCAAACCAGGTTTTCAGCTTCATCCGGTTCGAGCGTGGTTTTTAAAAAGGTGCCGGTTTCGGAAAGAGGCCGTGGGTGTTCATGACCAGCCAGAATGGAAGTGCGTCGCGCCCCCCTTTCTCACTTGGTCCATCTTTGTACCGGTCGATCTTATCCGCACAGTACCGCCACCGTCTCACTCCAACTGAGATGTCCGCTCTGCACATTCTGCGTTCAAGAGACCATCCCCTGTCGTACCTCGTAAAAGACACGGATTCGGCTGGGCATGAATGCCCACGGCCTCCAAGCCGTGGACTGTCAACGTGCTCTTGAAACGGATGAACCTGTTTTCAAAGCATCTGCAGGGGGTCGAGGTCAAGCCGGACCCGCAGCTTGTGACCTTTCCCCGCCCCCTGGGTCAGCACGCTGCACACACCCCGGATGGCGGACCAGTCGTCGCCCTTGAGCAGACAGTGGAAACGCAGCCGCCCCCGCAGCTGGCCCAGTGGCGCAGGCGCCGGCCCAAGGACCTGGACCCCCAGGTCTCTCCCTCTGGACCTGAGGACCTCGGCTGCCTTACGTATTGTATCCGGTCCACCCTCCCACTCCCGGGGAACGCTCAGTCGAAGCAGACCCAGCTTGACAAAGGGGGGGTAGCGCAGACGTTCCCTGAGCTTGAGCTCTCCTTCGAAAAAACCCTGGTAATCGTTTTCCATGACAAAGCGCCAGCAGTGGTGGTCGGGATTTCGGGTCTGGATAATGACCCGGCCTGTTTTGTCCCCGCGCCCGGCTCTCCCGGAAACCTGGACCAGCATCTGAAAGGTCCGCTCCGTGGCCCGGTAGTCGGGCAGATTCAGGCCGAGGTCGCCGTCCACCACAACCACCAGGGTGACCCCCGGGAAATGGTGCCCCTTGCTGAGCATCTGGGTCCCCAACAGGACCTGGGCCCTGTTCTGGGCAAAATCCTCGAGAATGCTCTCCAGCCGCCCCTTGCGCCTCACGCTGTCCCGATCCAGCCGCAGCACTGCCATGTCCGGTCCAAGAGACGACGTCAGATACTCCTCGACCTGCTCGGTGCCTTCTCCCATGGGAAGATACTGGCTTCCGCCGCACGTGGCGCAGACCAGGGGGAACGGCCGGGTCAACCCGCAATAATGGCAGAGCAGGCGTTCCCGCTTCTTGTGGTAGGTCAGCCCGACCTCACAAGAGGGGCACTTGGCCACCTCCCCGCAGCCTGTACAGTAGACCAGGGGGGCGTAGCCGCGACGGTTGAGCATGACAATGGCCTGCTCCCCGCGCTGCAGGGTCCGGGTCAGCGCCTCGTGGGTCCGCCCGGAAAAGGGACCATATTCCGGAGGGTTGTCCAGCAGGTTCTCAAGCCGGATCTCAGGAAGACAACTCGTCCCGATGCGTTCTTTCATCACGATCATGGGGATGCGTTTGCTGCTGGCGGCGTGAAAGGTCTTCAGGTCCGGGGTGGCCGAGCCCATGACCAGGAGGCCTTTGGTGCGTTGCACCAGGAAGTAGGCTATCTCCTTGGCCTGGTACACGAACCGCTCGTCCTGCTTGAAGGACTCGTCGTGCTCCTCATCCAGCACCACCAGCCCGGGATTGGAAAAGGGCAGGAACAGTGCCGACCGCGTCCCGACCACCATGGAAGGGCTTTGTGCGCTGGAAACCCTTTGAAAAATTTTCCCTCTGGCCGCCGGGTCGAGGTAACCGTGGTACAGAACGGGGTCTTGCTCCGGCAGAAAGGTCCTGGCCGCACACCAGAGCTGCCGGGCCAGAGCCACTTCAGGGGCGAGCAGGATCACGTCCCTGCCCTGCTCCAGACAGGCCCGGGCCAATCGGAAGTAGACCAGGCTCTTGCCGCTGCCGGTGACCCCGAACAGCAGCTGGGCACCTGCCGCGTCCGTTGCAAGCGCCGACTCAAGAAGGGTGATGGCCCTTTGTTGCTCCCGGCTCGGCGTCAGGAACGGTTCCGGTGGGCACGGTGCGGATTCCGTCCCCGCCGGTTGGGGGCAGGGCTGCTGCTTTTGAACGAGCCCCGAACGCAGCAAGCCCTTGAGAGCAGATCCCGCCCAAGGGCCGAGCTTTGACCGGAGGTCTCTGCTGCGCATGGGCCCGTCCTCCCAGAGCGTGTCCAGGATCCCGTGCTGACGGACCGCCCCGGGCCGGACAGGCCAGGGCGGATCCACAGTCACCTCCCAGACGGGGTCCTCGGCATCTGCCCTGCGCACGACCACCGTGACCGCTCCCTGCATCCAGAGCTCCCCGAGATGGTGCAGCTCCGAAGCTTCAAGATCCATAAGCCCGGAGATGGACATTTTCCTCCGGGGATCTTCCCGTGTCACCAGCAGGGCTTTGTTCCATGCCTTCAGGTTCAAAGGGAGGGTCGAGCCCAGGATCTCGCCCGGCTGGACCAGGTTCCGCTTGGCCAGCTCGAGCACCAGGTCGAGGGAAAGGTTCGTGAGCAGTGGTTCCCTCTCCAGGGGCCACAGCAGCGGCTTGACCTCCATCCCCTCAGGCCGGGCAACAGCCGGCTGGACAAGCACGGCGCACCTGAGGCCTCTTCCCAGCGGGACCACCACCCGCTGACCTGTCCGCCAGGCGTGCTGCGGCAGATACTCCGGTACAGCGTAGGTCAACGTGGAGTAGGGGGCCCCGAGAAGAGCCGCGTTCCAGAACTCAGCCATGGAAACGCTTGTCAGGGACGAGCTTTTGGGAGCGTTTCTTTGAGAAGGAAAAACAGCGGGGGGAGTTGGTCTTCGTCCTGTACACCGGAGAAACGGCGGTTGAACGTATCCACATCATAGAGGTTTCCTGGGTGGGAGGTGTTCACACCCTTCCACTCGATAGCGGCCGAGGTTGCGTTTCCCTGACGGGCGGCCATCCGTGTCCTGTGCGGCAGATCGTGGTTGGCAACGGCACGGTACTCCAGCCAGTCCAGCTGATAGCCCTGCCTGGAGCGCACCCGCAGGGGGACGAAAAGCTCCTTGTCGATCCACATCTGGGGAGTGTCCACCTGACCGTAAACCGCCCCCAGGACCAGACAGGGCCGGCCCTCCAGAAACTGGTAGCTCATCACTCCCGGTTCGATGCCCAGCCGGGACCACCAGATATACGGGTCCGGCTGCTTCCAGAACCAGAACGGGGGGACCGTGAACCCCGCCCCCCTGGGGAACGACGCAAGCAGCCTCTGATTCTGTCCAATGGCGGCAGCCCTCAAAAGAGCTGCTCCCTCTTCTTCGACGACCCATTCCTGCCGCCACATGTCAGAGCTCTGCCAGACCCTGAGCTCCACAGAGGGGTCTTCGTCAGGAAAGGTGAACACCGCCTGCAGGGACTGGACCTGGCCCACGGCCTTCCTGAGCCTGGCCTCGACGTCCTCGACCGAAGGAAAGAAGGCCAATCCGTTTTCAGGGGTGCACTGCAGAATCAGAACCAGCAGGGCACAGACCCGAAAGGGTCTCAGCACGGCATCAGCTCCCTGAGGCTCTTGACCAGGTCGTCACGCAACTCTTCGTCCTGCAGGCCGAAATATATGTTCGCCGTCAGATAGTCGACCCAGTCGCCAATGTCGAAACGCATTCCACGCAGCTTGACAGCCAGGAGCCTGTTCTCCCTGGCCATGATCCCCAGGGCGTCGGTCAGCTGGATCTCCCCGCCCTGCCCGGGGGTGAGGCTTTCCAGGTGGCTGAATATCTCCGGGGTCAGGACATAGCGGCCGACAATGGCCAGACGCGAGGCTGCATCGGACTGGCTCGGCTTCTCCTGGAGCTCACGCACGCGGTACATCTGCGGGGCAAACTCCTCGGCACGGATGATCCCGTAGCTGCTGACCTTTTCCGCCGGGACTGCAACAACGCCGATGACGGCCATGCTCTCCGACTTGGCCACCTCCATGAGCTGCTTGATCCCTGGCTCGGGGTTGAACATGAGATCGTCTCCGACCATGACCGCAAAGGGCTCGTCCTTGACCACCTCCCTGGCGCAGAGCACCGCGTGCCCCAGTCCGAGCTGCCGCTTCTGCCTCACGGAGATGATGTTCACCATTTCCGCGACCTTCCTGACTTCCTCGAGCATCTGCATCTTCCCGGTCCGTTCCAGCACCGACTCAAGGGCCAGGTTGTAGTCGAAATGGTCCTCGATAATGGTCTTGTTCTGGTTGTTCACGAAAACCACATCGGTGAGGCCGGAAAGCATGGCCTCCTCCACAACGTACTGCACGGTCGGCTTTCTGAAGACCGGGAGCATCTCCTTGGGGATGTTCTTGGTGGCAGGCAAAGAACGCGTTCCCCATCCGGCAACGGGTATGACGACCTTTCTGATGAGCATGGAGTCACTCCTCGCGGTTCGGTTTTCCTGTTTGTACGACAGATCGGCGGCCCTGTCCCGGGCACCTGCCCCAGCCCCAGGGAAGCGCGTGAGCTGCAGGCTACAGAGGAGTCCTGAGCTCTTGCTCCACGGTCTCCGAGAGCACGTCGGTAATGTCTTGGACCAGCTTCGGGTCCTCCCCTTCCACCATGACCCGGACAACGGCCTCTGTGCCCGAGTAGCGGAGCAGAACCCGTCCGCTCGAGCCGAGGAGCCCTTCCATCTCGGCGACCTTGCGGCTCAGCCCGGGGACCTCCTCAAAGGGGATCTTGCGACCGATCCGCACGTTGACCAGCTTCTGGGGAAAGGGCTCCAGCAGGCCGGCCAGCTCCGAAAGAGGCCTGTTCTTCTGGAGCATGATACGTAAAATCTGCAGGGCGGCCAAGCACCCATCGCCGGTGGTGCTGTGCTCGAGAAAGACCAGGTGACCCGACTGCTCCCCCCCGAAGACCGCGCCATGCCTGCGCATGGCCTCCACCACGTACCTGTCGCCCACGGGCGTGCGCAGCATTCTGCCGCCGTTGGAGCGCATGAACACCTCCAGGGCCATGTTGCTCATGACCGTGGCCACCAGGAGATTTCCGGGCAACCGCCCGTGCTCCATGAGATCCCTGGCGCACAGGGCCATGATCTGATCCCCGTCGAGGATGCGCCCGGTTTCATCCACCACGATGAGGCGGTCACCATCCCCGTCCAGGGCCAGGCCGATGTCCGCCCCGGTTTCCAGGACCTTGGCAGCGACCAGCTCCGGATGGAGCGAGCCGCACTGGTGGTTGATGTTCAGCCCGTCAGGCTCCACACCCAGCTTCACGACCTGCGCCCCCAGCTCCTCGAAGACCAGGGGGGCCACCCGGTAGGTTGCGCCGTGGGCGCAGTCCAGGACCACCTTCACCCCATCCAGGGTCAGGTCGGAGTGGAAGCTGTTCTTCAGGGACACGATATAGCGGCCGGGGCTGTCCTGGATCTTGAAGGCGCGGCCGATGTCCTCAGGTTCGGGGGCGTCCCAGACCGTTTCCTCGGAAAGCACCATCTGAGATATGGAGTCCTCGGTGGCATCGGCCAGCTTGAACCCGTCCTTGTCGAAAAATTTGATGCCGTTGTCCATGAAGGGGTTGTGCGAGGCGGAGATGACCACACCAAGGTCGGCCCGCATGTTCTTGGTCAAAAAGGAGATGGCCGGCGTGGGCATGGGACCGACCAGGTAGACGTCCATGCCCGAGGCGCAGAAGCCCGAGGTCAGGGCTGTCTCAAAGACATACCCTGACAGGCGGGTGTCCTTGCCGATGACCACCCGGTGGCGCTGCTCCCTGTTGCGGAAGAACCGGCCGGCGGCAAGCCCGAGCCTGAGAACGATTTCCGGCTGCATGGGAAAAATATTGACCTGGCCTCTCAAGCCGTCGGTCCCGAACAAGCGTTTGGACATCCGTCTCACTCCTTCTGGCCGGACTCGGTACCATTGGACGAATCCGGGATGGTCACTGTCACCTGCTGCGGTTTTGAGTCCAGGAGGACCCCGAACCTGGGCAGCGTGACCGAAAGGGGCAGCTTGTGCTCCCCCGGGGCCAACCCGGATGGGGGGGAAATCGAAACCTCGATCGTGTCCCGCCAGTCGTCCTGGCGCAACAGGGAAACGGGGATGTTGACGAGCAACCTGACCTCTCTGGGGGTGACCTTGAGCTGCTCCCGCCCCTTGGAAAGGGAAACCGGCTTCTTGACCCAGATCGACTCGAGCCTGGGGGCGAAGGTGAGAACAGCATTGACCGTGGCCGGGGACGCCTCGGTTTCCGGAGGGAGGGCCAGGCCGACCTCTTCCCGCACGGTCTGGGGCCTGGCCGTCGTGATCTCGATGGGCCTGGTCATTAATTTTTCCTGCCCGGTCAGCACGGTCGAGGGCCCTTTGAGCTCCACCAGTGACGGCTCGGTCGAGGATTCGACGAGCTGATAGTCCGGGTCCAGATTCCCCTCCCAGGCCACCTCCACGGGCAGCTGTCTGCGGGTGATCGTGTCCACCTTCAGCTCGAGCCGGTCGGGATTGATGTCCACCACCTCCAGGGCATTGGCCAGACCGAGGTCGTCCGGATCAAAGACTATGGAGTTGACGCCGACCTCCAGATCCCGGAGGTTCAGGGTATAGACCGGGCCCTTGTCACTGATTCCCCTGACCAGGCCACGCGGCCCCCTGATCCTGACCTCGATCCGGTTGACCATGCCCTCACGGATAATGGTCTCCTTGGGCAGGTTGGCCATCTCCAGCGGGACCTCGATCCAGCTGTCCACGACCTCCCGGCCGGACACCAGGTGCCAGGTCAGAATTGCCAGCACAATGGCCAGGATGCGGTATTTCCAGTTCTCTTTCATGACCGTTTCTGCACCACCCGGGAGAGGACCCGCTTCAACCTGACCTCGTCCAGGCTCGAGGTCAACCTGCCTTTGATGGCTACGGAAACCGTTCCCCGCTCCTCAGAGACAACCACTGCCACGGCATCGGTCTCCTCGGTGATGCCTATGGCCGCCCGGTGCCGGGTCCCGAGGTTGGCCCTGTGCTTGAGACCCACGGCCAGAGGCAGGATGCAGCCCGCGGCTGCTATCCGGCCTCCCCTGAGAAGCACGGCCCCGTCGTGAAGGGGGGTCTCCGGCCGGAAGATGGTCATCAGCAGGTCCCGGGTAAGCAGGGCATCGAGAAGCACCCCCCCTTCCACCATGTCGCGCAGGGGGACCTTCATCTCCAGGACGACCAGCGCGCCGATCCTGCGCCGGGCCATGTCCATCAGGGCCAGGACGAGCTCGTCGAGATTTTCGTCCTGGGGTTTGCCAAAGCGCCACAACCTTCCCGCCCCCATCTCGGCCAGGGCCTTGCGTATGTCCCGCTGGAACAGGATGATCACGACCAGGAAGATCGAACCCAGGAAGTGCGCCAGGAGCCAGTGCAGGGTGTACAGGCCGAACTGGCCGGCAACAAAGTAGATGATCAGCAGCACCAGCAGGCCGTAGACCACGGAGACCGCCCTGGTCCCCCTGATGAGCAGGATCAGGCGATAGAACACAAAGGACACGATCGTCAGATCGAGCAGGTCCAGCCAGGATATCTGCGGCAGGGAGAACCCTGACAGCTCAAACATGGATCACTCCGTCCCAGCCTCCTTTGCGGGGGCAGCCCGCTGGTGCAACGCCCTGGTGATCGCAAGGGTCTGGCGCGTCAGCGCGACCTCGTGCACCCTGTGGATGCAGACGCCGCGCTCGGCCATGAGAGCCGTTGCCACCTGCGTGGCCGTGACCCGTTCATGCGCTGCCAGGCCAAGGAGCTTATCCCAAAGGGATTTGTTGGACAATCCTACGTACAGCGGGCGCCCCAGGGATTTGAAAGCCTGGATCCCCGCCAGCAGGCTGAGGTTGTGCTCCAGATTCTTCCCAAACCCGATTCCGGGGTCGAGGACGATGTTCTCCTCAGGCAACCCGGCCCGGGTCAGAGCCGCCAGGTGACGGTCAAAGAAGCTCAGGACTTCGCTGACCACGTCCTTGTAACGCGGGTCACGCTGCATGTGCTGGGGCCGGTCCAGGCTGTGCATGAGCACATACCCCGGGCGGTACTGGGCAAGGACATCCACCAGACCCGGATCGTACCGGCAGGCTGAGATGTCGTTGACGATGCGGGCCCCGGCCTGCAGGCACTGACAGGCGGTCTCGGCGCGGTAGGTGTCCACGGAAATGACCAGGTCCTCCCGGGCGGCAAGGAGCCCCCGCACCACCGGAAGGACCCTCCCCGACTCCTCTTCCTGGTCCACGGGCGTGGCGAACGGCCTGGTGGACTCGCCGCCCACGTCGATGATGTCCGCTCCCTGGGACTGCATGTGCAGCCCGTGCGCAACAGCCTCGCCGGTCTCGCTGTAGCGGCCGCCGTCATAGAAGGAGTCGGGAGTGACATTGCAAATCCCGACAATGAAAAAAGGGGCGGGCCCAAGCACCCCGCCCCCTGAAACTGTCCATGTAGCGTCCTGATTCACATCCCGTCCGCGTCGTTACGTATTCTCTTCCAGGGTGAACTCGTCGCCTTCTTTGGCGGGTTTTTCCTCGCCCCGGGACTCTTCCTCCGCGGATGCCTGTGCTTCGCGTGAGCGGCCCTGAGCCGGCTGCCCGGTGGACCGGGGGCCTGTGGGGACTTCTGGCGGGGGCAGCTCCTCGCCGTTCATCAGCTTGGTGAGATCGTCGCTGGAAAGGGTTTCCCGATCGAGCAGGGCCTGGGCCATGGCGTGCAGGGTGTCCTGGTTTTCCCGAAGCAGCTGTTTGCCCTTGTCGTAGGCCTCGATAATGATCCGCTTGACCTCGGAATCGATCAGCCGCGAGGTTTCCTCGCTGAAGGACTTGTGGTGGGCCAGTTCGCGCCCGATGAAGACCTCGTCGGCATTCTCCTTCAAGGCCAGCGGACCGAGGGTTTCACTCATGCCCCACTCACAAACCATTTTCCGGGCCAGGGTGGAAGCCTTTTCCAGGTCATTGCCGGCTCCGGTGGTGACCTGGTCCAGCACCAGCTCTTCAGCCACCCGCCCTCCGAGGAGAACGGCCAGGGTGTTTTCCAGGAAACGCTTGGAGTAGTTGTGCCGGTCGTCCACCGGAAGCTGCTGGGTGACTCCCAAGGCCCTGCCCCGGGGGATGATGCTCACCTTGTGCACCGGGTCGGTGTCCGGAAGAAGCCGCGCAACCAGGGCGTGCCCGGCTTCGTGGTAGGCCGTGGTCTTCTTCTCCTCCTCGCTGAGGATCAGGCTGCGCCGTTCGCGGCCCATGAGGACCTTGTCCTTTGCTTCCTCGAAATCAGTCATCTTGAGCTGATCCTGGCCAAGCTTGGCCGCCTGCAGGGCCGCCTCATTGACCAGGTTCTCGAGGTCCGCGCCCGAGAAGCCCGGGGTGCCCTGGGCCACCACCTGCAGGTCGACGTCCTGGGCAAGGGGGGTCCTGCGGGTGTGGACCTCGAGGATCCTCTTGCGTCCACGGACATCCGGGCTGGGGACCACCACCTGGCGGTCGAAGCGGCCTGGCCGCAGCAGGGCCGGGTCCAGGACGTCGGGGCGGTTGGTGGCAGCGATGAGAATGACCCCTTCGTTTGACTCGAAGCCGTCCATCTCCACCAGGAGCTGGTTCAGGGTCTGTTCCCGCTCGTCGTGGCCACCGCCGAGCCCGGCTCCGCGTTGCCTCCCTACGGCATCGATCTCGTCGATGAAGATCAGGCAGGGCGCGTTCTTCTTGCCCTGCACAAACAGGTCGCGCACCCGGGCAGCCCCGACACCAACGAACATCTCCACGAAATCAGAGCCTGAAATGGAGAAGAAAGGCACCCCTGCCTCCCCGGCCACCGCCCTGGCCAGGAGTGTTTTCCCCGTCCCCGGGGAACCTACCAGGAGCACCCCCTTGGGGATCCTGCCGCCCAGGCGGGTGAACTTCTTGGGGTCGCTCAGGAAGTCGACCACCTCGGTCAGCTCCTCCTTGGCCTCATCCACCCCCGCCACGTCCTCGAAGGTGACCTTGGTGTGCTCCTGCGTGATGAGCTTGGCCTTGGAGCGCCCGAAGGACAGGGCCTTGCCCCCCCCGCCCTGCATCTGGCGCATGAAGAAGATCCACACACCTATGAGCAGGATCATGGGAAACCAGGACACGAAAACCGTGACATACCACGGAGCGTCAGCCTCCGGCTCGGCCTCGACCTGGACGTCGTTCGCAACCAGTTTTTCCACGAGCCCGGGATCTTCCGGGGTGTAGGTCACAAAGCGGCTCTCGTCGCCGAGCTGACCCACGATCTCCTGTCCACTGATGGTCACCGAGGAAACCTGCCCCTGCTCCACCCTGGTCAGGAACTCGCTGTAGGTCAGCGTGGTCCTGGTGGCCTGCGGCTGGTTGAAGAGATTGAACAGGACGACCATGATCAGCGATATGGACGCCCAGAGGAAAAGATTTTTATAAAAACTGTTCAAGGTGCACGCCTCCGGTCATGATCAGATGTAATAAACGCAAATGATTCAAGGGAAAATCAAAATTAAGTAGCACCAAGGAGCACGACCTGTCCACAGTGGCTGCCCTGCCCTGTGCCCGCGGCAATCAGGGCCCGGCTTGATCATTGCTCCTGCTGCTGATAAAGATTCCGGTCTGCGGAAGCGTTTCGTCACCGGTGTGGCGCCTGGACTTCAAATCCAGTGGGCGGCCGAGAGGTCGCCGGTAGGTTCGACTCCTATACGCTTCCGCCACTTTTTTTCCCCGCCTGTGCCTCCTGTTCTTCCAGCCAGACCCAAAGCTCCTGCAGCTGCCGCTGCACCTGCTCGAACCCCGTGCCGCCGTGCGCCTTGCGCCGGGACACGCAGGCCTCATAGTCCAGGACGGAAAAGACGTCCTCGTCGATCAGCGGAGAAAACGTTTGCAGCTCCTGCAGCGGGATGTCCTCCAGCCCGAGACCACGGGATTCGGCATGGGACACGACCCGTCCCGTGATGTGGTGGGCTTCGCGGAAGGGGACCCCCTTTTCCGCAAGGTAATCGGCAAGCTCGGTGGCATTGCAGTAGCCGGCCCTGAGGGACGCGGCCATGCGTTGCTGATCAAAGGACAGGGCCGCCATCATCTCGCCCATGATCCGCACCGAGGAGGACACGGTCCGGTCCGCATCCATGAAGGGCTCCTTGTCCTCCTGCAGATCGCGGTTGTAGGCCAGGGGGAGCCCCTTTAAAATGGTCAGCACGGCCATCAGGTCCCCGTAGACCCTGCCCGTCTTGCCCCGCATGATCTCCGCCACATCCGGGTTTTTCTTCTGCGGCATGATCGAGGACCCGGTGGCAAAGGCATCCGGAAGAAGCACATACCCGAACCCTGGGTTGGACCAGAGCACGATCTCCTCGCACAGCCGGCTCAGATGGGTCATGACCGTGGCTGCAATGAACAGCGATTCCAGGACGAAGTCCCGGTCCGAGACCGCGTCCATGCTGTTCTGGAAGGTCGCGCCAAACCCGACGTACTCCGCCACCGCCTCGGGGTCCACCGGGTAGGTGGTCCCGGCCAGGGCCGCCGCGCCAAGCGGAGAAACCCGCACCCGCTTCTGGCAGTCCCCGATCCGTGCGACATCTCGCTTGAACATCTCCGCATAGGCCAGCAGGTGGTGGGCCAGGCTGACCGGCTGGGCCGGCTGGAGATGGGTGCACCCGGGCAGGATGGCCCGGGTGTGGCGGGTTGCCTGGTCGGCCAGGCTGCGCACGAGTCCCAGCAAGGCACCGTGCCAGTTCGAGAGCCTGTCGGACACGTAAAGCCGGAAATCGAGGGCCACCTGGTCGTTGCGGCTGCGGCCCGTGTGCAGCTTCTTTCCCACAGGCCCGACGATCTCGATCAACCGGTTCTCGATGTTCATGTGCACGTCTTCCAGGCTGCGCCGCCAGGGAAAACCGCCCGACTCTATCTCCTCAAGAACCTGATCGAGGCCCTCAAGCAGTGTCCGGCCTTCATCGACGCCCAACACGCCCTGCGTGACCAGCATGGAGACATGGGCCTTGGAGCCCTGGATGTCCTGCGCGTAGAGCAGGCGATCGAAGTCAACCGAGGCGGAGTATTCCTCGACACTCTCACCGGTTGCCCCACTGAACCTGCCGCCCCACAACTTGTCTTCAACCATGGTGCACCACTTGATACCCTCTGAGCAGCACTGCGACGGACTCAGGCTACCCTTTCCTGGCGGAATCCGCCAGCAGCCTGAGCCCCTGGAGCCGGATAAAACCTGCAGCATCGGCCTGGTCATAGACCTGGTCAGACTCGAAGGTCGCCAGGTCGGGATCGTACAGTGAGACCGGAGACCTGCGGGCTACAGGGTAGGCACCGCCTTTGTACAGCTTGAGGCGTACCGTGCCGGTCACCATTTCCTGTGAGGCATCCACAAGGGCCTGCAGCGCCCTGCGTTCCGGCGAGTACCAGAACCCGTTGTAGACCATGGATGCGTACTTGGGCACCAGTGAATCCCTGAGGTGCATGGTCTCGCGGTCCAGGCACAGCCCCTCCAGGTCCCTGTGGGCGATGTGCAGCAGCGTCCCTCCCGGGGTCTCGTAAACCCCCCTGGACTTCATGCCCACGAACCGGTTCTCCACCATGTCCACGCGGCCTATGCCGTGCATGCCGCCCAGCCGGTTCAGCTCCTTGAGAAGCGCGGCCGGGGCGAGCTGTTTCCCGTTCACTGCCACAGGGTCCCCGGATTCGAAATCGATGCTGACCATCTCGGGCCTGTCCGGGGCCTCCTCGGGGGGGACGCAGAGCAGATGGCTCCCCTGCCCCGGCTCCTGCCAGGGGTCTTCGAGCTCCCCACCCTCGAAGCTCAGGTGCAGCAGGTTGCGGTCGCAGCTGTAAGGTTTCTCGCTGGTCACCGGGACGGGGATGCCGTTCTCCCTGGCATACCCGATCAGGTCTGTCCGGGACCCCATATCCCACTCACGCCACGGGGCAATGGTTTTGAGCTCCGGCGCCAGGGCCAGGGCGGCCAGCTCGAACCGGACCTGGTCGTTGCCCTTGCCCGTGGCCCCGTGGGCCACGGCCTGGGCCCCCTCCTGCCTGGCGATCTCGACCAGACGCCTGGCGATCAACGGCCGGGCCAGGGCGGTACCCAGCAGGTAGCGGCCCTCGTACAGGGCGCCGGCCCTGAATGCCGGAAAGATGAACTCCCGGGCAAACTCTTCCTGCAGATCGTCGATGAAGGCCTTGCTCGCCCCGGTGGCCAGAGCCTTGTCCTCGATGCCCTCGAGCTCCTCCTCCTGGCCCAGGTCGGCGGTCAGGGTGATGACCTCGCAGGCATAGGTGTTCTTGATCCACTTGAGAATGACCGAGGTGTCCAGCCCGCCCGAGTAAGCCAGCACCACCTTGCGTATTGACGACATGTCCTCTCCGTATCATTCAAATGAGGTGTTCTCGTTCTTGTTCTGTTGAGGCATCTGTAAAGATCCAGACCAGTATGGCCTTTTGCATGTGCAGCCTGTTCTCGGCCTGATCCCAGACGATGGAGGACGGTCCCTCGATGACATCCTCGGTGATCTCCTCGCCACGGTGGGCGGGCAGGCAGTGCATGACCCTGGCCTTTGACCCGGCCTGGGCGAGCAGCTCCTCGTTGACCTGAAAGGGGGCAAAGGTTTCCATGCGCGCCTGCTGCTCCCCTTCCTGGCCCATGGAGGCCCAGACATCGGTGTTCACATAGTCGCAACCCTCGACGGCCCGGCGCGGGTCCCGGGTCACCTCGACCTTCGCCCCCTTGCTCCTGGCGTTCTCGAGGATCCTCGGGTCGGGGTCGAAGCCTTCGGGGATTGCCAGATGGAGGAAAAAGGGGAAGTGGACCGCGGCGTTGATCCAGGAGTGGGCCATGTTGTTGCCGTCACCCACCCAGGCCACCTTGAGCTTGTCCAGCTCCGGGGTCCTTTCATGCATGGTCATGACATCGCTCAGCACCTGGCAGGGATGGTAGGAGTCGGACAAGGCATTGAGCACTGGAATGTCGGCAAAGCGGGCCAACTCCTCCAGCTTGTCCTGCCCGAATGTTCTCACGACCACTGCGTGCACATACCGTGACAGAACCCGGGCCGTGTCCCGGAGGGGTTCGCTGCGGCCGAGCTGGGACTCTCCCGGGGTCATGAGCAGGCTCTGACCGCCGAGCTCCCGGATGGCCACCTCAAAGGAAACCCTGGTCCTGGTGGAGGACTTCTCGAATAGGAGCACCACGGTCTTCCCGGTCAGGATGTCCAGGGTCATGCGCTCCTGCTTCAGGATTTTGGCCCGATCCAGAAGGTTCCAGGCATCCTTCTTTGGGATGTCCAGTATGTTCAGAAAATGTCGCGCCATTCAGTCTTCCTCCACTGCTCCGGCTCCTGCCGGGGGCACTGCCGTGTCAAGCCGGGGGCATACCGGGGATGCACGTGCACACCCTCTGTACTCCCTCTGGTTGCCCGCTGAAAAAAAGGGTTATTTAGCTACATCCACCGGGCAATGTAAAGTTTTTTACCCGGGCAGCGTGGAAGCGCTGCTGCCAGTCGACACGCCCGGAACAAGAGAGCCGACCCGGTGAAGGGAAGCCGCTTCGCCCTTGCCCGGTCGAGCAGGAACCAGCCCCGTCCGCTCAGACCGCCGACCCGACCAGATCCGCCGCGGAAGCGACCGCCTCCTCGGTCAGGGCCTCCATGGCCTCCCCGTGGTCCAACCCCTTAAGATGGAGCACTGCGTGGGCCAAAAGCCTGACCAGATGGTCCGTGACGGGCTGTGCGTACAAAAGGCACTCCCGCAAGAGCGCATCTGCGGACACAACCACCGAGCCGAGATGCGCGCCCTCTTCGTCGGAGGGGAAGCTGAGCACATTGGTTGGGCCTGTCAGCCCGAGAAAGTGCTGGTTCAGCTCCTGGATGTCCCTGTCGCCGGTAATCTTCAGGTCCAGGGAGGCCTCGGGTCCGGCCAGGAGGTGCAGCAGGCCTGCAACCAGCCCGTGGATCTCCCTGGTTGAAAACCCGAGCCTGGGGACCATGGCGGGCTCGACCTGGACAGTCATTTTCCGCCCTTTTGTTCGGCGGCCTTTTCCGCCTTCTCGGCATCCAGCCTGCCGTAGGCCTGGACGATCCGTCCGACCAGGGGGTGGCGTATCACGTCCGCGTCATTGAACCGGACCATCCCCACCCCTTCGACCTCCGAAAGCACCTCGGCCGATTGGACCAGTCCCGAGGCCACGTGCCCTGGAAGATCGATCTGGGTCACGTCTCCGGTAACGACCATGCTGGAGCCGAACCCCATGCGGGTCAGGAACATCTTCATCTGCTCGGGGGAGGTGTTCTGGGCCTCGTCCAGGATGATGAAGGCGTCGTTGAGCGTCCTTCCCCGCATAAAGGCCAGGGGCGCAACCTCGATGACCCCCGTCTCCAGCATCTCCTGCACCCTCTGAAATCCCAGCATGTCGTGCAGGGCGTCGTACAGGGGGCGCAGATAGGGATTGACCTTCTCCATGAGATCGCCGGGGAGAAAGCCAAGACGCTCGCCCGCCTCCACGGCCGGGCGGGTCAGCACCAGGCGCTTGACCTTGCGCTGCAGCAGCAGGGACACGGCCATGGCCACGGCCAGATAGGTCTTGCCGGTTCCGGCCGGGCCGATCCCGAAGACCAGGTCAGAGGTGCGCATGGCCTTCAGGTAGTCGCGCTGGTTGATGCTCTTGGGGCTCACGGTCTTCTTGGGCGACACAGCAAAGACCGTGTCGCAGAACAGGCTGCGCAGGTCAGCCCCGGGGTCGGCGCGCAATGCCTTCAGGGCGTGCTCAAAGTCCTGCGGATGCAGGGTGTGGCCGGACTGGAGCAACCCGTAAAGCTGGGCCAGGAGGTCCGAGGCCATGTCCATGCTGGATTGGTCGTCGGAGCGAAGCAGCACGGAGGTTCCCCGGCTGCTGATATCGACCCCTGTTGCGCTCTTTAATCGGGAAAGGTTCTTTTGCTGCGGCCCGAACAAGTCCCGGGCCAGATCCGCGTTGTGGAACTCGAGCTTTCGTTCATTGGCGATGTTGCTGGCCATCTGTCGTGTCTTTCTCCTCCTGCATGCTGATTTTGCAAACTTCGTTCGCTTCGTTCGCTCTGATTTCAAACTGACAGGGCAGAGGTAAGTCCTTTTTACGGCTTCGTCCATTTTCCGGACAAAATTTCATGCCGATCGAGGCTGACCGGCAATATAGGATCGGTTCAGGTCACTCGCAGCCGGGTCTCCACTTCCTGGTCCAGGCGGACGGAAAACGACCGCCACTCCTGTTCGACCCTCACTTGGCCAAGTCCGGCCCCCTTGACCGTGCGCACGTCTTTGACCAGAGCACTGACCACCTCTGCCCGGCCGGAACCTGCCTGATGGCTGGCCAGGCCTGCCAGCACGGCCGCTTCCCGCAACGAAGCTTCCGGGACATCCTGCCCATCGTGGTCGCGTTTCAAGACCACATGGGATCCGGGACCGCCCCGGGCGTGGAACCAGAGGTCGAACGGCCGGGCGGCCTGTGTGAGCAGCTTGTGGTTGGCAGTCTGATTCTTGCCCCTGACAATGGTGAACCCGTCGCTGGACCGGTACCGGTGCACGGCAAGGTTGCGCCACCTGGCCGGGACCTGCCCGGAAGGTCCCTTTGGCGAACCGGGAACCACAGCAGGGGATGCAACCACACTGACTCCGGATTCCAATCTGCGCAGCTCCCCTTCGAGGGCAAGACGGCGTCGTGCAACATGTTCCAGGCCGCGGCGGCCCTTTCGGGAAAGCTTGAAGAACCGCTCCATGTTCTCGAGAACAGTCAGCTTGGGATCGAGGTCGATGGTGTGTGGTTTTCCCTGAAAGTCAGCCCGTACTTCCGACTCCTTCCCACCCGGGTCGAAGTGGTAGAGATTGGCCTTGAGCACCTCCCCCCAGGT
>CAZQOG010000052.1:0-18494 GCA_964594925.1 uncultured Desulfohalobiaceae bacterium
GGTTTCGACCAACGGCAGGGCGGCTGCCAGCCGCCCCTCCCAGGTAGGAACTACTCGTTGCGAAAAATTCCTTGGCATTTCCATACGAAACGTCGAAGAACCACTTTTTCAAGGGTTGCCGGTTTCGAAAAGAGGCCGTGGGTGTTAAGGATTTCGGCTGGCATGAACACCCACAGCCTCCAACGAGTGCGCTGGCCATGTCTTTTAGTTTTTCCCACATCCGCCAATCATGCGAGCAGACGTACTTTCCAGACGGAGTGGACTTCCTGCCGGATTCTTCCTACACAATAAAGGGTTGGTCATTTTTCACACACCACACAAGGAGTACACCCCATGCCTGAATTCGCACATCCATTCGCGGGAATGAAGGCCGACCGGACGCTCAGCAACAGCGAGCTTGTCCGGGCCATCCGTTACAGCATGGCCGCAGAGTTCGAGGCCATCCAGCTTTACATGCAGTTGGCCGAGTCCACGGACAACAAGCTGGCCAAGACCGTGCTCGTGGACATCGCCAACGAGGAGCGCGAGCACGCCGGTGAGTTTCTGCGCCTGCTGCAGGAGATCGAGCCCGACGAGAAGAAGTGGTACGACAACGGCTTCGAGGAGGTCGAGGAGATGATCGAGGAGCTGAAAAAGGGGTAAGAAACCGCCCCTTCACTGGGGGGGTAGATTTGAGGCCAGCTCGCAAAGCACCAAAGAAGAGCATGAAGATTGCGGCCCCTGCCCCTCCCCACAAACCCGACCTCCCTGGTAAGCAACGCAGTCCCGCCTTCGCACAAGGCTACGGAGGGCAGGCCAGCGGGGATTTTTCAACGGCCTGCCCGGACCACTGTCCTGACTGCCTCGATCACATCCTCCACGTCCCTGTCCGCGAGCTTGGCGGACAAGGGGAGGCTCACGGTCTGGCGGCCGATGCGCATGGCTTCGGGCCAGCCCTCCGGGCGCCAGCCGAAACGGTCCTGGTAAAAAGGATGCTCGGGCAGGCTCAGGTAGTGCACTCCCACACCGATCCTGGCCTCGAGCATGGCGTCCAGGAATCCGTCCCGGCTGATGCCGGCAGCTTCCTCGTCCACCAGTACGGTGAACAGGTGGCGGGCGTGACGGGTGCCGGCCTCCTCCGGTGCCGGCAGGGTCAGGGCCAGGTCGGCAAAGGCCTCCATGTAGCGTTCCCAGATCTGCCGTCGCCGTTCCCAGGACCGCTCAACCCGCTTGAGCTGATGGATGCCCAGCGCGGCCTGCATGTCCATCATGTTGTACTTGTAGCCGCAGCTGACCTGATAGTAGTGCCTGTATCCGAAATCGCTGAAGCGCTTCCAGGCATCCTTGCTCATGCCGTGCAACGCCAGGACCTTGATGGGGGAGATGTCCTCCTCCCGGCGGGCCAGAACCATGCCGCCCTCGCCCGTGATCATGTTCTTGGTCACGTAAAAGGAAAAGCAGCCGTAATTACCCATGGTCCCGGCCTTGCGCCCGTGATACTCGGTCTCGATGGCGTGGGCGCAGTCCTCGATGACCTTGAGGCCGTGCTTTGCAGCCAGGTCGAGCACAGGCCCCATGTCGCAGGGCCTCCCCGCGAAGTGCACCACCACGACCGCCCTGGTACGCTCGGTGATCGCTTCCTCGATCCTGTCCGGATCGATGTTCATGGTTGCCGGGTCTACGTCTGCCAGGACCGGGGTGGCGCCCGTGTGGCAGACGGCATTGACTGTTGCGCAAAAGGTCAGGGGCGTGGTGACCACCTCGTCTCCCGGACCCAGCCCGGCCGCCAGCATGCTCAGGTGGAGTGCAGCCGTGCACGAGTTCACTGCTGCGGCGTGGGGCACACCCTTGTACGCGGCAAAGTCCGCCTCCAGCCGGGCCACTCTCGGCCCGGTCCCGATCCAGCCGGACTCCAGACAGGCCACGACCTCGTCGATCTCCTCCCGCCCGATCAGCGGGGACCCGAAAACCAAAAAATCCTTGCGAGACATTGAAATTCCTGCTTTTCCTCTACCCAGGCCTGGGTGCAAAACACCCCTAAACCAAGCCGGCAGCGTTGACAACAGCCGCCAAGTCACCACAGTATGTGATCGGCCGAAACGCCCTAATCTCATGGAGGCCCTTTATGCCGGAATCCGATGTCACGCTCTATGCCCTGTCCACCTGCGTGCACTGCAAGAACGCCCGCAAGTATCTCGACGAGTGCGGTACCGAGTACGAATGCATCTACGTGGACAAGCTCCAGGGCGACGAGCGCAAGGCCATGATCGACGAAGTCAGGAGGCACAACCCCAGCCTGTCCTTCCCCACCATCCGCATCGGGGACAAGGTCGTGGTTGGTTTCAGGAAAGACGAAATCAAGGAGCTGCTTGGACAATGACCCCCCAGCAACTTTACGAAACCCTGCGCAAGCTCCAGGAACCCAAGGGCTACTACTTCAACCAGGACCAGGCCATGACCCTGCAGCTCCTGGAGAGCCTTCTGGTCAACAAGCAGCGGTACGGGTACATGGCCTGCCCCTGCAGGCTGGCCTCGGGCGACCGGGAGCTTGACCAGGACGTGATCTGTCCCTGCATCTACCGCGAGCCGGATGTCCGAGAGCACGGCAGCTGCTTCTGCGGGCTCTACGTGTCCAAAGAGTGGAACGCCGGTCGCATCCCCCACGAGTACGTGCCGGAGCGGCGCCCCCCCGAGAAGGTCCTGGCCGCACTGGAGAAAGCCGGGGAAGAGTGAGAAAGCTCGAAGCTGCCTTGTCTTTTCCCGTACCTGCGGCTACAAGTCGCCTCCCAAACGGACAGACGCGAGGAGGAGAACCATGCGAGACAAAGTGGAAGCCGTGCTGGCCAAGGTCAGGCCGGTGCTCCAGGCCGACGGCGGCGATGTGGAGCTTGTGGAGGTCACTGATTCCGGCGTGGTCAAGGTCAGGCTCGTCGGGGCCTGCAAGGGCTGCCCCATGTCCCAGATCACGCTCAGGAACGGCATCGAGCGCACCCTGCTCAAAGAGGTCCCCGAGGTCAAAGCGGTCGAGTCGGTTTAGGTGAGCTGAAAGCTCAAAGCTCAAAGCTGAAAGCTGAAGGCTGAAAGCAAAACCTTAGAATTTTTTGTTTTTTCTTTAGACTTTCAGCCGTGACAGGTTACTGCCCATTGAGCATTCTCTGATCGTCTGACTTGATGCTTTTTTCTTGCTTTGAGCTTGGGCCCTTTTTTGGATTTTTCTTGCTTTGAGCTTTGAGCTTTCAGCTTTGAGCCCTCTTTCAGTTTTCTTGCTTTGAGCTTTCAGCTTTCAGCTTTGAGCTTTTTCCCGAGTATTCTTGCTTTGAGCTTTCAGCTTTGAGCCCTTTCATGTTTTCTTACTTTGAGCTTTGAGCTCATTTCTTCGGAGTTTTCATGACCCAGATCGTGACCCGTTTCGCCCCCAGCCCGACGGGGTTTCTGCACATTGGCGGTGCCCGCACCGCCCTGTTCTCCTGGCTCCTGGCCCGCCACCATCAGGGCAGGTTCCTGCTGCGCATCGAGGACACCGATGTGATGCGCAGCACACCCGAGGCCATCCAGGCCATCCTGGACGCCATGCACTGGCTCGGGATGGACTGGGACGATGACGCTGTCTACCAGAGCCGGCGCCGGGACAGGCACAACCAAGTGGTGGACCAGCTCCTGGAAAAGGACCTGGCCTACCGCTGCCGATGCACCCCTGACGCGGTCTAGGCCATGCGGGCAAAGGCCCGGGCTGAGGGCCGCAAACCCAAGTACGATCTGACCTGCCGGGAGAAATGCCTGGGGCCGGGGCCGGACACGGTGGTCCGGTTCAAGACCCCGGTTTCCGGTCACACCGGGTTCACCGATCTGGTCAAGGGACCCATTGCGGTCGACAACAGCGAGCTCGACGACATGATCCTGCGGCGCTCCGACGGCAGCCCCACCTACAACCTGGCCGTTGTGGTCGACGATCACGACATGGGGGTGACCCATGTGCTGCGCGGTGACGACCACGTCAACAACACCCCGCGCCAGCAGCTCCTGTACCAGGCCCTTGGATGGGATGTCCCGGCCTTTGGACATGTGCCCATGATCCTGGGGCCGGACAAGAAGAAGCTCTCCAAACGCCACGGCGCACTGTCCGTGATGGAGTATGAAAAAATGGGCTACCTGCCTGATGCCATGGTCAACTACCTGGCCCGGCTGGGATGGTCCTCGGGTGATCAGGAGCTGTTCACCAGGGAAGAGCTGGTGGCCGGATTCAACCTGGACAATCTCAACTCATCCGCCGCGGTGTTCGACCTGGAGAAGCTGAACTGGGTCAACAGCCATCACATCAAGGAGACACCGTCGCGCGAACTTGCCCCGCTGCTGAACAGCTATCTGATCCGGGCGGGTCTTCCTCCCGAAGACCTGGACTATCTGGAGAAAGTCATCCCCCTGCTCAAGCCCCGGGCCAAAACCATGGTTGATATGGCCGCAATGGCCTCATTCTTCGTGCTGGAAGATGCGGACCTTGCGTACGACCCCAAGCTGATCGGCAAGTTCTTCACCCCCGAGGTCCGGGAGCACCTGGAAGAGCTGTCCAACCGGCTGTCCGGGCTGGAGGAGTTTTCACAGGCCGGGCTGGAAGCTGCAGTCAAGGGCTACCTCGAGGATACGAACCTCACGTTCAAGGTCCTGGCCCAGCCCCTGCGGGTTGCCCTGACCGCCCGCACCGCCAGCCCCGGCATCTTCGAGATGATGGAGGTCCTGGGCAGGGAACGCACGCTGAACCGCATCAGGCGGGCGCTGCAGCAAGCGGCTTAGAGCGAAACCCCTCCCGACAGCCATACAAGCCCTGGCCAAAGAACCATAAAAGTTCATCCGGTTCGAGCGTACTTTTTCAAAGTTTACCCGGTTTCGGAAAGAGGCTGTGGGTGGTAAGGATTCGGCTGGGCATGAACGCCCACTGCCTCCAACATGTGCGATGAGCACGTACTCTTGAACCGGAAGATCCATAAAAAAACGGCCCCTGTGAGGGGGCCGTTTTTTTATGCTGTCAGGACGGCCGGGTCAGACCCCGGCAGAGCGGGGATCAAGCCCGGATGGCCGGCTTGGTCACGGCACCGGAGCGCAGGCACCGGGTGCAGACACTGATCTTTCGCACCTCGCCCGAGGGGGCCTGATGCCGGACCTGCTGCAGATTGGGCATGAACCTGCGCTTGGTCTTGTTGTGGGCGTGGCTCACGTTGTTGCCAACCTGAGGGCGCTTGCCGCATATGTCACATGTTCTGGCCATGTTTCCTCCTCCTTTCGGCACCTTGCAAAAGCAAAATGGTGCAGTGGATCGTGTCGATTTCTGGTCCGCCCGGAAGCGGCCTGCAAATACCTTGCGGTAACGGAAAAGAGGGATTCTTACCTGCAGTCGGCCAAAAAGGCAAGCACTATCCTTGACAATGTTTGCGACCACCGTATACAGAGATGTGCTTCCTGAGGCGCACTATGAGTGAACACTGGCTTTCATTGACGAAGATCCCGGCCGAAGGTCGGGACTTTTCATTTACGGAACAGTCCTTCTGGACCGAACCCATCCGGGAGTTCTCACTTCCCTTCAGGATTGTGGAACCCCTGGAAGCGACCCTGCACGTGACGCCGCACAAAAACGGCTGTTACGTGCGCGGGCGACTTGTCGGAACGGTCGAGATTCCCTGCGACCGGTGCACACGGCCGACGCTCGTGCCGCTGGACCACGCCTTCGAGGTCCACGAGTCCCTGGATGACCAGGACGGGGAGCTTGACTCGACCCTGCTCCGGATGAATGGGGAAACAATGGAGCTTGACGTGGCCGGACTGCTCTGGGAGCAGCTGGTGCTGTCGCTGCCCCCCAAGCCCCTGTGCCGCGAGGAGTGCCAGGGCCTCTGTCCCGTGTGCGGGCAGGATCTGAACGTTGCCGCTTGCACATGCCTTGCCGAGCAGGGCGACCCCAGGCTGGACGTGCTCAAGAACCTCACGATCGGGAAAAAATAAGACCGTCAACAATCAAACTTCCGCAAGCGAGGAAGGCCATGGCTGTACCCAAGAAAAAGACCTCCAAGTCCAGAAAGGGAATGCGACGCTCCCACCACAGCGTTCCCGTGCCGAACGTGATCTACTGCGAATGCGGCGAGCCCTCCCTCCCGCACAGGGCCTGCCCCCACTGCGGGACCTACCGGGGTCGACAGATGGCAAGGCCTGAGGATGCCGCAGAGTAAACCCTGCATAGCCGTCGACGCCATGGGGGGGGACAACGGCATCAAGGTCGTCCTCTCCGGAGCCCTCAAAGCGGCCCGCAAGCGCCCTCTCTCCCTGGTGTTCGTGGGACGGGAGGAGCAGATCAGGGAGGAGCTTTCCCACCTCGGAGAAAACGCCCCGGACATCCGCATACAGGATGCCCGGGAAGTGGCCGAGATGGGGGAAAAACCCTCCGAGGTGCTGCGCCGCAAGAAGGACGCCTCCATCAGGGTGGCCTTCAACCTGGTCAAGCAGGGCGAGGCCGACGGCGTGGTCAGCGCCGGCCACTCCGGGGCCACCCTTGGGTGCGGCATGGTCACCCTGGGGCGCATCAAAGGCATCGAGCGTCCTGCCCTGGCCACGGTGCTGCCCACTGAAAAGGACCCCATGGTGCTCATCGACGTGGGCGCCAACGTGGACTGCAAACCCCGCCACCTGGTCCAGTTCGCACTCATGGCGGATGTGCTGGCCAGGGACGTGCTCAAGATCAGCTCCCCCCGCGTGGGCATCCTGAGCATCGGCGAGGAAAAGGGCAAGGGCAACGCCCTGGTCCTGGAAGCCTACGCCATGCTCTCCCGCTCATCCCTCAACTTCGTGGGCAACGTGGAGGGCAGAGACCTCTTCAGCGGCAAGGTGGATGTGGTGGTCTGCGACGGCTTCGTGGGCAATGTGGCCCTGAAGCTCAGCGAAGGGCTGGCCTTTTCCCTGGGGAGGATCCTCAAGCAGGAGCTCAAAAAGAGCCTGCTCAGCAGCCTCGGCACCCTGCTCTCCATGCGCGCCTTCCGGCGGTTCACCCGGCGGGTCGATTACGCCGAGTACGGCGGCGCCCCACTGCTTGGTCTCAACGGCATCGCCATCGTCTGCCACGGCTCCTCCAACAGCAAGGCCATCTTCAACGCAGTCGACATGGCTGCCAGCTTCATCGACAACCAGGCCAACGACCACCTGGTCCAGGAGCTCACGGCCAATCAGGAGCTGGCCCTGTTCGGCCGCCACTCCCCGTCCGGCAAGGGAAAGACTGGACAGTCTCCACCCGACACGCAGTCCGAAGAACAACCTGCATCCAGCAAGCACCAGGCCCGTGCAGGCTCTCAGTAATCCAGCTTTCTCCGCCAAGCGCGCAGACACCACCAAAGGCTCCCTCAAAGACTCCCCCCAATGTTCCCCATGACCGATGCCGCATCAATTCTCGGACTTGGACATTACGTTCCTGAAAGGGTCCTGACCAACACCGACCTGGAACGCATGGTGGACACCTCCGACGAGTGGATCACCTCCAGGACCGGCATCCGGGAGCGGCGCATGGCCGAGCCGGGGCAGACCTGCAGCGACCTGGCCCTGGCAGCCGCGGAAAAGGCCCTGGCTGCTGCCGGCATGCCTCCGCAGGAGCTGACCCACATCATCGTGGCCACCTTCACCCCCGACGCCTACATCCCCAGCACGGGGTGCGTGCTGCAGCACAGGCTCGGGGCGGTCAACAGCGTGGCCTTCGACCTGGCCGCTGCCTGCTCCGGCTTCCTGTACAGTCTCGAGAACGCCCGGGGCATCCTGGCGCTGCACCCAGATGCCAAGATCCTGGTCGTGGCCAGCGAGGTGGTCACCTCAAGGGTCAACTTCACGGACCGCTCCACCTGCGTGCTGTTCGGCGACGGCGCCGGAGCCGTGGTGGTGGGGCGGCCGGGGAAGGACCAGAAAGCTCTGGCCGGTATCCGCGATGTCCTGCTCAAAAGCGACGGCAGTGTTTCCGACCTGCTCACCGTCCGGGGAGGGGGCTCCTCACGCCCGCCGCTGCTCGGCCACCCCGTGGACGAGGACTACTTCGTATCCATGCAGGGCTCGGAGGTCTTCAAGCACGCCGTCCGCAACATGTATGCCGTCTCGATCTCCCTGCTTAAGCGCAACGGCCTCGGGAAGGAGCACATCGACCTGTTCATCCCCCATCAGGCCAACGGCCGCATTGTCGACGCCCTGTCCAGGAAGCTGGCCTTTCCCGGGGAGCGCATCTTCGTCAACCTTGACCTCTACGGCAACACCTCGGCCGCTTCCATCCCTCTGGCCCTGAGCGAGGCCTACGCCCAGGGGCGCATCACGCCCGGAGACCGTGTCCTCCTGGCCACTTTTGGCGGCGGTTTCACCTGGGGGTCGGGCATACTTGAGTTCTAGCGCACTTTGTGCGCGTTGATAGTTCGAAGTCGGAAGTTCGAAGTTCGAAGGAAAGGCACAAGCAAGACGCATTACCGTAATGAACGAAATTTCAATGCTATTTTTTCTTTCTTCGAACTTCGAGCTTTGAGCTGCCATCCGCAGGGTGGCTAAACATTGATCTCCCTTTGATTGTGGATTATCCAACTGTTTTTCCAAGCTGAACAGGACAGTCGACCCATGAGCACGCTTCAGAAAACCGCCGTCGTGACCGGCGGCTCCCGCGGCATCGGCAGGGCGGTCGCCCTGAGGCTGGCCCGGACCGGGCTGCAGGTCTACCTGACGTACGTGAGCAAACCTGATCTGGCCGAGGAGGTCTGCAACCAGATCCGGGAGGAAGGGGGTGCGGCCACCGCCTTCCAGCTCGACGTGGGCCGGGAAGAGGACGTGAGTTCCTTCTTCAAGGCGCAGGTCAAGGACAAGGTCCAGCTCGACGTCCTGGTCAACAATGCCGGCATGACCAAGGACGGCCTTTTGGTGCGCATGAAGCCTGAGGCCTGGGAGAGCGTGCTCAGGATCAATCTTTCCGGTGCCTTTGCCTGCCTGCAGCAGGCGGCCAGGATCATGATCCGGCAGCGCAGGGGACGCATCGTGAACATGGCCTCCGTGGTGGCCCTGATGGGCAACCCGGGTCAGGCCAACTACGTGGCCTCCAAGGCAGGCCTGGTCGGTTTGACCAAGACGGCCGCCCTGGAGCTGGCTCCCCGCGGCATCACCGTCAATGCCGTGGCCCCGGGGTTCATCGCCACGGACATGACCGCAGGGCTGAGCGAGGAGGTCGCGTCCAGCTATATGGAACGCATCCCCCTGGGAACCTTCGGCAAGCCCGAAGATGTGGCCAACGCCGTGGCCTTCCTGGCCTCGGACCAGGCCTCTTACATCACCGGCCAGGTCCTCTCGGTCAACGGCGGGCTCCTGCTTTAGCATGCCCGTGCTCCCGATCTGGCTCCAGCACACCATCAACACAATCGTAGTGGAGGATCGTATGTCAGTTTTCGACAAAGTACAGGCCATCGTCACCGACCAGCTCGGGGTGTCCGAGGATGAAGTCAAGCCCGCAGCCTCGTTCGTGGACGACCTGGGCGCGGATTCACTCGACCTGACCGAGCTGATCATGGCCATGGAGGATGAGTTCGGCGTGGAGATCGACGACGAGGACGCCCAGAAGATCGCCACGGTCCAGGATGCGGTCAGCTACATCGAAGCCAAGCAGGGGTAACCGCAGGCCCGGCAGTACTGTCACCTTTTCCGGGCGCCTTGCAACAGCCGGGCGCCCGGTCCAACCCCTTTTCTGACCGGATTTCCCGCAGGCCCCGAAGCTGCACAACACAATCTTTCGACCACCCCGAACAGCAGGTAGGCCCATGAGGCATAGAGTCGTCATCACCGGATTATCTGCCGTCTCCCCCCTGGGGACGGATCTCGCAACCTCCTGGAAGGGGCTGGTCGCGGGGGAATCGGGCATCGGCCCCATCACCCGCTTCGACTGCTCCGAGTACGAGACCAGGTTTGCCGGGGAGGTCACGGGCTTCAACCCTGAGGATTTCATCCCCAAGAAGCATGCCCGGCGCCTGGACAGGTTCACCCAGTTCACGGTCGCCTGCGCAAAGATGCTTCTTGCGGACGCCGGCTGGGAGATCTCCGAAGAGGAGGCGCCCGAGGTGGGCGCCCTGATCGGCTGTGGACTGGGCGGCCTGGACACCATCGAGTCCTTCCACACCAAGCTTTACGAGAGCGGTCCCAGGCGGGTCTCCCCTTTTTCCATTCCAGTGCTCATCTCCAACATGGCACCGGGGCAGGTGGCCATCTTCTGCGGGGTCAAGGGCCCCAACCTGGTGACCACCTCGGCCTGCGCCTCGGGGCTTCACAGCGTGGGCTATGCCTACACCGACGTCCTGCTCGGCAGGGCCAAGGCCATGATCTGCGGCGGTGTGGAAGCGGCCGTCTCCCCCATGGGGGTCTCCGGGTTCAACGCCATGAAGGCCCTTTCGACGCGCAACCACGAGCCTCAGAAGGCCTCCCGCCCCTTTGACCTGGAGCGTGACGGCTTTGTCATGGGCGAGGGCTGCGGCCTGCTCCTCCTGGAAGACCTGGACCACGCCCTGAGCCGCGGCGCCACGATCTACGCCGAGGTTGTCGGGTTCGGGGCCTCGGGGGACGCCTACCACATGACCGCCCCCCCGGAAAACGGGGAGGGCATGGCCCTGGCCATGCGCGCTGCCCTGCGCGAGGCCGGCATGGCGCCTGAGGATGTGGAGCACATCAACGCCCACGGCACCTCCACCATGCTCAACGACCTCTGTGAGACCAGGGCCATGAAGACCGTCTTTGGCAAGCGGGCCTACTCCATTCCCATCACGGCCAACAAGTCCATGATCGGGCACCTGTTGGGAGCTGCCGGAGGGATCGAGTGCGTGTTCAGCGCCATGTCGCTCCACGAGGGTGTCCTGCCCGGAACCATCAATCTTGAAAACCCCGATCCCGAGTGCGACCTGGACTACATTGCCGAAGGGTCGCGCAGGCAGGAGGTCGGGAACGTCATGTGCAGCTCCTTCGGCTTTGGCGGGACCAATGCCAGCGTGATCTTCAACCGTTTTGACCGGTAGGGCCGAAAGCCGAGGCTGCTGCCCGGACAATGCAAACACAAGGAAGAGGGACTGCGATGTTCACCCTTGAAGACCTGAAAATTCACGATCCAGAGGTTGCCGCGGCCATTGCCCGTGAGGAGGACCGGCAGCGCAACAACATCGAGCTCATCGCCTCGGAGAACTTCACCTCGCCGGCAGTGCGCTTTGCAGCCGGCAGCGTCATGACCCACAAGTACGCCGAAGGCTACCCCGGCAAGCGCTACTACGGTGGATGCGAGTACGTGGACCAGGCCGAGGAGCTGGCCAGGGAACGGGTCATGCGCCTCTTTGGCGCAGAGTACGCCAATGTCCAGCCCCACTCGGGCTCCCAGGCCAACATGGCCGTCTACTTCGGGGCCCTCGAACCGGGCCAGACCATCATGGGCATGGACCTCTCCCACGGCGGCCACCTGACCCACGGCAGCCCGGTAAGCTTTTCCGGCAAGCTGTTCAAGACCGCATTCTACGGGGTGGACCGTGAGACCGGGACCATTGACTACGACCAGGTCCTGGAGCTGGCCCGGAAGCACCGCCCCCAGCTGATCATTGCCGGAGCCAGCGCCTACTCCCGGACCATCGATTTTGCCCGCTTCCGGGCCATAGCCGACGAGGTCGGAGCCAGGCTCATGGCGGACATGGCCCATATCGCCGGCCTGGTGGCTGCCGACCTGCACCCCTCGCCCATCGGGCAGGCCCACTACACGACCTCCACCACCCACAAGACCCTGCGCGGCCCGCGCGGGGGGCTGATCCTCAGCTCGGAGGAGTTCGGCAAGCTGCTCAACTCCCAGATCTTTCCCGGCATCCAGGGCGGCCCGCTGATGCACATCATCGCTGCCAAGGCAGTGGCCTTTGGCGAGGCTCTGACCCCGCGCTTCAAGGCGTACCAGCAGCGGGTGGTGGACAATGCCGGGGCCCTGGCCGGCTTCCTGGCGGACGCCGGCTTCGAGCTGGTCTCGGGCGGCACGGACACCCACCTCATGCTCGTGGATCTGTCCGCCACGGAGGTGACCGGCAAGGAGGCCGAGACCTGCCTGGACAAGGCCGGGATCACAGCCAACAAGAATACCGTGCCCTTTGAGACCCGCAGCCCCTTTGTCACCTCGGGCATCCGACTGGGCACCCCCGCAGTGACCACTCGGGGAATGCACCAGGGGCACATGGAAAAGGTGGCGGGCTGGATTCTTGCCGCGATCGAAAGCCGCGACAACGAAACCCGTCTTGGCCAGATCAAGAGCGAGGTCCAGGCCTTTGCCCGCGAATTCCCGCTCTTCGAGGACGAGCAATCCGTAGCGTAAAGCGGAAACCATACACGCGAGGACACCCCATGCCCGGTCGACTCCCCTGGCCCGAGTACTTCATGGGCATCGCCCAGCTGGTCTCGGAGCGGTCCACCTGCCTGCGCCGCCGGGTCGGAGCCATTGCGGTCAAGAACAAGCGCATCCTGGCCACAGGCTACAACGGCGCCCCCTCCGGCCTGGCCCACTGCCTGGACCTGGGCTGCCTGCGGGAGAAGATGGGCATACCCTCTGGAGAGCGGCACGAGCTCTGCCGTGGGCTCCATGCGGAACAGAACGTGATCATCCAGGCTGCAGTGCACGGCATCCCGCTCATGGCATCGGAGATCTACTGCACCACGCAGCCCTGCCTGATCTGCACCAAGATGCTCATCAACTGCGGTGTGACCGCCATCTTCTACGCCGAGGGCTATCCTGACGAGCTGGCCCGCGGCATGCTCGACGAGGCCGGTGTCAGCTATGCACTCCTCACACCGTCCCGCTGACAGGCACACCGCGCTTATGCTGCAGGCGGTGGCCCTGGCCCGCAAAGGCAGGGGCCAGACAGCGCCCAATCCCTGCGTGGGCGCGCTGCTCGTTTGCGGCGAAACAGTGGTCGCCGAGGGCTATCACCGGCGATACGGGGGGCCACACGCAGAGGTCGAGGCCCTGCGGGACGCAGCCGGCAAGGGGGTTGACCCGCGAAGCTGCACCCTCTACGTGACGCTTGAGCCCTGCAACCACCACGGCAAGACCCCGCCCTGCACCGAGGCCCTGCTGGCTGCGGGAATCCGACATGTCGTGGTGGGGGCCCGCGATCCGGACCCCGGCGTGAGCGGGGGGGGGATAGAGCGCCTGCGCAACAGCGGCGTGTCCGTGACAACCGGCGTGGCCGAGCAGGCCTGCCTCGACCTCATCGGCGACTTCGTGGTCTGGAAGACCAGCTCGCGGCCCCATCTCAGGCTCAAGCTGGCCTCCACACTGGACGGCAGGATCGCAACCCGCTCCGGCCATTCCGCCTGGATCTCCGGTGACGCCTCGCGCCGGGAAGTCCAGCGCCTGCGCGGCATGGCCCAGGCCGTGCTCGTGGGCGGGGAAACCTTCCGGCAGGACAACCCCCGGTTGACCTACCGGCCACCGGGCGGAACCCCGGTCAGCCCGCAGCCGCTGGCCGTGGTGGTCACCTCGCGGCTGCCGGGCGACCCGGCAGCATGGAACCTGACCAGCCGCCGCCCAGGGGAGACCATCTTCTGGACCACAGCTGACCAGGCCCGATCGCCCCGGGCCGAAGACTTGCAAAATCTGGGGTGTCGGATATGGGCTTTGCCAGAACACGGGCACGGTCTTGACCTGTGCGTCGGGCTGGAGCGGCTCAGAACGGAGCTTGGAGTCTTGGACGTTTTGTGCGAGGGGGGCGGGCGACTGGCCCTGAGCCTGGTGGAAAAGGACCTGGCGGACGAGCTCTACCTGTTTCTGGCCCCCAGGATCCTGGGCGACGAGCTGGCCAGGCCGCTTTTTGCCGGCCGCAGCATCGAGACCATGGACCAGGCCCTGAGCTGGCGCATCGTCCAGCAGGAACGTTTTGACGAGGACCTGTTGCTGGTGCTCAAGAAAAATACCGGGGCCTGAGCCCCGGGCGGGCAGTTCAAAGACTGCAACCTTCTAACGTCGAGTTTTTTGAGGTGCCATGTTTACCGGACTCGTTCAGTGCACAGGTCGGGTCGAGGCGGTCGAAGGGCGGGGGCTGGAACGCCGTTTCCGGCTGCGCCCCCATGACCGCATGGCCGAGCTGACGAACGGTGAGTCCATCGCCGTCAACGGCGTCTGCCTGACCGTGGAGAGCCACGGATCGTCCTCTTTCACGGCCTATGCCTCGGGCGAGACCCTGGAGCGGACCAACCTGGGACGTCTGCGCACCAAAGACGCGGTCAATCTGGAGCGGGCCCTGGCCCTGGGTGACCGCCTCGGCGGCCACCTGGTCTCCGGTCATGTGGACACCCTGGCCGAGGTCACGGCCGTCCGCGCTGCAGGCCAGTCCACCATTTACAGGCTCGGCTTCCCGGCTGCATGGGGGCCCCTGGTGGTCTCCAAGGGATCCGTGGCCCTGGACGGGATCAGCCTGACCGTGAACGCCTGCGGCGACGACTACCTCGAGGTGAACATCATCCCCGAGACCCAGCAAGAGACGACCGTTGCCGGCTGGACCCCCGGTCGCGCCGTGAACATGGAGACCGACCTCATCGGCAAGTATGTGCAGAAGATGCTCGCCCCCTGGCTCGCAGGCCGGGATTCCAAGGCCGAAGTGGACAAAAAAAGCACTCTGACGATAGATTTTTTGCGCGAGCACGGATTTTAAGCGCTTCGGGCGCTGAGAAGGGAATCCAGGAATCTTGCGACCATCTGGGCCAAGGAACTGGATTCCCGCCTTCGCGGGAATGACTTGATCTATTGACCGACATTTTTCTCGAACATAAGGATTGACGAATACGGCGGACCCTACACTGGAAGAGAGGAATTGAAGGAACAAGCTTTGCTTTTTCTTGCTTCGGGCTTCAAGCTTCCAGCTTCGAACTTCCAAACAATCGCTCTTTGAGGAAAATTCATGCCCATTTGCAGCATAGACGAGGCCATCGAGGATATCCGGCAGGGGAAGATGGTCATCCTGGTGGACGACGAGGACCGCGAGAACGAGGGTGACCTGGCCATGGCTGCGGAAGTGGTCACCCCCGAGGCCATCAACTTCATGGCCACCCACGGCCGGGGCCTTATCTGCCTGGCGCTCTCGCCCGACTGGGTGGACCGGCTCAAGCTCCCCCTGCAGCCGCAGCGGCACGAGTCCAAGTTCGGGACCGCCTTCACCCTGTCCATCGAGGCCCGGCAAGGAGTGACCACGGGCATCTCCGCCCACGACCGGGCCACAACCATCCTGACTGCCGTGTCCGACGAGGCCGGGCCCGAGGACATCACCACCCCCGGGCACATCTTCCCCCTCCGCGCCAAGCCCGGCGGCGTCATGGTCAGGGCCGGGCAGACCGAAGGCAGCGTGGACCTGGCCAAGCTTGCCGGGCTCAAATCCGCAGCCGTCATCTGCGAGATCATGAAGGACGACGGCAGCATGGCCCGCATGCCCGACCTGGAGAAGTTCTCCGCCACCCACGGCCTGAAGATATGCACCATCGAGGACCTGATCAGCTACCGGTCGCGTTTCGACTCCCTGGTGCACCCGGCGGCTGAGGCGCGCCTGCCCACCTACTATGGGGACTTCAGGGCCGTGGCCTATGAAAGCGACATCGACGACTACACCCACCTGGCCCTGGTCAAGGGGGATATCTCCGGTGACGAACCCGTGCTGGTCCGGGTGCACAGCCAGTGTCTGACCGGCGACGTGCTGACCTCCATGCGCTGTGATTGCGGCTCGCAGCTGCACTCCGCCATGCGGCTGGTCCAGGAGGAAGGCCGGGGCGTCATTCTGTACATGCGACAGGAGGGCCGGGGCATCGGGCTGAAAAACAAGATCCGGGCCTACAGCCTCCAGGACCAGGGCAAGGACACCGTGGAGGCCAACGAGGCCCTGGGGTTTGCGCCCGATCTGCGGGACTACGGCATCGGCGCCCAGATCCTTGTCGATCTCGGGGTTTCCAAGATGCGCCTCATCACCAACAACCCCAAGAAGATCGTGGGGCTCCAGGGCTATGGGCTGGAGGTGGTCGACCGGGTGGCCCTGGAGTGCGAGGTCACCCCGGAAAATCTCTGCTACCTTCGCACCAAGAAGGAAAAAATGGGGCATTTGTTCGAGTTCAAGGATGTTTTGGCCGCAGGAGAAAAATGATGCATCACGTCAAGACCATCGAGGGACAGTTGCGGGCCGACGGGCTCAAGTTCGCCATTGTGGCCAGCCGTTTCAACGACTTCATCGTGGACAAGCTTGTGGGCGGGGCCGTGGACACCCTGTTGCGCCACGGCGCAGACCGTGACCACCTGACCATCGTCAAGGTGCCCGGAGCGTATGAGATGCCGCTTGTTGCCAAGCGGCTGGCCGAGAGCAAGGCCTACGACGGGGTTGTCTGCCTTGGGGCGGTCATCCGCGGGGCCACGCCCCACTTCGACTACGTGGCCTCCGAGGTCGCCAAGGGGCTGGCCCACGTGACCCTGGAGACCGGGGTCCCTGTGGGCTTCGGCGTCCTGACCACCGACACCCTGGAGCAGGCCATCGAGAGAGCCGGGAGCAAGGCTGGGAACAAGGGTGTGGAGGCGGCCCAGGCCACCCTGGAGACAGCCAGGGTGCTGGCCCAGCTCTAGCGCAGATGCCCGTTCGCCCCAAGAGCTCACGACGCAAGGGACGGGAAAGGGCCTTCCAGGTCCTCTACAGCCTCAACTTTACACCCCAGCCCACCATAGGGCTGCTGGAAAGGACCTTCCGGTCCCTGCTGGGCGGCGACCCCCGGGAGTCTGCCGAGGCCGACGCCTTTGCCTGGGAGCTGATCTCCGGCGTGGGCCGCACCCTGGAGACCCTGGACAGAGAGATCTCCCGCTTCTCCCACCACTGGAAGCTGAAGAGGATCGCCCGCATCGAGCTGACCATCCTCCGGCTGGCCCTGTTTGAAATGCTCTACCGGCCGGACATTCCCAACAAGGTGGCCATCAACGAGGCCATCGAGCTCTCCAAGGTCTTCGGGGACGACAAGTCGCGCAGCTTTGTCAACGGCATCCTGGACGCAGCTGTTCAGGCCATCGAAAATGGTACGCTTGGGCTTGATCAGGAGCCCTGAACAGGCTCCCCGCCACTGCCACCGGGTCTGTTTCCGCCCCTACCGGGACAAGGAGACAGGCCGGCGGCCGGAGCTGTTTGGCAATGCCCGCGCAGGCCATGGCAGCTGGGAGCTTCGCCTGCCCCTGGCCGCTTCCGAGCTCGACGCCTCAAAGTGGGCTCCACACCTGGTCGGGATCCTCGACGACCTGGATTGGGAGCACTGGTGGCTGGATTCCAAGTCCCTGTCGACCATTCTGGGGCGCTCCCCCGGTTTCGTGCTCAAGGCCTGGGGAAGGAGCTTCTGGCCCCTGTACAAGAGAAGCGGGGTGATCTACTTCTTGACCGGCTGGCACCGCAGGAACGTCCTCGAGTGTGTCAGGGGCTGGGAAAACACCTTTCCCCATCTGGCATTCAGCCCTGAGCACGACCTCGAAAGCAGGACAGATGCGCCACAGGCGCAGGCACCGGACAGCAGCCTCGGGGACGTGTGGCGGCGGGTGCGCGAGCTATTGAACAGATCAAGCTGAACAAGGCAGGACCGACACAGTGACCATGGACCACTACAGACCGCAACAGATCGAGACCAAGTGGCAGCGCATCTGGGACGAGTCGGGCGTCTTTGCCGTGACCCACGCCTCAGACCTCCCCAAGTACTATGTCCTGGAGATGTTCCCCTACCCCTCCGGCAGGCTGCACATGGGCCACGTGCGCAACTACACCATCGGGGACGTGGTGGCCCGCTTCAAGTCCATGCGAGGCTTCAACGTCCTCCACCCCATGGGCTGGGACGCCTTTGGGCTGCCGGCCGAGAATGCGGCCATCAAGCACGGCATCCACCCTGCCAAATGGACCTACTCCAACATTAACGACATGCGCTCCCAGCTCCAGCGCCTCGGCTACTCCCTGGACTGGGGGCGTGAGCTGGCCACCTGCCACCCCGGCTATTACAAATGGGAGCAGCTCTTCTTTCTCAAGCTTCTGGAAAAAGGCCTGGCCTACCGGGGGACGGCCGTGGTCAACTGGTGTCCCGGGTGCCACACTGTCCTTGCCAACGAGCAGGTCGAGGACGGGCGCTGCTGGCGCTGCGACAGCGAGGTGGCCCACCAGGAGCTGGAGCAGTGGTTTTTGCGCATCACCGACTATGCCGAGGAGCTGTTGCAGGACCTGAACCAGCTGGAGCAGTCCTGGCCGGAACGGGTGCTGACCATGCAGCGCAACTGGATCGGCAAGAGCGTCGGGTCGGAGATAGCCTTTGCGGTGCAGGGCATGGAGCAGACCATCCCGGTCTTCACCACCCGCCCGGACACGCTGTTCGGGGCCACCTTCATGAGCCTGGCACCGGAGCACCCCCTGGTCAAAGAGCTGGTCAGGGGGCGCCCCGAGGCTGCGGCAGTCGAGGATTTCGTACGCCGGGTCTCCGCCATGGAC
>CAZQOG010000053.1:0-17496 GCA_964594925.1 uncultured Desulfohalobiaceae bacterium
GTATGCCCGGTGGTGTGAGAGGACGGGGGCTGAGAGGCCCCCTCCTACTCGATGCAGGGAGAGGGGGAAAGTCCGTGGGCGGCGTCACTGCTCTTTGCGTGACACTGAGGCCGCACTGCCGCACTCGGGACAGACCTGGCCGATGGGGTAGAGGAGAAGGAAGATTATCAGCACCGGCCAGACCAGGAAAAGGGGCCAGAATGCAAAGGACATGACAATGAGGACCAGCCCGATGACCCACAAAACGATCCCCGGCAGGCTCATGGTGGCCGCCCCGGTATACTCGCACCCGGAACATTTGATGTTCTTGCGGAACATGTCGCAACCTCCTTTGGGGTCTTTGGTTTCTTTTAGGATGGTAGCGAAAAAATGAAAGAAGTCAAAACAGTCTGAAAAAAATCTTTTTCTTTCCTCAGTGCGGCTCCACTTGGATATAGGAACGGGAAAGTTCCTCGTCGAACTTGAAGGACTCGTTGAAGATGCGCAGCAGCTTGATGTTCTGCTTGGCGATGAGAATGCAGTTTCCGATCAGTGCATAGTACAGAACTGACTGGCGGGTTTCGGAAGCTCCCGTACCAATGCGCTCTATCTGCTCCGTGTTGAGCTGGTCCTCGAGCGTGCGCATCTGGTGGAACTGCTCCACCATGTTCTGGTAGTGGCCGATGTCCTTGTTCCTGAAGGCGGCTTCAGCGCGAGCCAGGATGTCCAGGGTCCTCCCCTTGACCTGCTTCAGCTCCTGGATCTGGGCTTGAGTCAGCCCTTTGTGCTTGTTGGCCACGTGCATGTACGCGCGCAGCACGAAATCCCGGTGCCCGTCAGAGATGCGCTGCAGCCGCCTGATGATCTGGGAGTAGTTGGTGGAGATCCGGCGCTCCTCCTTCTGCAGCAGCCGCAGCACCTTGAAGATGTTGGCGGTGATGATGTTGGACCACAGCTGGATGCGCTTGACCTTCTTGCGCTGGACAGCGAGCCGGTCCAGGTCCTGCTGGAACAGGGCCTCGAAGGTTTCCTCCAGGGAGCCGCGGGTCTCCTTGAGCAGGAAGGCCAGGTGGTCGAAGGTCGCGGACACGGCCTCGCGGGCGTCGGTGACCCGGCCCATGGTGAAGACCTGAACCTCGACCCGCTCCTTGACCCTGCTCTCGTGCAGCTTGTGGTGTCTCCAGATGGTATACCCTGCAAAGGCCATCAGCCCGATGGCGCCGGGTATTTTCAGGTAGTAGATGATCCCTGCGAAGAGAAACGAGGTCCCAAAGGCGATCAGCGCGGTCATGAACCAGCCGCCGACAACGGTGAGGACTCCGGTGATGCGGTAGACCGCGCTCTCCCTCCCCCAGGCCCTGTCCGCGAAGGAGGTCCCCATGGCCACCATGAAGGTCACGTAGGTGGTGGAGAGGGGGAGCTTCATGGAGGTGGCCATGGAAACGACCATGCTGGCCACCATCAGATTGACGGAGGCCCTGACCAGGTCGAAGGAGGGCCGGGCTTCCTCCGTCCCTGGGTGCCTGTAGCGGCTGGGGTCGAGCCTGCGGCCCGCTCGGGACCGCAACCACTCAGGGAAGAGAGATTTTACCGAGGAAAGCATTGAGTCGGTCATCCTGACGATGGTCCTGGAGAGCCAGATGGACTCGAAACGCTCCAGGCCCTCGTCCTGCTGGCCAAGGCTGATCTCGGTCTCGGTCACTGATCTGGCCTTGCGGGAGACCCACAGGGTGACCACCATGATCCCACCCGCGATGAGCAGCAGGAAGGTGTTGGACTTGACCGGTTTGGACAGGGCCACCATGAGCACGTTCAACGGCTCCTCTGCGGCCATGGCGTTGATGTAGGCGCTCATGCCGGCCAGGGGCACGCCGATGAAGTTGACCAGGTCGTTGGCGGCAAAGGCCATGGCCAGGGCAAAGGTCCCCACCAGGACCACAGGCTTGAAGACATTGACCCGGAACAGGGTGATCAGGATCTGGAAAAGCACTGCGGTGACCGCAAAGATCATGAACAGGATCAGCAGGTTGTGGGAGGCGATCCAGGACACGGCGGCCTCGGTCATGAACGAGGCGCCCTTGGAGCCCTTGACCAGGATGAAGAAGGTGATGGAGGCCATGGCCAGCCCGCCCCAGATCGCGCCGAAGCGCTTGATGCGCTTCTGGTAATTGAAGGTGAAGAGCAGGCGCGTCAGGAACTGGAACACGGATCCGCAGACAAAGGCGACCACGATGGACAGGAGAATGCCAAAGATGATGGTCAGGGCCTTGGAGGTGTTGATGTAGTCGCCAAGCCCCAGGCCGTCGGCCCCGCTGAGGTGGGCTATTTTGATCAGGGAAACAGCCACGGCTGCGCCCAGGAGCTCGAAAACGATGGACACCGTGGTCGAGGTGGGCAGCCCGAAGGTGTTGAACATGTCCAGGAGCAGGATGTCGGTCAGCATGACCGCCAGGAAGAGGATGATCAGGTCGGGCATGGTGAAGAGCTGGGGGTGGAAGATGCCCTTGCGGGCCACCTCCATCATGCCGCTGGAAAATGTCACCCCGGCCAGGATGCCCAGGCTGGCGATGATCATGATGACCTTGAAGGGCGCCACCCGGGACCCGATGGAGGAGTTCAGGAAGTTGACCGCGTCGTTGCTGACGCCCACGATCAGGTCGAGGGCGGCAAAAAGCATCAGGATGACGACTGCGGCGAGAAAGACTTCTGTGCCCATGGTTCCTTTTTCCGTCGTGAGGTTGCTGGCTGGTGAAAACAGGGCCGGAGCAGCACCTCGGATCAGTGGTTGCCGGGCTGTTTACATCTTTGTGGCTGGAAGTTGGGCGGATAGAAAATCGAATTCCCACCTGTTGTCAACCATGATTTTTACGAACCATGGGCATTCGTCACCTGGACGACATCTGATTGTGATTTTTACGAGCGTAAGGTGTGGGATTTTTATCGGGTCAGGCGGGAAAGGGATGTTTGGCTGAACGTCTTCAGAACAGACCCGCCCAGGGCGTGACAGCACAGGCGGGCCCGGCAGGTGTCGCAGGTTTAGGGGCAGGGTCAGTCGTACTTGACGGCTGAGAAGCGCATCAGCTTGTCGAAGCTGTGGGTCGAGGTGATGCTGCGCACCGTTCCGGACTTGCCCCTGAGCACCAGGGACTGGGTCACGGCGCCATCGCCGGTGTAGCGCACCCCGGAGAGGAAGGTCCCCCCGGAGATGCCGGTGGCTGCAAAAAAGACGTCGTTGCTCCGGATCAGGGAGCTCACCGTGTACACCGTGGAAAGGTCCACGCCGGTGCGGGCCAGGGCCTGCTTCTCATCGTCCTTCTGAGGGTCGAGCCTGGCGTAGATCTCGCCGTCCAGGGCCCGGATGGCACAGGCCGAGAGCACGCCCTCAGGGGTCCCCCCCGTGCCCATCATCAGATCCACCTCCGAGGACGGATCAACAGCCATGAGCGCCCCGGCCACGTCTCCGTCGGTGTGCAGCTGGATGGCGGCTCCGGCCTTGCGGATCTCGGCGATGAGCTCTTTGTGGCGGGGTTTGTCCAGCACGAAGACCACCAGGTCGTCCACATCCTTGCCCAGGGCCCGGGCAACCCGTTTCAGGTTGTCGGCCACCGGGGCCTCGATGTCGGCGGCATCTTTGGCGGCAGCCGGCACCACCAGCTTCTGCATGTAGTAGCTGGGACCGGGGTCCAGCATGGTGCCCGCAGGGGACACCCCGACCACGGCAATGGCGTTGGGTCGGCCAAAGGCCAGGAGCTTGGTTCCCTCGACCGGGTCGACAGCCACGTCCATGGCGGGTCCCTTGCCCGTGCCAACGCGTTCGCCGTTGAAGAGCATGGGGGCCCGGTCCTTCTCCCCCTCGCCGATGACGATGCAGCCGTTGATGTCCACGGCGTTGAAGGAGAGACGCATGGCGTCCACGGCGGCCTGATCTCCGGCCACCTTGTCGCCGCGCCCGAGCCACCGCCCGGATGCCAGGGCCGCGGCTTCGGTCACCCGCACGAGGTCAAGGGCCAGATTGCGTTCCGGTGCTTCGGGTGTGTCCATGACGTCTCCCGGGGATGGGTGTTCAGGCAGGGGCCAAGCTACCGGTCCTGCTCCAGGGGGGAAACATCTTCCAGTCCCCACTGCTGCAGCCGTCTCGAGATCATGTCGTCGCGGGTGGTTGCCAGCTCCTTTTCCAGGTACTCGATCTCTTCATGCAAAAACTCGATCTGCCGGCGAGCGAGATCTGTTGCGTCCTTTGGGGCATTTTGGGAGGTCAGGCGGCCCAGGTTTGCGTACTCCTGGCGCAGCCGTTTGCGCAGCTGCCGGATTTCCCAGCGCCGCAGGCTTTTCAGAGCCAGCCAGCGAAGCTCGCTGGCCAGGAGCTTCCATCCCAGGACAATGGTTTCCATGCGGCTGAGCCTGTCACCGGGGGCTGGTTCTGACCGGTTGGTGTCGAGATCTGGTGTCATGTCGGGCTCCGAAAAGTGCTACGAAGGTGCAAGAAAAAAGTCGCTTCCGGGGAGCGCCTCGATGTCGATGACCCTGGAATCCTCCGGGGGGGTCAGGGCGAGGGCGTCCAGACTCCACTCCCGGTCCCTGAGCTCGGCCTGCTTGACCCTGAGGACGTGCCGCGAATCTTTTTGAAAGCGAAGCGTCATCTTGACCGGCTGGATCGGGTCGTGCGCATCGTCCCAGGAATCAAAGCTCAGGCTCCACGGCTCGGGGTGCGACCCGGTCAGCAGGAGCGGCCGCATCGAGCTGTCCAGGGCCAGCTCGGAAAGCCGCTCCTCCTGGTTGAAAAGGTACCGGATCCGTCCCTGCTCTCCCAATTTCCAGTCGGAGTATCCTGCGGGGAGCACGGCGCCAATTCTTCCGCTGAGCAGCAGGGCCAGCTCGCGCAGGGACAAGGGCAGACGCTGGCTGTCCGGTTCTGCCAGGTGATCGGCCTCGCCCTGATAGGTCACGTTTTGCCCCGGGTAGTAGGCCAGCCATCCAGTGGCGTCTTCACGCCACAACGCAATGGTGGCCCCGATTCCCGCTTTGACGTCAAGTCTGACCGGATACCCGAAGTTGCCCCAGAGATCAAAGGTCAGGCGATTCATGCCCTGCGGGGTGATGGAGTTGAGGCTGGACTTGAACAGGAAGGCCCGGGCCGGAGGTGCGGGGGAGGACGTGAGGGTTGCCCAGACACGCTCTACACCGGCCCCGGTCGGCACAGCAGCCTCCCGGGGAGGCTTGGCACAACCGCACAGCAGGCCCGAGCACGCAACAAGCGCGCCGAGCACTGCCAGAAACCAGCCCCGGCGCAGAAGGGCTTTCCCTGGTGGCTTGCTGGACACGCCAAGGGAGGGGAAGTGCGCAGAGCTGCTCATGAGCGGGGGGGCGGCTCGGGCTGAGGGAGCTCACGCAGCTTTGAGCGCAGGCCTTCGGCATCGTCGGGATCCAGGCTGAGGGCTTTTTGGTAGGCAGCGTGGGCTTCGCCCTCCTTGCCCATTGCCCGGGCGATGTCTCCGTAATGCTCCCAGATCAGGGGGTCGTCGTCGATCTGGGACACGACCTGCCGTATGTTCTCCCAGGCCTTGTCATACGCACCCAGGCGGAACTGGACCCAGGCCAGGGAGTCGAGGATGTGGGGGCTCCCCGGCTCCAGGGAGTGGGCCTTCTCGATCAGGACCAGGGCCCGCTCCAGCTCCCGACCGTCATCGGCCAGAGTGTAGCCCACGAAGTTGAGTGCATCGGCGTTGTCGGGATCAAGGGCGATCAGCCGTTCCATGATCTCCAGGGCAAGCTCGGTGTTGCCGGCGAGGTGCTCGAGGAATCCGAGCTGGAACAGGAGGTCGGGGTCGTCGGGATTGCTTTCCAGCCCATTTTCAATGGTCGCACGGGCCTGTGCAAGATCGCCCCGGCTTTCGTGGATGGAGCTTTCCAGGATCCAGAAGGCGGTCTCGCCAGGGAAGAGCGTCTGGCCCTTTTCGGTCAGGTCAAGGGCTTCCTCGTGCCGTTTGAGCTGGAAGAGGATCTGGCTGCGGAAGCGCAACGCCCTGTCGTACAGGGGGTGGTCAGCCGGGATGGTTTCGAGCCGCGCCAGGGCCTCTTCCTTGTCATCGTGTCCTTCATAGGCCAGCAAAGCCTGGTAAAAAGCCACTTTCGCAGATGTTTCCGGGATCTCTTCGACCCTGGAAAGCACCTGCTCGGCCTGGTCGTAGAACTTCTCCTGGAGGAAGAGCGAGGTCGCCTGGAGCAGGAAGTCTTCGTCTGGCGGACCCTGGAGGGTCAGGTCAAGGGCCTTGTCCGGGTTGTTCAGCTTGAGGTTGAGACTGATCTGGCGCAGCCAGACCTCGTCGCTGCCATTGCGTAGCTCGGACAGCCGGGCGTAGATCTCCTCCGCGGCCACATAGTTCTTTTCGAGCTCGTACAGGTAGGCAAGCTCCCCCATGGCCTCGACAAAGTCCGGAGACTCCTCGAGGGCCTCTGTCAGAAGGTCGATGGCTTTTTGCCTGAGACCGATCCCTGCGTTGGCCTTGGCCAGCAGAAAGAGTATCTCAGGCGTGCGTTCGCCTTCGGGAATGGCGGAGAGCACGTCGGCCGCCTCGGGGTACTGCTGGTTCTCGATCAGGATCGAGCCCAGCTCCGCCCTGACGTCGTGATCGTCCGGCCGTTGCTGCAGGTAGGATTTGTAAGTGGTGACGGCACTCTCCACCTGCTTCTGGGTCAGGTAGTAGTGTACCAGGGTGACGGTGATCTCCCGGTTGTCCGGGAACCTCTCCAGGGCGGCCTTGAGGGCCAGACGGGTCTCGTCCAGATTTTTCCGCTGCCAGTGAAAGTTGGCCAGCTCGAGGTACAGTGTCGGCGAGGGATCAATGGCAATGGCCCGCTGCAGGGAGGTCAGCGCCTGCGTGTTCTTTTGGTTGCGGGACAGCTCCTGGTACTCCAGGAAATGGAACATTGCCTGGGCATTTTGGGAAAGCTGCCATTCCGGGGGGGCGGATACCCTGCCCGGCCCGGGCTCCTGGCTTGCGGTGCACCCCGCCATGAGCAGGAGCAGAGCCGGGAGCAGCAGGCGGGTCAGCGTCCATCGGCCAACAGGAAGCAAATGCAAGGATGGGTGGTTCATGTGCTGCGGCCGTGCTTCTCCCCGCCCCTGGAGGCGGTGGGAATGGTTGTGACGGGGTTCACCAGGCAGGTTACTCATTGCTGATCCAGTCAGAGGAGAAATCTTCGATCTCCGTGCTCAGATGGTGGCGCAATTTCTCCAGCAGGCGGGATTCGATCTGACGGACCCGCTCCCGGGTTATGGAGTACTTTTCACCGATCTCGCGCAGGGTCAGCGGGCTTTCGGACAGGAGCCTGTGCTCCAGGATGTCACGCTCCTTCTCGTTCAGCTGGGGAAGGATCGTCTTGATGTGCTCGTGCAGGGTGTCGGAAATCTCCTCCTTGGCCAGGCTCTCCTCGGTCCCCATTCCCAGCGCGGGCAAAAAGTCCATCCTGGTGACGTTCGAGTCCTCCCCATAGGGGAGGTCCAGGGAGAGGTCGTGCTGTGCCATGCGCTGGCTCATCTCGGTGATGTCTTCCTCGCTGACATTGAGGTTCTCGGACAAGGTGGCGATATCCGCGTCAAATCCCTGGGCCAGGAGGCGCTGCCGTTCCTTGTTCAGGTTGTAGAACAGCTTGCGCTGGGCCTGGGTGGTGCCGATCTTGACCAGGCGCCAGTTGTCCATGATGAACTTGAGAATATAGGCCCTGATCCAGAAGGCCGCGTAGTAGGAGAACTTGATGCCCCGCTCGGGGTCGAACTTCTGGACGGCTTTCATCAGTCCGACGTTCCCCTCCTGGATGAGGTCGAGCACATTCTTCATCCAGCGCCTTTGGAACTCCATGGCAATTTTGACCACCAGCCTGAGATGGGAGGTGACCAGCCGGAAGGCCGCTTCCTTGTCGTCGAGGTCCCTGACCCTGCGGGCCAGCTCGAACTCCTCGTCCTCCTCCAGCATGGGCACGGCATTGACCTCCCGCAGGTAGAGCCTGAGGGGATCCATGGGCACGACGTGGCCCTTTGCGGCATCGGGCTGGGCGGCCTGCTTTCTCGGAGCCCTGGCTTTTGGTTCAGGGCCGGATTTCTTTTTCTTTTCTTCCGGGACGGACTTTGGTGTATCGGCAGTCATGAAGTATCTTCTGTGGGTCTGGGGACGTTCCGGGGGTCAGCCCTGTCAAACTCTTATGAGTATAGATTTTATTTGTCCTTTTCAATGATTTTCAGTACAGCCACGAGGTTCAGGGTGTAAGGCCCGGAAGGGCTCCTTGCAACCAAGGGTGCCGTTGTGCGGCGTCCGCGAGGAGAATCGATATTTCCCGTGACGCTTGTAAGGAATACAAGAGCCGGGTGAATGCCCGCACGTCACACATATGCCGCTGAGGCATCCCCCAGGAGTAAGCATTGCCCAGCCTCAAGAGCCTGTTCGGACGAGGAACGGTCCTGATTTTTGACGGAGGGTTCGGCACCTTGCTGCAGGGCAGGGGGCTCAAGCCCGGGCAGTCCCCGGAGCTTTTCGGGCTGCACAACCCGGAGGTGATCCGTTCGGTGCACCGGGAGTACCTCCAGGCCGGTGCTGATTTCCTGACCACCAACACCTTTGGCGGCTCAGGACCGAAGCTGGCCGACCAGGCCGAGGTGGTGGCCTTCAACCGCACCATGGCCTCCCTGGCCAGGGAGATCGCCCAGGACAAGGCCTGTGTGGCCGGAAGCGTCGGGCCAACCGGGCTGATGCCCGAGCCCATGGGAGAGACCACGCTCCGTGAGCTGGTGGCTTACTTTGCAGCCCAGATCACCGGCCTGGTCCAGGGTGGTGCGGATCTGATCCTGGCGGAGACGCACTACGACCTGGCCGAAGCCAAGGCTGTCGTCCTGGCCGCGCGTGAGGTCTGTGATCTACCGGTTGGTGTTTCCATGACCTTCGAGGAAGGAGGGAGCCTGACAGGCACGGCCCCACTGGTCTTTGTGGACACCGTGCAGAATCTGGGAGTGGAGCTGGTGGCCACCAACTGCAGCGCAGGGCCGGATCAGCTCCTGAGCGTGGTCGGGAGCATGCAGGACCGGTTGGTCACGCCACTGCTCGTCCAGCCCAATGCCGGCCTGCCCGAGCTGGAGAACGGCCGGACGGTTTTCAGTCTGGGGCCGCGGGAATTTGCCGAGCAGACCGCCGCCTTCGTGGATCTCGGGGCCAGATGCCTGGGGGGGTGCTGCGGCACCACCCCGGAGCACATCAGGCAGCTCAAGGGGGTCGTGCAGCAGCGTGAGCCAAAGGCCCTGCCGGCCAGGGAGAACCTTCCCCTGGTGCTCACCTCGCGCAGTGCGTCGCTGCCCCTGGGCTGGTCCCATCCACTGGCGGTCATTGGCGAGCGGATAAACCCTACTGGAAAGAAGCAGCTCAGCCGTGAGCTCGAGCAGGGTCTGCTGGCCGAGGCCCTCAGGCTGGCCCGGGAGCAGATTGCAGCCGGTGCCCCTGTGCTGGATGTCAACGTGGGCGCGGCCATGGTCGACGAAGAACGGCAGCTGCCCCGGCTGGTCCGGGAGCTGATCCGCCGCCTTGGCTGTCCCCTGAGCCTCGACTCCAACAATGTCGCTGCTTTGCAGGCCGCTCTTGAGGTCTGCCCAGGATCCAGCCTGATCAACTCAATCAGCGGCGAGCCCGGCAGGCTGGAGGAGCTCGGCCCCTTGTGCAAACACCACGGGGCGCCGTTCATCCTGCTTCCTCTTAAGGGCAGCAAGCTGCCGGTCACTGCCGCTGACAGGCTGAAGATCATCGAGAGCCTGCTGCGGCAGGTGGAGGAGCTCGGCATACCGCGAGGCCTGGTCATGGTGGATGCGCTGGCGCTGACGGTTTCCTCCAAGCCCGACGCGGCACTGGCCTGCCTGGAGACCATCCGGGTCTGCCGTGAGCAGTGGGGGCTGCCGACGGTCCTGGGCCTTTCCAACATCTCCTTCGGACTTCCGGCCAGAAATCTGCTGAACACCACCTTTCTGGGAATGGCTGCTGCTGCGGGCCTGTCAGCCTGCATTGCCAACCCGAACACGGCCAGGCTGGGGGAGGTCCTGGCCAGCTCCGAGGTCCTCCTGGGCCGCGATCCCCAGGCCAGGCGATTCATAGAAAATTTTTCCGACTGGTCAGAGGACCCGGGCAGCACGGCCCGGCCCAAAGCCCGAAGCAAGCTCCCGGACTCCACTGCAAGCCCGTTGCAGCAGGCCGTGGTGCTGGGCGAGCAGGAAGCCGTCCTGGACCTGATCGAAAAGGATCTGGCCGGCGGGCGAGCGCCCTTTGAGCTCATCAACGAGGAGCTCATCCCCGGGATCGTGACCGTGGGAGACAAGTACGAGCGCAGGGAGTTCTTTCTTCCCCAGCTGCTCCTGGCTGCGGAGACGGTGCAGGCTGGATTTGCAAGGCTCAGGCCGCTGCTGCAGGCTTCCGGCGATGAGCGTGCCGGCGTCAAAGTGGTCATGGCCACGGTGCAGGGGGACATCCATGACATCGGCAAGAACATCGTCAGCCTGATGCTCAAAAACCATGGGTTCGAGGTCATCGACCTGGGAAAGGACGTCCCCGCGGAGGTGATCGTGGACAGGGCCGAGGCGGAGCAGGCCGGCCTTATCGGACTGTCCGCCCTGATGACCACCACCATGGTCCGCATGCAGGAAACGGTGGACCTGGTCAAAAAACGCGGGCTGGCCGCGAAGGTCATGGTCGGCGGCGCAGTGGTAACCGAAGCCTTTGCATCCTCCATCGGGGCCCACGGACATGCCGGAGACGCCGTGGCCGCGGTTCGCCTGGCCCGCCATTTGCTCAAAGACAATGAAGATATAGAGACTCAGGCCCTGTCGAGCTTTTCAAATCCTGGGCCGGACGTATAAGGTTGTCGGGCATTCACTGCCGGTGGGCAGCCGTGGTGGATCGGCCGGGGAGTGCAAATCTTTGTTCACGCTCCGATCGGGCTGCGCCCCTTCACGGCAGGAACGTGTACTTTTTTGTGAATGTCTTTCTGAGTTATGGACTCAGGCGGTACGGTTTGCTACCCATACATCCCACAACAGGGAGAGATATGCGGTGTATCGAATAAAACAGAGTGTGCTCACGATGACCATCCTGGCCCTGGCCGGCCTGGTTTTCGCCGGCAGTCTGCGTGCCGGGGAGGTGCCCAGGGTGAACACCGAAGACCTTATGGAGATCATCGCCCAGTCCAGGGGAAAGGTCGTGGTGGTCAATTTCTGGTCCACCTGGTGCGGACCCTGCAAGCGCGAGATCCCCGAGCTGATCAAGCTCAGGGAAAGCATGCCCCGGGATCAGCTGGAGATCATCGGCGTTTCCCTCGACTTCAACAAGGACATGATTGTCTCGTACATGGACAAGACCAACTTCAACTACCCAATCTACTGGGCCACCCGGGAAGTGGGCGTGGATTTGAATATCACCTCCATCCCCAAGCTGCTCATATACGATCAGAGAGGGGAGATGGTCCTGGAACATGTTGGCTTCACCCCCCCGGCAAAGCTGAAGCAGAAGATCGATGACCTCCTCGGTGGCTAACTCCAGCAAGGGGAGATTCCACCTTCGCAAAGCCAAGATCAGGGACGCGCGTGCCATCCATGCCATGCTCCTGGAGAGGTCGCGCCAGGGGGTTCTGCTGCCGCGGTCCTTCAACGACCTCTACAGCCACCTGCGTGAATTTTACGTCGTGGCCGGCTATGAGCAGGACGAGGTGCAGGGGTTCTGTGCCCTGTCCATCACCTGGGAGGACCTGGCAGAGATCAGGTCCCTGGTGGTCGCGGAGACGATCCAGAAGATGGGGTGGGGGCGGCGGCTGGTGGAAGCCTGCCTGAGCGAGGCTGTGACCCTTGGGCTGTACCGGGTCTTCACCCTGACCTATCAGGTCGATTTTTTTGAGCGCATGGGCTTTTGCACCGTGAGCAAGGATCTCCTGCCCCAGAAGGTGTGGTCGGACTGTCTGCGGTGCCCCAAGTTTCCGGAGTGCGACGAAACAGCCATGCTGATCGAGCTGTGAACATCCTTCGGGAAGGGGAGCCTGCCACCGGAAGCCCGCAGGCAATGGAGCGCCACGCTGCATCCAACGGCAAGCAAAGGAAACGTCACCACCATGGTCCACGAACTCTTGCCCGTCATCGGATCCGAACAGATCAGAAAAAGGGTCTGTGAGCTGGGCCGGGAAATCTCCCTTGCCTACGCAAATATCGACCAGCCTCTGGTGACGGTGTGCGTGCTCAAGGGGGCGGTAATCTTTTTTGCCGACCTCATCCGCTGCATGTCCATCGACCCGGTCATTGATTTTGTCCGGGTGGCCAGCTATGGGCAGGGAACCAGCAGGCAGGATCAGATCCTGCTTTCCAAGGACCTCGAGGTGGACATTACCGGCCGGGAAGTGCTTATTGTCGAGGACATCGTGGACACCGCCCACTCCGTACGTCTGCTCAAGGATCATTTGCAGCAGCGCAAGCCGTCCGGGATAAGCACCTGCGCCCTGGTGGACAAGCACGAGCGACGGGAGGTCGACGTGCAGGTCGATTTCTGTGGATTTCGACTGGAAAAGGGTTTCATTGTGGGGTATGGCATGGACTATGCTGAACAATTTCGACATCTTGATGGTATCTTTGAGCTGAACATCTAAAATCTGGTGGCCTGACACATCCTCCTGGAAGAAGAGAGGTGGTGATGATTGTTCAATGTCCGGAATGCCGTACCAGATTCCAGCTTGACGAGGAAAGGGTCTCTTCGGATCAGGTCAAGCTGCGCTGCTCCAGATGCGCGCAAGTCTTTACCCTCGAGGAGGCGGCCGGGCAGCAGACCCCTCTGGAAAAGGAGCCTGCCGGGTCAGCGGACGCAGGGTCGGAGTTCGCCTCCTGGGAAGCCGCCAGTGAACCCGGGGAATCCGGGGGCGGCGAATCCGAGGGCGCAGTGGAGCCTGCCGGGGCCGGCGAAGATACGGGGGAGACCCCGGCTGGCCAAGAGACAACATCCGACTCTTTGCAAGCAAGAGCTGACGTTTTGGAGGGTCTGGAAGAGGAAGCCCCCCCCGCAAGGCGTTCCCCGCGCAAAGGGCTCTGGATCCTTCTGGTCTTGCTCGCGCTGGCGGCCCTTTCCGCAGCAGGGTACTTTCTGTTCCCTGGTCTCGTTTCCGACCTCCCCTTTGTCCGGGGGGGGGAATCCGGCTCCGATCTGAGCCAGAAAGCGGTCGCGGATATCGAGGAAGTCAAGGACATTGCCCTGCAGGACGTCAGACAGTACTTCGTGAACAATGAGAAGGTGGGCGAGCTCTTCGTGATCGAAGGCAGTGCGGTGAACAATTTTCCAACCGTCAAGGAACGGATCAAGCTGCAGGCCGAGCTGTACGACGCCCAGGGACAGGTTGTACAGAGCAAGCGGTTTCTGTGCGGCAACACCGCATCCCTGTTCCAGCTCCAGGTGCTCAGCCGTGAGGAGCTGAATGCGGTCCTGCAGGCCAAGGTGGGTGTCCTGACCAACAACACGAACCTGGAGACAGGCCAGGCAGTGCCGTTCATGGTGGTGTTCTACAACCCACCCGGCTCGGTCCAGGAGTTCGGCCTCAGTGTTGTCGAGGCCCAGGACCCTGCCCAGGGGTAATTCGCACTTCAGCCCGGCTTGTCCGGGCTTTTCCATTTCTGCGGGCAGCCATCCATGAAAATCAGGACCGAGTATCAGTGCTCGTCGTGCGGCGCAAAAAGCCCCCTGTGGAAGGGCCAGTGTCCGGCCTGCCGTTCCTGGAACACCCTGGTTGCCGTGGATCAGGTCCCGACAGCCGGAAGGGGGCGCAGGGGTGAGGACCTGCCGGCCCGTGAGACGGTGCGGCTGGAGGACCCGATCCTTGAAAGCGGTGGTGGGACATCCACGGGAGACCCGGATCTGGACGAGCTTCTGGGGGGCGGCCTGGTCCCAGGATCGGCCGTGCTCTTTGCAGGGGAACCCGGTATTGGCAAGTCCACGCTGCTGCTGCAGCTTTGCGCCCTGGCCGCCGCGCAGGGCGTCCGGGCGGTCTATGTTTCGGGGGAGGAGTCCCTGGGACAGCTGCGTTCCCGTGCGAAGCGCCTGGGCATTCTCGGCCCGGGCCTCGAGGCCCTGTGCACCGGGCAGGCGGAAGAGGTGTATCAGTTGCTGGAGAAAGGCCAGCCGCCGGGCCTGGTCGTCGTGGACTCGGTGCAGACACTTGTTTCCGCCGCAGCAGAGGGTATCCCCGGGAGTGTCAGCCAGGTCAGGGCCGTGGCCTCGGCTCTGATCGATGCGGTCAAGCGCAGCAGGGCGGCACTGATCCTGGTGGGGCATGTCACCAAGGAAGGTCAGATTGCGGGACCCAAGCTTCTGGAGCACATGGTGGACACGGTGCTCTCACTGGAGGGCGACAAGCAGCATTTGTTCCGGATCCTCCGGGTGATCAAGAACCGTTTCGGACCGGCCGGGGAGGTGCTGGTGCTGCAGATGACGAGCACGGGGTTGTCCATTGTCCACGACCCCTCCACCTACTTTCTCGAAGACAGGGACGCGGCCAGCAGCGGCACGGCCCTGGCCATGGCCGTGGACGGACAGCGCCCCTTCGTGGTCGAGGTCCAGGCCCTGGCCACAGAGAGCTATCTGGCCATGCCCCGGCGCACCGCCCTGGGGTTTGACTCCAACAGGTTGAACCTGTTGCTGGCGGTCATGTCCCGGCAGCTTCGCGTCAACCTCGGACAGCTGGACATCTATGCCAAGATCGGCGGTGGGCTGCGGCTGCACGACCCCGGTATCGATCTGGCCATCGTGGCTGCGGTGCTCTCGTCGGTCCACGACCGCCCGCTGCCGCAACGGAGCGTCTTCTGGGGCGAGGTCGACCTGAACGGCAGGGTGCGCCCCGTCTTTGGCGAGGATGTCCGACGCAGGCAGTCCGACAAGCTCGGCTACACCGCGTACAGTAAAAATAGCGGACCAGACAATGGCCTCGTGAGCATAGCCGAGCTCAAACCGATCCTGTTTGGCTGACCCCTCCCCGGTCCAACCGTCATCAGATTGTCATGCTCTGTGTGTAGGCCCTGCTGAGAGATCCGGCCACTCGCTTCCCTGGGTCATGGGAAGGGGCGGCACCACGAAGCGAACACTCGCGCCGGGAGGCAGGGAATACGACATGCCAGACGCGCCGCGACGGGTGGCAATCCTGACCGATGCCTGGCACCCCCAGGTCAGCGGTGTGGTCACTGCCCTGGGGAAGATGGTCGACGGTCTGAGGGAGCGGGGAAAAGAGGTGCTGGTCGTCCATCCCGGTCAGTTTCCCGGCCTGCCCTGCCCCACGTATCCCGATATCCGGCTGGCCCTGCTGCCCGGATTCAGGCTGCGCAGGATGCTCGAAGACTTCCGGCCCGATGCCGTGCACATCCCGGTGGAAGGGCCCATCGGGCTGGCCGGACGCCGTTGGTGCCTCAAGGGCAAACACCCCTTCACCACCTCGTTCATGACCAAGTTTCCCGAGTACATCAACAAGCGCACCGGACTGCCGGTGAAAACCCTGTACCGGGGGTACCGCTGGTTTCACGCCCCTGCCGCCAAGACCACAGTGTCCACGCCGAGCCTCAAACAGGAGCTTGCGCACCGGGGGTTTGGGAATCTGGTCTACTGGGGGCGCGGGGTGGACTGCGACCTGTTCCGTCCGCGTTCCAAGGACAGGATCGACCTTGCGCGTCCGGTCAGCCTGTATGTGGGGCGCGTGGCCGTGGAGAAAAACCTGGAGGCTTTCCTGTCCCTGGATCTTCCCGGAAGCAAGGTGGTCATCGGGGACGGGCCTGCCCTGGAAAGGTTGACCACGGAGTACCCCGGGGTCCATTTTCTCGGCCGCAAGACAGGTGAGGACCTTGCCGAGCACGTGGCTGCGGCCGACGTGTTTGTATTTCCCAGCCTGACCGACACCTTCGGCATCGTGCTCATCGAGGCCATGGCCTCAGGGCTGCCGGTGGCAGCCTACCCCGTCATGGGACCCATCGATGTGGTTGCGCACGGCAGGACAGGCTGGCTGGACAAGGACCTGGCCAGGGCGGTGCGCAAGTGCCTGGACCTGTCCCCCGGGGACTGCCGGGAGCATGCGCTCGGATACTCCTGGCAGCGCAGCCTGGAGCAGTACCTGGACAGCCTGGTGCCCTTTCCTGCCTGAACAGCGTTCGGCCCGCCAACCCGGGACCCCACTGCTCATTTTCCTTCCAAGCCGCCGGTGCACCAGGCACCCATCGTGGAGAGGTCCTCTTGGCTGCCGGTGTCAATACATGGTTGCGTCCAGCACCCAGTAGCCCAGGTTGAAGGCAATCAGCAGCCCCCCCTCCAGCCGGGAGATCCTCCAGCCTGTCCGGAGAAAGATCAGCACGACCAGCAGATGGGCCAGGAGAAAAAAGAGACCGGTCAGGGCTTCGGGGGACACGTTCAGGGGGCGCAGCAGGCACGTCAGGCCGAGCACCCCTGCGATGTTGAAGAAGTTGCTGCCGATGAGGTTGCCGAGCAACATGTCGTTCTTGCCCCGTATCGAGGCGGCCAGGCAGGTCACCAGCTCGGGCAGGGATGTCCCCCCGGCTACGATGGTCAGCCCGATGATCCATTCGCTGGCGCCCAGGGCCAGGGCGATGTCCCGGGCACCTTCCACGAGCAGGTTCCCCCCCAGGGTGATGGCCGCGAACCCCAGGGCCAGCTTGGGGTAGTCCCTGAGAGTGGCTTCCCGGTGGTCGTTCTCATCCAGGGAGAATGTTTTGCCCTTGAAGAATAAAAAAATGATGTACCCGGCCAGCAGGGCCAGGAGGAAGACCCCTGAAAAACGGTCCAGCACCAGGGGGCGTCCCAAGACCAGGAGAATGACGGTCAGCACCAGCAGGGACAGACCGTCGCGGAACAGGATGGTCCGGCGGGCGGCAATGGGCCGGATCATGGCCACCAGCCCGAGGATCAGCCCCAGGTTGAGGATGTTCGACCCGATGACGTTGGACAGGGAGAGGCTTTCCAGCCCCTTGAAGGCAGCCGCAGTGGTGACAACGAACTCGGGGGCGGAGGTGCCGAAGGCCACCACCGTAAGCCCGATGACCAGCTCGGGTATCTTGAGGGTCCGGGCCACGGCCGCGGCGCTGTCAACAATCCAGTCGGCGCCGAACCAGAGCAGGACGACGCTGATGGAGACAAGGAGGAGGGGAAGCAGGGGCATATGGTTCTCCTGAAGCAAGGCGCTGAAGCGAACCGGTTGTGTAAACGAAAATCAGCCACTCTTCAAATTGTGCCGGAAGCTCTGAGGGAGGCAGGGTTGTCCTGTCCAAAAGAATCGGGGAAGGTTTACAGCCGCTGCAGCAACCATTGATTCTGGCTGGTCACGAACACTCATGGCCTTTATCTGAGACCGGGTATCCCTTGAAAAGTTTTCGTCCGGTTCAAGAGTACTTGATCAGCTCATGTTGGAGGCCGTGGGTGTTCATGCCCAGCCGAATCCGTGTCTTTTATGAGGAATGACCTGGACTGGTCTCTT
>CAZQOG010000054.1:0-16995 GCA_964594925.1 uncultured Desulfohalobiaceae bacterium
GGGTGGGTGGGCGAGGTCAGGACCCGGCCCGGCGGGCGGCTCCAGGTCGTGCTGCGCGATGTGGTGGTCGAGACGGACGGGGCAGTGCAGGAGCTGGACGGGGCAGTGGTCTGGACCTGGGAGAAGCCCGTGGGTTTTCCCGGTCCCGGGCAGCAGGTGCGTGCCATGCTGCGGGTCAAGCCGGTGCACGGTTTTGCCAACCCCGGGGGGTGGGACAGCGAGTTCCACTGGAGGCGGCAGGGGGTTCTGTACCGCAGCTACAGCCGGGGGTTCGTGCACGGTCTGTCCATCACCGGTGAACCCGGGAAGCTGTGGAGCCTGCGCCAGAAGGTCAGGTCCAGGCTGCTGGCCCGGATCCCCGAAGGTCAGGGTGGAGCCCTGCTGGCGGCCCTGCTCCTCGGTGACAGGTCTCTGCTGCAAGACACGACAACCGACCTGTTCCGCAGGGCCTCCCTGGCGCACGTTCTGGCCCTTTCCGGCATGCATCTCGGGTTTGTTGTTTCCCTGGGCTTTGGAGCGGCCTGGCTGGCAGGCAGATTCCGGCCCGGCCTGTACCTGAGGATGCCGCGCCAGAAGCTCGGCGTCCTGGCGGCCACGCCGCTGGCCCTGTGCTACCTCTGGCTGGGCCAGGGGGTGCCTTCCCTTGGCCGGGCCGCCCTGATGTTCTTCTTCTGGGGGCTGCTCCTGCTGCGGGGGCGCAGGAGGGTCCTTGTGGACGGCCTGCTGCTCGCGGTGCTGGTCCTGGTGGCTGCAGACCCCCTGCTGGTCTATGACCTGGGGCTGCAGCTCTCGGTCACGGCCGTGGCCGGGATAGGACTGACCTGGCATCTCCTGGGCCGGCGGCTGCAGCGTGGGGTGCCGCCGGTCAGGGCAACCATCCTCCCGCTCAGGCCGGCCCTGGCCCTGCTGACCGTCAGCCTGGCCGCAAACCTGGTGCTGCTCCCGCTCTCCGCCAGGGTGTTCGGCCAGGTCAGCCCGCACATCCTGCTCAACCTGGTGGTCCTGCCCTGTGTGGGCTTTGTGGCGCTCCCCCTGGGGCTGACCGGGCTGGTGTGCGCGGTCGTGCCCGGGCTGGGGCCGGTGGCAGGCGTGGTGCTGCACCTCGGGGGCACGGCTCTGGAGGCCGTGCTCGCCGGGCTGCAGCAGCTGGACAGCCATGGCTTGCTGCATGTCTGGACAGTGTGGCGGCCCACCTGGCCGGAGATGGTCGGGTACTGGCTGGCGGGTCTGCTGCTGGTGAACTGCTGGGACCGTCCGCGCAGGGTGCCGGGGGGCCTGCTTGCCCTGTCCCTGTCCCTGCTGCTCCTGCCCCACGCCTCGGCCCTGACGCGGGATGCACGTCCGGATCTCCGATTGACTCTGTTCGATGTCGGCCAGGGTCAGGCCGTGCTGGTGGAGAGAGGGGCACGCAGGGTGCTCATCGACGGGGGAGGCTTCTGGAACAGGGGGTTCGACGTCGGACGGCTGGTGCTCGGGGCGCCCATGACCATGGGGCGGCCGCCCCGGCTGGAGGGGGTGGTCATGACCCACCCGGACTTGGACCACTCCCGGGGCCTGGAGTATGTGCTCAAGTATTACCACGTGGGCTTCTTCGCCACCAACGGGCGGTGGCCCAAGGGCGAGGACGGGGCAATCCTGACGGACATCGTGGCCAGCAGGGGCCTCATCCCCAAAACCCTGGTCAGGGGCGATCGTCTGGACCTTGGAGAGGGGGTGGCGCTCGAAGTGCTCTGGCCGGGCAGGGGAGCGGGGCACCTGAGCAGCAACGACGCCTCCCTGGTGCTGCGCCTGGTGCACGGCAGCAGGTCCCTGGCCCTGCTTTCGGCCGATGCGGAGCTGCCGGCCATTCAGGGGCTGCTTGCGGACAACGCCACCGTGCGTGCAGAGGTGCTGCTCCTGCCCCACCACGGCAGCCGTTCGAGCGTGTCCAGGGAGTTCTACGAGCGGGTCTCGCCGCGTTTGGCCCTGGCCAGCGCCGGCTACCTGCACCCCTTTGGGTTTCCGCACCAGGAGGTGCTGCAGGCCTTGAAGGAGCAGGGGGTCCCGGTCTGCTGCACGTCCGGGGAGGGGGCGGTCTCGGTCAGCTGGGACCTGTCCACAGGGGGCTTTGAGGTGGCCTCACAGCGAGGCGGCAGGATCAGTAATTGATGTTCAGAACCTTCCGGACCCGGTCCATGGTCAGGGCGGCCTGCTCCCGGGCCCGCTCCGTGCCGCGGGCAACAATGGCCGCAAGCTCGTCCGGGTTCTGCTCCAGCTCCCGGCGCCGCTTCCTGATTGGGGCCAGGAAATGGTCCAGGTTCGCAAGGACCAGCTTCTTGCAGTCCATGCAGCCGCGGCTGGCGGAGACGCAGCCCTCTTTGACCTCTTCCCGCTCCTCTTCGGTGGCCATGAGCTCGTGGTAGGGGTAGAGGTTGCACACCCCGGGGTCGCCGGGGTCTTTGAGCCGTTTGCGGTTGGTGTCGGTGAGCATGGACAGCACCTTGGGCTTGACGGCGTCCATTTCCTCACTGAGGTGGATGGCGTTGCCGTAGCTCTTGCTCATCTTGCGCCCGTCCAGGCCGGGGAGCTTGGAGGCCTGGGTCAGCCTGGCCTGGGGCTCGGGGAAGAAGCTCCCGAAAAGGTGGTTGAACCTCCGGGCGATCTCCCTGGTCAGCTCCAGGTGGGGAAGCTGGTCGTGCCCCACCGGCACCAGCTGGGGCGTGTACATCAGGATGTCCGCGGCCTGCAGCACGGGGTAGCCGAGAAAGCCGTAGGTGTTCAGGTCCTTGGCCACCAGCTCCTGGCGCATCTCCTTGTAGGTGGGGTTGCGCTCCAGCCAGCCCAGGGGGGTGATCATGGACAGCAGCAGGTGCAGCTCGGCGTGCTGCTTGACGTGGGATTGGATGAAGATGGTGCAGTGCTCTGGGTCCAGCCCCGAGGCCACCCAGTCCATGACCAGCTGGGGCACGAAGCCCTTGATGCGGGTGGGGTCGGCATACTCGCTGGTCATGGCGTGCCAGTCGGCCACGAAGAAAAAGCAGTCGTAGTCGCCCTGCAGCTCGATCCAGTTCTTGAGCACGCCGTAGTAGTGGCCGAGGTGCAACGGCCCGGTGGGCCGCATGCCGGAGACGATCCGTTTTTTCAGTTCCATGTGCTGCAGCTCCAGCAAGGCCGTGACTCCCTTCAGATGGGCAGGATGAGGCCCTGAAGAAAATAGATGATGGGCAGGATGATCTTTTGCACCGCCCCGGTAACGAACAGCAGGATCAGGACGATGAATCCATACCGCCCGAACTGCAGGAACGAGTATGCCGCCTGCCGGGGCAGGACGGCCGCGAGCAGGTTGCTGCCGTCAAGGGGGGGGATGGGCAGCAGGTTGAAGACCCCCAGGGCGAGGTTGATCTGCACCCCGTAGATGCACATCATGGCCAGTGGCCGGATCAGGACCTCGCTGGTCTGGGGGGAGGAGAGGTTGTAAAAGGCAAAGTTGAGAACATAGAAGAGCAGGGCGAAGCACACGGCCAGGACAAAGTTGGTGGCCGGCCCGGCAACCGAAACGTAGAGCATGCCCTTGCGCGGGTCGCGGAAGTAGCTCGGGTTGACCGGGACGGGCTTGGCCCAGCCGATGTGCACCAGGAACAGGGCCAGGGTGCCCACGGGGTCCAGGTGCTTGATGGGGTTGAAGGTCAGGCGCCCGGCGTTCTTCGCGGTGGGGTCGCCCAGTATGTAGGCCACATACCCGTGGGCCAGCTCATGAAAGGTCACGGCCATGAGAATGGGCACGGTGAGGATGGCGATTTCCTGGATGGAGGGCAGATTGAACATGGCCCCAAGCGGCTATCATCATATTGCGGCAGGGGCAAGGGGAGAGAAGAAAGGCTGAAGGCTGAAGGCGGAAGGATGAAGAAGGAAGGTGCGAAGAAACGTATCGCAGGGGCTCTTCTTCCTTCGAGCATAGAGCTTCGAACTTCGAACTTTTTCTCCACTTGCCAAGGGGGTTCGATTGCATTAAATGTCTCAGCGGGCGATTAACTCAGTGGTTAGAGTGCCATCTTCACACGGTGGAAGTCCCGAGTTCAAATCTCGGATCGCCCACCATCCAGCAAAAAAACGGGGCTCCGATTTTCGGAGCCCCGTTTTTTTGCTGAGGCTCGAAGTCCGAAGTCGGAAGCTCGAAAAGTATCTGCAACGACCGACTTGATATTTGGTTAGGAATCAAGCAAATGAAATGACCCTCAAAAAGGGAAAAATGACCCACAGGAAACACGAAGCGCTTCCCCATTCTTCCTTCGAGCTTCCGACTTCGAACTGCGAACTTTGCCATGCACATCCTCCTCTACCAACCAGAGATCCCCCCCAACACGGGGTCCATTGCCAGGCTCTGCGCAGCCACCGACACCCCGCTGCATCTGGTCGAGCCCCTGGGGTTCAGCCTGGAGGACAAGCACTTGAAACGGGCGGGCCTGGACTACTGGCACAGTGTGGACGTCACGGTCTGGCCCGACTGGGAGGCCTGTGCAGCATCCCTGGGCAAAGAGCGGCGCTTCGTGCTGACCAGCGCCCGGGCCAAGACCCCGTACCATGATTTTGCCTACCAGCCCGGGGACGTCCTCGTCTTCGGGCCCGAGACCCGTGGGTTGCCCAGGGACTTGGTGACCCGCTACGACCACTGGGTGCGCATCCCCATCTGGGGGCGGGTGCGCAGCCTCAACCTGGCCAACGCAGCCACGCTTTTGCTCTACGAAGCCTTCCGCCAGACAGGCCGACTGGACGGGATGTGAGCCGGGGAGGGCGTCCCTCTCGGGGCGGGTCGTCGTCCTGAACGGACCGCCCATGAAAACCCGTTGGCTTTCAGAGGCGAAGCCCCGGGAAAGATCAAATCCCGAGGCAGTGCACCAGGACAGGACCGCACACTTCCTTGTGAAGGGGGCCTTTTGTCCTTGTTCGCAACAGTTTTGTCCGCCAAAGATGACAGAAGGCCTCTTGTAGGCCTATTGTGAATTAATTCTTTTGATTGACGGTCGCGCCAAGGCTGCTCACAACGAACAATCATCGTACTGTCGTCGTTTCATTCACTTTCGATCATTTTGCAGGGAGGGATGCATGATAGCCTACACGGTCTATCTCGAACAGATTCCCCAGCTGCTCAGGCCGCTGGCCCGAGACTACGAGGTCCTGGTGCCGGCCAAGGTGGCCGACGGGTTTTACGATTTTGTGCCCTGGCAGGAAGGGGTGGAGATCGCCTGGGACTACGACCTGGCCTACAACACCCTCAAGAGGTACTTCCTGCCGCCCCGGGAGGATCTGATCGAGTACGACCTGGACAGCTACACCGCCAAACCGGTGACCGAGGCGCCGAAACGGCTGTTGCTCGGTGTGCACCCCTACGACCTCAAGGGCGTCAACCAGCTTGACCAGCTCATGGAGCTGGGCTCCCCCGATCTGAACTACCGGGCCCGGCGGGACGCCACGGTCATCTTCGGCATGGAGCCGCAGACCGTGGCCACGACCGCCTTCTGGGCCACCATCGGCGCGGCGCAGGTCGACTACGGGTACGACCTGTACTGGACCAAGATCAGCCCGGCCGCCTTTTACGTCCAGGTGGGCTCGCCCCTTGGGGAGGAGATGCTGAACACCAACATCCAGACCCAGGTAGCCACGGCAGCCGAGCGGGAGGCCGCCCGAAGAGAACAGGTGCGCATCCGGAGTGTGGCTCGCAAGCAGGGTCTCAAGTATCCCTGGGAGGAGACCCCGGCAGTTTTGAAGAAGAGCTGGAACTCCCCCCTGTGGAAGGAATGGTCCAGGCTGTGCCTGGCCTGCGGTTCCTGCGTGACCGTCTGCCCCACCTGCTACTGCTTCGACGTCAAAGAGGAAGTGGACGACCTGCTCAAGACCGGGCGCCGCTACCGGGAGTGGGACGGCTGCATGCTGGAGGGGTTTGCCGCCATTGCCGGGGGGCACAACTTCCGGTCCAAGGCCTGGGAGCGGTACCGCCACCGTTTCTTCCGCAAGGGCAAGTACATCTACGACAAGATCGGCGAGCTGGGATGCATCGGGTGCGGGCGCTGCGTTGCGGCCTGTACCGCGAACATCGCCAGTCCCGTGGCCGTCTTCAACCAGCTCTGGGAGGACACGCACCATGAAAAATAACCTCTCCCACTACGTGCCCCACCCGGCCACGCTGGTTGCCCGCAAAGACCTGTCGGACATGGTCACCCTGTACGAGTTTGCCCCGGACAACGGCCGTCCCCTGGCTCACCGTCCGGGCCAGTTCGTGGAGCTGTCCATCTACGGGGTGGGCGAGGCACCCTTCTCCATCAGCTCGGCCCCGGAACGGGACAACCACCACTTCGAGATCGCGGTGCGCAAGATCGGCTCGGTGACCTCTGCCCTGAGCCGCCTGCAGACCGGGGACAAGATCGGTGTGCGTGGTCCCTACGGGTCCTTCTTTCCCATCCAGCAATTCGTGGGGCACGACGTGCTCTTCGTGGCCGGGGGCCTGGGCTTGATCCCCCTCAGGAGCCTGGTCAACTACATGCTCCGCCACCGGGACGAGTTCGGTCGGATCATCGTCCTGGTCGGGACCCGCAACCCTTCGGAGCGCATCTTCACCGATCAGCTGGAGAAGCTGGAGGCCAGAAAGGACGTGGAAGTGCACGAGACCGTGGACTATCCCGACGATACCTGGGCTGGAAACGTGGGCGTCATCACCACCCTTTTGCCCAAGATCGATCTCAAGGCCTCCCAGACCTACGTGGCCATGATCGGGCCTCCGGTGATGTACAAGTTCGTGCTGATGGAGTGCCAGAAGCTGGGCATCCAGCCGGGGCAGATCTTCGTGTCCCTGGAGCGGCACATGAAGTGCGGGGTGGGCAAATGCGGCCACTGCCAGATCAACGGCATCAACTGCTGCATAGAGGGGCCGGTCTTCAGCTACACCGACATCCAGGGCCTGGGCGAGGCCATCTAGGAGGCAAGCATATCATGACAGCCAAACCAAGGATTGCGTTTTTCGATTTCGCAGGCTGCGAAGGCGATCAGCTCCAGGTAGCCAACCTGGAGGAGCGTCTTCTGGACCTCCTCTCCCACGTGGAGGTGGTCAGCTTTCGCGAGGTGCACACCGGCCACTCCGACGATTACGACATCGCTTTTGTGGAGGGCTCCATCACCCGCCCGGAGGACGAGGAGCGGATCAAGCACATACGTGACAACTGCACCTATCTGGTGGCCATCGGGGCCTGCGCCACCATCGGGGGCATCAACTGCCTCAAGAACTTTATCAACGAACAGGACTACCGGGAGCAGGTCTACGGCCAGCACGCCCGCTGGTACGCCACCTATGCCGCACGTCCGGTCAAGAGCGTGGTTCCCGTGGACGTGGAGCTGCACGGCTGTCCCATGGTCCGGGACGAGTTCGCCCGTTGCGTCAAGGAGCTGCTCAAGGGCAAGGTCTATCGTCCACCCGATTACCCGGTGTGCGTGGAGTGCAAGGAGGCCGGCAACATCTGCCGCTACCACAAGGGGGAGATGTGCCTCGGCATCCTGGCGCGGGCGGGCTGCAACGCGTGCTGCGTGACCGAAGGCGCCACCTGCTGGGCCTGCCGGGGGATCGCTCCCAGCGCCAACATCGACGCGGCCAAGGAGGTCATGGCCATGCACGGCTTCGACTGGATGCAGATTCGTGACCTGATGCGCCTCTACCTCGGGAACCGGAGGGAAACGCAATGAGCGCCAAGCAACAGGCAACCCCACCCAGGAAGGCCTCTGCCGCCAAGAAAACCTCCCCGCCGAAGAAGATCGAAGTCCATCACCTGACCCGGGTGGAAGGGCACGGCAACATCATCGTGGAGATCGACGGCACGGGCACGGTCAAGCACTGCCGCTGGGAGGTGGTGGAGGCGCCCCGTTTCTTCGAGGCCATGGTGCTCAACCGCCCCTATCAGGATATCCACCACATCACTTCGCGCATCTGCGGCATCTGCTCCATCGGACACCAGCTGGCCTCCCTGCAGGCCACGGAGGACGCCATGGGGGTCCAGGTGTCCGACCAGACCGTGCAGCTGCGCAAGATAGCCCTGCACGCCGAGAACCTGCAGAGCCATCTGTTGCACATCGGCTACCTGGTGCTGCCCGATTTGATGGGCGTGGGCTCGGTCATCCCCCTGGCCCAGACCCACAAGGAGGAGCTCTTGACCCTGATCGGGGCCCGGCGCATCTCCAATGAGCTCAGTCAGCTCATCGGCGGCCGCACCACCCACCCCCAGAGCCTGGTGCCCGGAGGCATGGCCAAGCTGCCCACCGAGCCCGAGCTCAGGGAGATGCTGGGCAAGGTCGAGGAGATGTGCCAGCGCACGGAAAAGGTGGTCGACCTGTTCGCCTCCCTGGACGAGAAGTGGCCCCGCTTCAAGCGGCCCACCGAGTACGTGGCCCTGGTCTCGCCCACGGGGTATGCCCTGTACCGGGGAGAGCTGGGGTCCTCCAAGGACCAGCGCCGCCCGGTGCCCCTGTACCAGGACCTGACCAACGAGTACTGCGTGCCCCAGTCCACGGCCAAGTGGGCCAAGAACACGGAGGACTCCTACATGGTCGGGGCCCTGGCCAGGTTCAACCTCAACCACAAGCTGCTGCACGACCGGGCCAGGGCCGCGGCCAAAAAGCTGGGGCTCAAGGCGCCTTGCCACAACCCGTATGCCATCACCCTGGCCCAGCTGGTGGAGTGTGTCCACTCCTGCGAGGACTCCATGCAGCTCATCGACCAGGTGCTGACCAGGGGGCTGCGCCAGGAGCAGCCGGTGCCCATCACTCCCAGGGCCGGGAAAGGGGTCGCCGCGGTGGAGGTGCCCAGGGGGCTGTTGTTCCACGCCTACGAGTACGACGACAACGGCCGGGTGGTCTGGGCGGACTGCGTCATCCCCACCAACCAGAACCACGGCAACATCCAGAAGGACTTCGACGCCATGGCCCCATCCCTGAGCGAGCTGGACGAGCCGGCCATCGAGCTGCAGCTGTCCATGCTGGTCAGGGCCTACGACCCCTGCATCTCCTGCTCGACCCATTACATCGACCTGCGCGAGCAGAGCAGGAGCTGGGTCACCTTCGTGCGGGTCTGACGGGCTGATAGATCACGACACAAGAGTGGCCGGGGAGCGTGAGCGTCCCGGCCATTTTTCTGGTGGTCAGGAATCGCCGGTGGTTCACCACGTGGATTTTGGGGGACGCGAGGAACTGGCGCTTGAGAATCTAATGATCCGGAAGCGGCCATTGGGAGGGCACGTGCAACGTGCCCCTACGAGGACCGCAAAGCCCCGGGTTCGGTAGGGGCACGCTGCACGTGCCCTTCTCAATTCCCGGCCAGGATCTTCTCTCTCAGGGCGCGGACGGCCTGGGGGATGTCCGGGGCCTTGGTCACGGCGGTGACCACGGCCACCTTGCGGGCACCCTGGGCCAGGACCAGGTCGATGTTGTCCCTGGTGATGCCGCCCATGACGGTAAAGGGGATGCGCAGCCGGGGGGCGATGGCGGGAATGCTCTCCGGGCCCAGGAATGCGTCCACGTCCTTCTTGGTGCCGGTGGGGAAGATGGGGCCGATGTTGACGTAATCGGCTCCGTCCCGCTGGGCGTCCAGGGCCTGGGAAAGGGAGTGGGTGGAGACGCCGATGAGCAGTTGGGGGGCCAGGCGTCGGGCCGCGGCCAGGGGCAGGTCGTCCTGCCCCAGGTGCACCCCGTCCGCCTTCACGGCCAGGGCCACGTCCAGGTGGTCGTTGACCATGAAGAGCACCCGGGCCAGGGAGGTGATCTCGCGGAACCTGAGCGCAAGCTCGTAGAAGTCCTTCCTGGAGAGGTCCTTTTCCCGCAGCTGGACGATCTTCGCCCCCCCCGTGACCACCCCCTCCAGCACATCCAGGTCGCTGCGCCCGCTGGACAGGGCCTGGCAGGTGACCGGGTAGAGGTCCACCGCCTCGAACATGGCCCGGCGTTTGGCTCTGTCCATCTCAGCCCCCCCCCACCAGCCGGATGACCTCGATCACGTCCCCGTCACGGACGGTTTCCGCGTCAAAGTCCTCCCGGGTGACGATTGTGCGGTTTCTTTCCACGGCCACGGTTTTCGGGTCGATGCCCAGCCCGCGGAGCAGCCGGTCAAGAGTGACCGGCTCCCGGAGGTCATGTTGCTTGCCGTTTATGGTGATGGTCATGGTTCCTTCGCTGCTGTGCGGGCTGGAAAAAACTACTGAATGAACATCCGGTCCCAGTCCTTCCAGACCGGTTCATAGCCAGTGCTTCGCAACAGGTCGGCAATCTCCTCTGCCGATCGTTCGTCCGCGATCTGGAACTGCTCCTCGCCGTGCTCTTTCTGGGCGTATCCGCCGGGATCGGTACGTGATCCAGCGCTCATGGCGGTGACACCCAGAGGAAGGAGGTGTTCCCGGAGCACGGGGTTCTCACGGGTGGACAGGATGAGGCCGGCATCGGGAAGAAAGAGCCGCAGGGCGGTCATGATCTGGACCAGGGCCGCGTCCCCCACGGGGTGCTCGGGCTGGTAGCCCCCGGCAGCGGGCTGCAGGCGCGGGAACGACACGGTCAGGTGGGAACGCCAGAAGTGTTTGAGCAGGTAGCGGGCGTGCCGGGCCAGGACAAAGGCCTCGGTGCGCCAGTCAGAGAGGCCGAGCAGGGCCCCGATCCCAAGCCGCCGGAAGCCTGCTTCCCCGCCCCGCTCCGGTGTTTCCAGCCTCCACTTGAAATCACGCTTGCGCCCGGCCGGGTGGACCTCGCTGTAGCGCTCACGGTTGTAGGTCTCCTGGTAGACGACCAGGCCGTCCACCCCGCTGGCGGCCAGGGTGCGGTACTCGCCGGTCTCCATGGGGTAGATCTCGATGGCTATGGAGGCGAACAGCGGGCGCAGGCGCTCCACCACCGCCTGCAGATAGTCCAGGGTGACCACGCCGGGCGACTCGCCCGAGACCAGCAGCAGGTGGCGGAACCCCTGATTGTGGAGGAAGCGGGCCTCTGCCTCGGCCTGGTCGATGGTCAGGGTCATGCGGCAGACTTTGTTTGTGACCTTGAAGCCGCAGTAGACGCAGGAGTTGGTGCACTCATTGGAGAGGTACAGGGGGGCGAACAGACCAATGACCCTGCCGAAGCGCTGCCTGGTCAGGGAGTGGGCCCGCTGGGCCATGGCTTCCATGGACGGCGCGGCCGCAGGGGAGAGCAGGGCCATGAGGCCGGTCTCGCTGAGCACCGGGGCTGCCAGTGCGGCCTCGACATCGGCAGCGGTGCTGGAGCGGATGGCCGCGGCACAACCGTCCCAGTCGAGTTGTTCGAGCTGGTGGGAAAAGCTCATGTCTCCTCGTCCCTCAGAAAGCCGGTCAAGGGGCTGGAGGCCTCGGCCGAGAAAATCCGCCGGCCCATGCCGGCCAGGAAGGCCCCGCGTCCTGCCTCGACGCCCTTTTTGAAGGCGGCGGCCATTGCAGGGGGATCGCCGGCAACCGCCAGGGCCGTGTTGACCAGCACGGCATCCGCGCCCATCTCCATGGCCTCGGCCGCATGGGAGGGGGCCCCGAGCCCGGCGTCCACCACCACGGGCACTGTGGCCATCTCGATGATGATGGCCACGGCTTCCCTGGTGCGCAGCCCACGATTGGAGCCGATGGGCGATCCCAGGGGCATGACCGTGGCCGTGCCGGCCTCCTCGAGCCGTTTGGCCAGGATGGGGTCGGCGTTGATGTAGGGCAGGACCACGAACCCGTCCTTGACCAGGATTTCGGCGGCCTTCAGGGTCTCGATGGGATCTGGCAGCAAATAGTGCGGGTCCGGGGTGACCTCCAGCTTGACCCAGGGTTCGCACCCGGCAGCCCGGGCCAGCCGGGCCAGACGGACGGCTTCCTCCGCATCTCTGGCGCCCGAGGTGTTGGGCAGCAGCAGGTATCGCTCGGGATCGATGGCCGAGAGCATGGAATCCTTTGGGTCGCCCAGGTCCACCCTTCGCAGGGCCACGGTGACGATCTCCGCCCCGGAGGCCTGGACAGCGTCGCGCATGACCCGGGGGGAGGAAAACTTGCCCGTGCCCACCAGGAGACGGGAATGAAAGGTCCTTCCGGCAATGACCAGTGGATCGGCAGGTGTGGCGGGTGTCATGGTCGTGTCAGGTCCCGGGTTGCAGGTTTTTGCCCGCTGCAGGGTAGTGCTGCCTGCAGATCGGGCAGGACGGGGTTGCGGGCAACTCAACGGTGCGCACCCCCATATCCAGGGCGTCGAGGGTGAGCAGGCGCCCGGTGAGCAGGCGCCCGAGACCGAGAAGGGCCTTGACGGCCTCGGTGGCCTGGAGCGCGCCAATGGCCCCGGCCACGGTCCCGAGCACACCCACCTCGTCGGTGGAGGCGTAGGTTCCCGGCTCGGGGATGTTTTCGAAGATGCAGCGGTAACACGGACCCTGCCCTGGGACCACGGTCATGGTCTGGCCGAACAGGCCCAGGAGCCCGCCGTGGGAGAACGGCGTGCCCGCAGCCACGCACAGGTCATTGACCAAAAACTTGGTCTCGAAGTTGTCCGAGGCCTCGATCACGAAGTCGTACCCGGCAATGATCCCGGGGCCGTTGTCCCGGGTCAGGCGCAGCGGGTGAATGTCCAGGGGCAGCTCCCGCCTGAGGTGCAGCAGGCAGCGCCGGGCGGACTCCGTCTTGAAGCTGCCCAGGTCGGAATCGCCGTGCAGGACCTGGCGTTGCAGGTTGGAGATCTCCACGCGGTCGGCATCGACCAGCCCCAGCCTGCCTATCCCTGCGGCGGCAAGGTACATGGCCGCGGGGCTCCCCAGCCTGCCCAGTCCGACAATGAGCACGCTGCTGTTGGCAAGCCTGAGCTGGCCCTCCTCCCCAACCCCCTGCAGGAGGATGGACCGCTTGTAGCGCTCCTGGTCGACTGGTGAAAGTGCATCTGCTGTGGGCATAAAAAAAACCGCTTTCCTGAGAAGCGGCTGGGAAGCGGCGGCGGGACACCACGGCAATGTGGCGTGCGGCACCGTTTCCCTCCGCTGGAATGACCCAGTTCAGGTTCCAGGGTGTGCTCTCAGTCCCGCGTGCCCGGGACACCCCTAACGGCAATCAGATACGGAAAATACGACCTGCCCGGGGAGTTGTCAAACCAGTGGCCGGCGGCACCGTCCCCCTGGCCCTCCACATGTTCCCGGACTTGACCTGATGGCAAAAAGGTCCAACAAGGCACCTTTGGCCACGACACCATCTGCACCCCAAGGAGCGGCGCAATGCAAAATTTGGTTCCAGACTACCCGTCCCCGACTGAGCTGATCCAGCTCAACCCCCCCGGGCAGCAGCCCCGGCAGGTCCCCATATATCTCTGCTGCGACTGGGGAAGGGGCCAGGTCGTCCTCGAGGTGGCCAACACGTCGTTTGCCGACACCCCGGCCTATGAGTGGCAGGGCCACCGGACCTGCTGGAACCTCCCGGAAAATATCGATGCCACGGCCATCAGGCAGTGGGTGCAGGACTATGTGGTGCCCCTGGCGGACAAGGTCCAGGGCGGGTACCGGCTCAGGGAGCAGCAGGGGGAGAGTGTTGCCTTTCTGACCTCAAAAGCCAAGCGGCACCTGGAGATGCTGGACCAGCTCCTCGACTGGGACAGCTACAAGGTCTCCATCCCGCTCTTGCAGCAGGGAGGGGTCGTCACCCCGGAGCTGCGCTTCTGGGACGAGGCAAAGGAGAGGGTCGGCCCTTCGATGACGGATGCCGAGCTGGAGCACCTGGCCCAGGAGTGGACCAGAGAGCTCCTGGAGGCCGGGTATGTCCTGGATGGGGAGGTGCTGGTCCTGCTTCAGGCCGTGCGCAGGGAGATGGAGAATCCCTGATTCGTGTGGGAATGGGAATTGGCAGCTGACAGGCCCTTGAACGCGGCATGTACCGGGCGGATGGGGCTTGCCCTGCTGGAAAATTATTGTACAACAGACTGGGGGAACGCCTGAGGCCACCCGAGGCAGATCCACGGAACGTATGTCATGCAGAAAGAGGAAACGGCAGCTGCGCAGGAAGTCGACCGGGGCCGGACGGCCCGCACCCCGGGGCAGATTTCACTTTCCGGGTGGAAAGACATCCTGCTGCGCACCAAGAAGGGGATAACCGAAGACAACCTGTCCATTGTTTCGGCAGGGGTGGCCTTTTTTGCCTTGCTGGCAGTGTTCCCGGCCCTGGCCGCGCTGGTCTCGATCTACGGGATGTTCCTCGACCCGGCCACGGTCCAGAACCAGATCACGGCCCTGTCGGGCATCCTGCCCGAGCAGGGCCTGGAGCTGATCGAGAGACAGCTGGAGCAGCTGGTCGCAAGCAAGGACGGGACCCTGAGCCTGGGGGCGGGCCTTGGCCTCCTCATTGCCCTGTGGAGCGCCTCCAAGGGGATGAAGGCCCTGATCAAGGCCATGAACATCGCCTACCAGGAAACAGAGAGGCGCAACTTCCTGCGCTTCAATGTCGTGGCGGTGCTGTTCACCTTCGAGGCCATCCTGTTTGTCATTTTTTCATTGACCCTGGTGGTTGTCTTTCCGGTCGTGCTCAACTTCGTGGGCCTGTCCATCCTGGTCGAGAAGCTGACCAGCATCCTGCGCTGGCCGCTCTTGGCGGCATTCGTCATGGTGGCGCTGGGGCTGCTCTATCGCTACGCCCCGAACAGGAAGACCCCCCGCTTCTCCTGGTTGAGCTGGGGCGCGGCCATAGCCACCCTGCTTTGGATCGCAATGTCGGTGCTCTTCTCCCAGTACGTGTCCCACTTCGGTGATTTCAACACGACCTACGGCTCTATCGGGGCAGTGGTCGTGCTGCTCATGTGGTTCTATCTCTCGGCTTTCGTGGTGGTCCTGGGCGCCAAGCTCAACGCGGAGATGGAGCTGCAGACCCGGAAGGACACCACGACCAGCCCCGAGCAGAGCATTGGGGAGCGGGGGGCGTTTGTCGCCGACACCCTGGGGGAAGCCCAGGGCTCGTCAGACACGGACAGGGGCGAAGACCTCGCGCCATGACCCTTTGGAGAGCGGTCTACCCGGAATCCTGCAACCTGCAGCGCAGCTTTTTGAGGCTTTCCCTGAACAGCACCTCGATCTTGTCGGGGCGGATGGTGCGCTGCACATACCCCAGCCCGAACAGGGGGTGGTCGATGACCTGGCCCGCGCTGTACGTCCCGTCCATGGCATAGGGTATGGCCGCTGCAGGGTCCGTGGAAGCGACCTTTTCCTCCCACTCCTGTGTGACCACCGAGCTCTTTTTGTCAGGCTTTTTCCCGGGGGCTTTCCTGGCGGCAGGCGGCTTCGCAGCCCCGGGGGCAAAGGGGCGGAAGGCGTGCCGCCCGCCGCACACCTTGCACTGCACCTTGGCCACGCTGCCTTTGACCATGACCACCACGGTATGCCCTGTGGGGCCCTTGCACTTGAAGCACTCGGAAACAACGCTGCTTCCCGCTTCCAGTGGCTTTTTCGGCATCAAGACTCCTTGGTTTGCGGTTGTATGGAAAACAAACGCCACAGGGGTGACCCCCGTGGCGGTACGACGAAGTGTACCTGCTCCAAGGTGATCAGGCAAACAACGGAAACGTGATGCAGGCGGATGCCCGGTCTTTCGCCTCTCCTGGCCGGCAGGAAACACGCATCGGGAAATACCCGGGGCCGGCTTTTGCGCTGTCACTGGTGCCGGGCATATGCCCCCCGGCAATGCTGTCAGGTCAAAGCCCGGCAGCTACTAAAGGCACAGGCTTTCCGTCTTTTGTCAACGAAAACCCGGTTCGAAAGGGGGGGGTGGCCTCTTCAGGATGGAGAAGGGTGCGTCAGGTCTAGCTGCGGAAGGTGCCTACCCGCCCAGCTCTCGGTTGCGCTGCCAGGCTGCCTTGACCCCTTCGATCAGGGCGCCCCTGACCGCCCGGGAGTCAAAGGCATTGATCCCGGCGATTGTGGAGCCCCCGGGAGAGCAGACCATTTCGCGCAGCTGCGACACGGGGCGCTGGTCCTGCTCGGCCAGTGCGATGGAGCCGGCAAACAGCCCCAGGACCATGTCCGTGGCGGCGTCCCTGGGCAGCCCCAGGGTCACGGCGGCCTCGACCAGCGACTCCATGACGTAGTAGACGTAGGCGGGCCCGGATCCGACCACGGCCGTGAAGGCGTCAAAGAGGCGCTCCTCGAGCACGTGGACCTGGCCCTGGGTGGCGAAAAGCTCCGTGAGGAAGGTGCGTTGCTCAGTGGTGAGGCCGGGGTCCCCGAGGCAGATGGCAAAAACTCCCTTGCCCACCATGGCCGGGGTGTTGGGCATGACCCGGACCACGGGGCATTTCCCGCCGGACCAGCTTTTGAGCTTTTCCGTGGCCAGCCCGGCCGCAATGGACACCAGGCAGGTGGAATCCTTGAGATCCCCGGCCACCGTGGCCAGGACGTTCTCCACGTAGTGGGGCTTGACCGCCAGGATGAGATAGTCGGAGGCGCCGGCGACCTCGGCTGCCGAGGAGAGGGGGCGCAGCCCGGCCAGCTCACGGAGGTTGTCCATCTTGGCCAGGTCGAGGTCGAAACCCACCAGGTCCACGTCGTCACGCCCGGCCAGGCCGATGGCAATGGCGCCGCCCATGTTCCCAGTCCCGATGAAGCCGACGGTGACCGTCATCAGCCCACGATCTCCAGCTGGTTGAAGAAGTAGGTGATCTCGGCCAGGGCGGTTTCCGGGGAGTCCGAGCCGTGCACAGAGTTCTTCTCGATGTCCAGTGCAAAGGCCTTGCGCACCGTGCCCTCTTCGGCGTTGGCCGGGTTGGTGGCGCCCATGACCGCACGGTAGGCGGCGATGGCGTCCCGGCCCTCGAGCACGGAGACCAGGACCGGGCCGGAGCACATGAAGTCGGTCAGGCTCTCGAAGAAGGGCTTGTCCTGGTGCACGGCGTAAAATCCCCGGGCCTGCTCCTTGGTCAGGTGCAGCATTTTCATGGCCACCACCTTGAGGCCCGCATCCTGGATCATCTTCAGGATGGCCCCCTGGAGGTTGCGTTCCA
>CAZQOG010000055.1:0-6201 GCA_964594925.1 uncultured Desulfohalobiaceae bacterium
CTCGGTGGCAACCCGGATGACCACCATGCGCCTGCTGTCGTGGAAGAAGGTGCCCGTGGAGATGATGGAGAAGCCCATGTCCATGATGATGCCGGAGACCTCGTACATGACCCCGGGGCGGTCTTCCACCTCGAACACCACCCGGGACCCGCCCTGCAGGAAGCCCATCTCCTCCACGAAGACCTTGAGGATGACGCTGCGGTTGATGTAGCCCAGCAGCTTGTTGTGGCTGTCCACGACAGCCAGGCCGGCCAGGTCTTTCTCGTACATGAGCGCGGCAGCAGCCTCGATCTCGGTTTCCGGGGGGATGGAGGTGATGTCGCGGCGCATGATCTTGTCCACGGTCAGCTTGGCCAGCAGGTAGTTGGCCTCGTGCTTCTCCAGGGTGGTCATGACCGAAGGCAGGGCCGCGCTGATGTCCTCCTTGCGCACGTAGCCCACCAGACGCTCCCCGTCCATGACCAGGAGCATCCAGAGCTTGTTGCGCTCCATGAGCCGCTCGGCTTCCTTGACAGAGGTCTTGGGCGTCAGCTTGACAAAATCCCGGAGCATTTTGAGCCCGACGTACATACAACCTCCTGAATGGAACTGTTTTTGAAGGGTGTTCCCAGGTGCCTAGCTCAAGACGGGCCGGCTGTAAACGGTTCAGGGCCTTGTGGCGAATCTGAACCGGATCCTCTTTATTTGTCGGAGGGCTTCCCGCCCTGCGGAAAAGCACCCAAAAGGGTCTCCCCCCTGAACGGTTTCAGGAACTCCACGGCCAGGAGGGTGATGTCGTCCCGGGGCTCGGCATTGTCGCCGAAACGCATCAGCTCGGCAGTCAGGTTGTCCAGCAGGTCACTGGAGGAGACAGTGGCGTGTTGCCGAAGGTAGTCCATCAGCCGCTCCTCCCCGTAGAACTCCCCCTCCTGCGAGCGGTGGTCGATGACCCCGTCGGTGTAGAGGAAGACCTTGTCCCCGGGCGCCAGGCTGACCGAGCCCTGCTCAAAGCTCAGGCTCCGGTCGATCCCGATGATGGTGTTCTTGACCGGCAGGACCTCCAGCCCCCCTCCGGCCCTAAGGATGCAGGCCTCTGGATGCCCGGCGTTGCAGTAGCTCAGGACCCCTGTGCGCAGGTTGAGGACCATGTAGCAGATGGTCAGGAAACGGTCGAAGCGCTCAAAGGGGAACTCCATGTTCAAAAGCTCCAGCACCACCTTGGGGGGGTGGATGCACTTGCTCGACCCCGGGCCTTCCGGGCTCCAGGAGCAGAAGTAGCTGTAGGGCTGCAGAGCCTGGGAAGCCGAGGCACCCACCAGTGAGGAGGGCACGCCGTGGCCGCTGACGTCCAGGACATAGAAGGCCAGGTGGTCGCAGTCCAGCGCGAAGATGTTCAGGATGTCCCCGCTGACCTGGAAGCTGGGCATGAACCGCCACGCGGCGTGGAAGCACTCCGACTCGGGCACATCGCCCGGCAGCAGGCTGAGCTGCACCTCCGCGGCTGTTTTGAGGTCTTGGTTGAGGCGGCGCTGCTCCTCCTTGAGCTTCTCCTCCATCAGCCTGTGGGCCGTGTGGTCGACCACGATGCCCTCGATGTAGGTCGTGCCGCTCTCGTCCTGATTGAGCCAGACGTTGCTGAGCACGTAGACCGTGGAACCGTCCCTGCGGCGCAGCTCTGCTTCGTGGTTCTGGATCTCGCGTTGGTGGAGGAGCTTCTCCATGAGCTGGACATTGTTCTCGCTGCCCAGGAACATCTGCATTGCCGGGTTGGGGATTTTGTTGACCTCGCTTGGGAAATCATAGCCGAGCATGCGCACGAAGGCGGGGTTGAGGCTGAAGTAGCTGCCGTCGAGGGAGCTCTGGAACATGCCCTGGATGGCGCTGTCATAGATGCCCCGGTAGCTCCGCTCCGCGCGCTTGAGCTCGGTGTTGACCTCGGCCAGCTCAGCAGTGCGGCGCCTCACCAGGTTGCGCAGATGCCTGCTGCCGTAAATCCAGGCCAGCCCCACGGCCGCCAGGATGGCAGCATAGGCAGCCAGGCCGTAGAGAAAGCTCCGCCTCAGGCTCTGGAGCTCGAGCACGCCCGCTCCTTCAATGGGATGCCAGGCAACCAGGAGGCAGCTCGGTGTCCCCCCTTCCCCGTGCAGGGCCCCGCCTGACGGCGCCACCTCCTGCATGGGAATCTCAAAGGCCATGACCTCGTACCGGAACCGGTTCAGCTCGACGATCTCCACCCCCGGCAGGGTGGACACCACATCTTTCATGAATCCACGTCGGGCGAGCAGCCGGATCGTGTCCGAGGTGGTGGACTCCACCACATAACCTTCCGAGTCGATGTTCAAGGTTTCCCTGTGCCTGAGCTTGTCCGGCCACAGGGTCCGGTCCAGGTGAGAGCGCTGCAGCAGGACCGCGAGCTGCATCTCCGTGCCGAACTCGGCAAAGGCCTCCCTGAGATTTCCAATCAGGGTTTCAAAGGGCGCCCCGACCTCAACCACCCCCACCACCTGGGATTCCCTGTCCTCATTGCCCGTGACCGGGGCTGCACCCCTGATCCCGGAGTACACACGCCCGGTTTCAAAGGCGACTGCAGGGCGGCCCGACTCCACTGCCCTGTCCACGGCGTGGTGCAGCCCCTGGTCATTGAAACGTCCTGGATCGTACATGCGCAAAAACGACCTGGGCCCGGGCATGACGTGGAAATGCAGAAATCGTGCAGCTGAGCGCTTTTCGAGCCACTCCCACTCCGGGAGGATTTCCTCGTACAGCTCCGTGCGCAGTGCCGCTGCCTGCACGCTCCCTGTCCCGTTTTGCGCACGCTGAGTCTGCCGGGCTTGCGACAACAGTACCCTCACCCGGCGATCCTCCGAAAGGAGCATGGCCTGGAGCTGCATGGAGGAGGCTATGGAACGCAGGTTGATGGTGGTGGCGCTGCTCATGGCGCTCCGGTTTTCTTGTGCCCTGCGCAGCAGCTCGGACCGGACCGTTTCCAGGTGGGTGGACCAGATAAAGGCCAGGTCGACCAGGGCGATGACCGCTGCCAGGAGCAGAAACCAGCGGAGGGCGGGTCTGTTCTTTTTCTCCAGCATGCACACTCCAGGGGGGCTGGACCGTGCAGCCAAGATACATGGAGGTGCACGGCCCGGGCCTGAGGCTGTCGGGATGCAGGAATCTATCACCATCCACACCCGTGGACAATCCTTGGGGGCGCTGCCCCTTTACACCCTCGGGGAAGCGCTTATCTTGCAGTCTTGCGTTCCGGACACCTGTTCCGGGACATCCCACTCGAAATGGAGAGCGCATGGACACGAGCATCCGGATCACCGGTGCCAGGCAGCACAACCTCAAAGACCTCTCGCTGGACATCCCCCGGGACAAGCTGGTCGTGGTCTGCGGACCCAGCGGGTCGGGCAAGTCCACCCTGGCCTTCGACATTGTCTACGCCGAGGGACAGAGGCGCTATGTGGAATCCCTGTCCGCCTATGCCAGGCAGTTCCTGCCCCAGCTGGACAAGCCCCTGGTGGACAAGATCGAGGGGCTCTCCCCGGCCATCTCCCTGGAGCAGCACGCCACCAGCCGCAACCCCAGGTCCACCGTGGGCACGGTCACCGAGATCCACGACTTTTTGCGCGTCTTCTTCGCCCGGCTGGGCACACCGTACTGCCCGGAGTGCGGACGGGCCATCCAGGCCCAGGCCTCCGACGAGATCATCGCCTCCATCCTGGCGCTTCCCGAAGGGACCAGGTTTCTCCTGCTGGCACCGCTGGTGGAGCACAAGAAAGGCACCCAGGCCGACCTGTTCAAGAAGCTCAAGGCCCAGGGGTTCGTCCGGGTGCGGGTGGACGGCGAGGTCACGGGGCTCGACCCGGTTCCGGTGCTGGAAAAGAACAAACGCCACACCGTGGACCTGGTGGTGGACCGCCTGGTCATGCGCCCCGAGATCCGCAAGCGGCTGGCCGACTCGGTTGAGCTGGGGCTCAAGTACGGCGACGGCCGCGTCACGGTCTCGGAGCCGGGCGGGAGCGACCAGGTCTACTCCACCGAGGCCGTGTGCCCCTACTGCCAGGTCAGCCTGCCCCGCCCCAGCCCCCAGCTGTTCTCCTTCAACAGCCCCCAGGGCGCCTGCCCCTCCTGCTCGGGCATCGGCACGGTGGAGTACTTCGAGCCGCGCCTGCTGGCCCCCAACCGCGGGCTGTCCCTGGCCCAGGGCGGGGTCATCCCCTGGAGGAAGCCGCGGGTCTTCGCCCGCTACCGGGAGCAGCTCCTCCGCCTGGGCACAGCCTGGGGGTTCGACCTGACCACCCCGCTGTCCGACTTCTCCCAACCCGCCTGGGAGGCGCTCTTTCACGGCGACCCGGACCAGGGGTGGTCCGGCGTGGTGCCCCTGCTGGAGACCGGCATGGGGCTGGGCCGCTTCTGGAGGGACGAGCTGTCCAGGTTTCGCCAGACCGTGCCCTGCCCGGACTGCGGCGGCGCCAGGCTCCGCCCCGAGGCCCTGGCCGTGCGGGTCAAGGAGGCCAGCATCTTCGACTTCACCTCCTGGTCCATCGCCCATGCCCTGGACTGGCTGGACAAGCTCGCGTTCAGCGGCCACCAGCGCGCCATTGCCGACCCCCTGCTCAAGGAGCTGACCCACCGGCTCACCTTCCTGGTCAACGTGGGGCTCGACTACCTGAGCCTGGCCCGCAACATGACCACCCTGTCCGGGGGCGAGGCACAGCGCATCCGCCTGGCCGGTCAGCTCGGGTCGGGCCTGGTGGGCGTGACCTACGTGCTGGACGAGCCCTCCATCGGCCTGCACCCCAAGGACAACCAGCGGCTGATCAACACCCTGCGCAGCCTGCAGAGCCGGGGCAACACCGTGCTGGTGGTGGAGCACGACGAGCCCACCATCAGGGCCGCGGACCACGTGCTGGAGTTGGGCCCGGGCTCCGGGGCCCTGGGCGGCGAGCTCATCTTCCAGGGCGACGTGCCCGGCCTGCTGGCCTCGAGCTCGCTGACCGGCAAGTACCTGCGCGGGGACCTTTCCATCCCCGTGCCCACAACGCGCCGCCCCCCCAACGGCTCCCTGGTGCTCGAGGGCGTGACCACCAACAACCTCAAGGGCATCTCCTGCCGCATCCCCCTGGGGGCCCTGGTCTGCGTGACCGGGGTCTCGGGGTCGGGCAAGAGCTCCCTGGTGGTGGACACCCTGTACAAGCACCTGGCCCTGTCCCAGGGCATCAAGGTGGAGAACCCGGGTCAGGTCGGCGGCTTCACCGGCGACGAGCAGGTGGAGAAGATCGTGTCCATCGACCAGAGCCCCATCGGGCGCACCCCCCGGTCCAACCCGGCCACCTACACCAAGATCTTCGACGAGATCCGCAAGATCTTCACCAACACCACCGAGGCCAGGAAGCGGGGCTACAAGCCGGGAAGGTTCAGCTTCAACGTGCGCGGGGGGCGGTGCGAGGCCTGTCAGGGCGACGGCCAGATCAGGGTGGAGATGCACTTTCTCCCGGACGTCTACGTGACCTGCGAGGTCTGCCAGGGGAAGCGCTACAACCGCGAGACCCTGGACGTGACCTACAAGGGCCTGAACATCGCCCAGGTGCTGGCCCTGAGCGTGCGCCAGGCCCGGGCCTTCTTCAGCCACTACCCGGTGCTGGACCGCAAGCTGGGCGTCCTGGAGGAGGTGGGGCTGGAGTACCTCGGCCTGGGCCAGCCGGCCACCACCCTGTCCGGGGGCGAGGCCCAGCGGCTGAAGATCTCCCGGGAGCTGGGCAAGCGCAGCCTGCCGGGCACCCTGTACATCCTGGACGAGCCCACCACCGGCCTGCACATGCACGAGGTGGGCAAGCTCATCCAGGTCCTGCACACCCTGGTGGACAAGGGGGCCAGCGTGGTGGTCATCGAGCACAACCCGGACGTGATCCTCTCCGCGGACCAGGTCATCGACCTGGGGCCGGGGGGCGGCGAGTTCGGCGGCAACATCGTGGCCCAGGGCACCCCCGAGGAGATCATGGCCGACCCAAACTCGGTGACCGGGGTGTTCTTGCAGCGCAACTGAGGGAAGGGTGGAAGGCTCTTTCACCCCGGAAGGGGGCTTGTCCGGGTCTGAGCGGAACTCCTGGGCGATTTTTTGAGTGGTGGTGCCATCCAGCTCAGCGCTCCCCACCGGTGCTCGCAGCGTGCCGTGGCCGCACAGGTTCTGCACCCCACCCGGTGCCACTCGATAATCCCGTC
>CAZQOG010000055.1:6211-16436 GCA_964594925.1 uncultured Desulfohalobiaceae bacterium
GTTTGGCCGATTCTTGATTGGCGGGCCGTTTTGCGCAGCGCTGTCCACCAATGCGTGCAGCGGCAGCCGCACGGGCCCTGCACCCCACCCGGTGCCACTCGATAATCCCGTCCTTTTGTGCTACTGCCCTGCGACCGTCTGCCGGCAGGCCGCCTGAAACATTGTGACCACGCACCCGGAGTGATTTTCGTGTCCAAGACCCTCACCGTCATCGTCCCCACCCTCAACGAAGAGAAGGACCTGAGGCGCTGCCTGGAGAGCGTCACCTGGGCCGACGACATCTTTGTGGTCGACTCCTTCTCCACCGACCGGACCCTGGACATTGCCAGGGAGTTCACCGACCACATCGTCCAGCACGAGTACGTCAACTCCGCGACCCAGAAGAACTGGGCCATGGGCCACGTTGTCACGGACTGGGTCATGGTCCTGGACGCCGACGAATGGGTGTCCCCGCAACTCAAGGCCCGCATTCAGGACATCGTGTCCCGGGGGACCCCCCACAACGGGTTCTACATCCGCCGCATGACCTACTTCTTCGGGCGCCTCATCAAGCATTGCGGTTGGCACAAGGACTACCTCATACGACTCTGGCGCAACGGCACAGGGCGGTATGAGGACCTGCACGTGCACGCCGACGTCCTGGTCGAGGGCTCGGTGGGAAAGCTCGACGACTGCATCCTGCACGAAACCTATGCCGACTTTGACGACCTGCTGGAAAAGTTCGGCCGGTACACCACCTGGTCCGCCCTGGATCTGCACGCCCAAAAAAGAAAGGCCGGCTGGGTGAGCCTGACCTTGCGGCCCATGTGGCGGTTTGTGCGCATGTATGTGCTGCGCCGAGGCTTCCTGGACGGCAAGCACGGCCTCATCCTGTGCACCGTAGCCGCCTGCAATGTCTTCTTCAAATACGCCAAGCTGTGGGAAAAATACAACAACACCCCTGCCGGGAGAAAGGGTCCGCAGGGTTGAACACGGCCAGGCGCTGATCCTGTCCGGTGATTTTCCCGCCCTTCCCGGCCACCATCACTTCCTGTCCCTCGTGAGCTGCCGATAGACCGCTTCGACTTCATGCGCCTGGCCCTGCAGCGCGAAACGCTCCAGGGCCGCGGCCCTGGCCGCAGCGGACATGCGCGACCGTTCCTCCGGGAGGGCCAGCCTGGTGACGGCCGCGGCCAAGGCCTCTTCCTGGTACGGGAACAGCAGGCCACTGACCCCGTGCTGCACGATCTCCGGCAGCATTCCCACGCCGGCGGCAATGACCGGCTTGCCCACGGCCATGGCCTCCCGCACCGCCCTGCAGGAGCCGTCCGAACCCGGGTGCATGTACACCTTGACGTCCATGGCCGCCAGGGTGGCCACGTACTCGTCGTCCTTGCGATACCCGGTGAACACGACCCGGTCTCGAGGCAGTGAGGTGTTGCGGGCCAGGTTCCTGACGTCTTCAGACCTGGTGCCCCTGCCCACCACCAGGACGCGCAGGTTCGCCAGCCCTTCCCGAAAGGCCCGGTCCAGGGCTGCGAAAAAGAGGTCGAACTTGCGGTGGGGCTGCATCCTGGCCACAAGTCCCACCACATAGTCCCCTGGCTGGATGCCGTACTCCGGTGCGAGGTCGGGAAGCTCCCGGCTGGGATCGAACCGCCGCAGGTCAACCGGGACGTCAATGGTCCGCGTTTGCTCCCGGGGAAGGGTGAACCGCCTGGTTGCCTCCCGCCGCACCTGCTCGGAGGCACTTATGAGGAAGTCGGTCAGTCCACGGAACACGATCTGGTGACGCACCCCCCGGCTCGGCGGCTCCCCGTCGTAGAGCGAACGCACCACCGGCAGGCCGGGGTCACAGCGACGGGCTGCCCAGCCACCCACCAGGTGGTCGTTCAAGGTGTGGCAATGGATGATGTGGGGGGCAAACTCCCCCAGCAGGGTTGTGAGCTTTCTGACATCGCGCCAGTTGTCCAGGAGGCGGATGTGCTTGTCCAGTGTCAGCCCCTCTTGCACCTGAAGCCCCTGTTCCAGGGCCTTCTCTGCCAGCTGGTTGGGAAGCCCCTCCACCGAGCTCCCCGGCACGAACAGGACCTCGTGCCCCTGCCCGGCCAGGGCCCTGGCCAGGTTCACAGCCGGCTCGGCAGGGCCGGTCCACTTCCAGTTGGCGTAGAGGTGGAGCACCCTCATACGCCCCCCGGGACGAAGGGGGGGGGGCTGCTCCCACGCCGCCCGGCACATCTCATGAACGGGCCTGCCTGGCCGGTCCGGCCCGGTTGCGGCACAGAGCCACCACCCCCTGGTTGTACTCCCTGAGGTTTTGGCGCGCGTCGTCGTCAAAGGCGTAGGCCCGGAAGAAACGGAGCCGGTCGGCCCGGCTGACCTGGTCCGGGATCGAGCTCGCCAGCTGGGCCAGGTTCTTGATGCGCCTGCGGCGTTTGACCTGCCGGTAGAAGCGCACCCTGTCGTAGTCGATCAATCGGAACTCGGGCTGTCCCTGGGCGTCGAAGCGGGCCAGGATGTTCATCGCCTTCATGTCGCCGTGGTAGATCCCCTGCCCGTGCAGGCGGCCCAGGAACACCCCGCACCCCTGAACCAGACGGCGCTTCTCCTGGCGACGTTCCCTGCTGCACCTGCCGCTGTATCTGTCACGAACGAGCAGGTCCAGGCGCTGGAAGCCGGACTGCTCCTCCATGACCAGCCAGCTCCTGCGCCTCACAAGGAGGCCGTGCTCCACAACCGCGGCCAGGGGTTTGGCAACCGCAACCTTCCTGACCAGCAGGGCATTCCCATGCACCCAGGCGGCCAAGCCCCGCGGGCGGCGGAGCAGGTTCTTGAAACTGTCGCGCGCTCCCGGGCACAGGTTCTCCTTGACCACGACCCCGGTGCCGCCTGGCGACGCTGCAATCTCCTGCTTTGAAATCGTGGAGCGGTGGGACCGTTTCAAGACATCCGAACTGTCAGCGGCCACTGCATCCCTGTGCGCATCCAGCAGCGCGGCTACTGTCCCGGGGGAAATCTCCCGGCGCAGGAACATCGTGCACCCCCCATGGCTGACAACACGGAATGCAGAGGAGTTTTTCAGGCAGCGTTTGGACCTGCTGCGCAGCCATCTATCCCGCAGCATCTGCATCCGGGCCAGGATCGGTCCCAGCCCGGATTCCGGACCGCCAAGGACCGCCCCCCCCTTTTCGTATGCCGTGAGGAAACACTGCATGTCTGCCTCGCCTATCGCCCAGGACAGGGAGAACAGGAGCTTGGCCAGGTTTTTCCTCCGGACCCTTGTGGGGACCCGGCGTCCAACCCTGACCTTGTGCAGGTCGATGAGGTGGATCGAGCAGGAGCCCGGCTCCCCCGTGACCAGGATGTTGCCGCTGTGCAGGTCCTGGTGGCTGAACCCCTTGTCGTGGAAGTCCCGCACCAGCGCGGCCAGTCGGCTCAGCAGCCTTTGGCGACCGCGCTCACTCTCAGGCGTATCTGCCTTGAAGTGGTGGAGCAGATAGGGCACGAAGTCCATCCCACCGGGAATCTCCAGCATGGCCAGGCAGGCGGATTCAAGGACGCCGCAGCGCCGCCCCTCCCCCATCATCAGGGCCGAGACCGTGGGCAGCCCCCTGGCGGACATGGCCCGGGCCGCATCCCACTCGGCCCTGGCACGGGACGGGACTACGAGGTACTTGAGCCGCTCGCAGAGGCCGCGCACGTGGTAGCGCTTCACATAGAGCACCGCTCCGGGAAGGGGGGCCCGGATCACGGTGCGGGCGTTGCTGGACTTGATGGTCTGGCTGCCCTCGAGCTCCTCGAGGGTGTCGAGCCGGGGGATGAGCTCGGAGACCAGCCAGTCGGCCCTTTCCGGTGCCAGCTGGAACCGGGTGCCCCCGTGCCGGTGGACGACCACGTCAGACAACTGCAGCCTCCCGGGCCACATCCCTTGGACAACCAGGCCACGAAGACCGCCCGGCACGGGTGGGGGCGCTCTTCCCAGCCATCACCTGCCTCTGGTCAGCCGCCACCACCATCGGTGCCTCCTGATGCCCCTTCTGCACGTTGCAATGAGGGCGGCCCGCTCTGCACGCGGCAGCCGCCTGCCGAAGTAGCCCTTGTAGAACCGGAGGCGGTCCTTCATGGCCACTGCGACACCCTGGTTCGCGAGCTTGACCACGGAGCGGTCGAAGCGCAGCAGGTTCTTGATCCTCATCCGCCCGGGCACAGGGGCCATGACCAGTGCGCGGTCAAAATCGATCAGGGTCACCGCCCCTCCCGCGAGCAGAACGTTCTTGACATGGAGATCGGCGTGCCAGACCCCGGCCTCGTGCAGGCGGCGGAGCTCTTCCCCGAGCCGGTGCAGCACCGGTCCGGCCGGCTCACCGCTTCTGAAGGCCATCACCAGGTCCCTGGCCTGTCCCACCTCGCGGGTCAGGAGAAACCCCGTGTGACCGAACGGCCTGAGCCGGCGCACATAGGCCGCAACCACCTCCGGCACCCTGACCCCGGCCCTTCGGGCCTCTTCACTGGCGGCCAGCTCGCGCAGGGGGCGGGGCTGCCCGAGGAAGCGCGAGCCCAGCAGGGCCGCAAAGACCCCCCCGTGCTCGTAGCGCCGGAGCACGGCCGGTGAACCGTCGCTCAGGAAAACCCGCACCGGGTGCCCGCGCCCCCTGAAGCACGGATCACCGCCGGCTGCCAGGCACACCGGATCACTGTAGTCCCCGCCGGTAAAGGCGTCTGCAGCGCCTTCACGCACGGCGATGTGCCACCTGCCGGACCGCATCCAGACAAACCCCGGCGGAAGGTCCTGGACTGTGTGCATCGCATCGGCAAAGCTCATGGCATCCAGATCAGGCCCCGGGTTTTCTGGCAATCATGATCAGCTTGCGGCCGAACAGGACGGCGCCGGACAAAATCTGCTCCCTGTAGGACCTCTGCTGGTCCTTTGACAGCCGGGAGGTTTTCCTGCGCAGCTCTTTCACGGTTGCCAGCCAGACCAGGGGATAGAGGAACGGCGCGGCCAGCAAGGCGTTGCGCGAGTACCGGGCCGTGTCCACCCCAACCACCTCCAGCCCGACGTGCTCCAGGTAGAACCTGAGCTGAAAGGCATTGATCAAAAAGACATGTCCGAAGTAGACCTCTTCGTCCACAGAGGATTTTTCCGGCTTGGTGCCCTGCCGATACTGGGCCGTGGAGACAACCAGGGCCCGGTTGCGCCTGGCATGTCCCGTGAGCATCATGCACAACCGGGCTTCCAGGTTCAACAGGTTGGGCGTGGTGACGATCAGCACACCTCCGGGTTTCAGAATGCGGGCCATTTCCCTGAGGACCGCCACCTGGGCGTCGAGGTGCTCGATGCCCTCTGAAAAGAGGATGCCATCGAAGCTCGTGTCGTCGAATGGGAGGGGCCTGGTCAGATCAACCTTCCTGACTGCATACCCCTCTCCCTGGCAGTGCTCCGGGAAGAGGTCCCCGGCCACGACGTCAAAGCCCGCTGCAGCCAGACTCCGTGCGTTCACGCCAGTTCCCGCGGGCAGGTCCAGGATCCTCCCGGACCCGAAATGGCGGGCAAACATCTGGGACACGTCGTTCTGGATATGCCTCTTCCGCGTCAGTCTGTGCAAAACGCCCACGCCGTCATCCTCCAATTGGTAACCTTCACACTGTGGTGGTACAGTTCTTTCCCCCTTCGGGAAACCGCTGCAAGAGCTGCTCAACGGCCTCGATGACCTCGTCCGCCCTGATCAGGGACATGGCCTCGGGGTGACGGACCCTGGTGCCCCAGGGGATCTCGTCCACCTCCTTGTGCAGGTAGGTGCGCACGGCCTGTGGATAGCTGTTGACCACCTGTCCCCTCCAGCAATAGGGTGCGGCCCGTTCCGGGTTTGTGGTGGCGAACAACCCCACCGTGGGCGTGCCCACGGCAGTGGCCATGTGCACCGGGCCCGAATCGGGCGCGATCACGGCCCTGGCCCCCCGGATCAGGGCCAGGAGGCCCTTGATGGACGTTCCGCCGATGGCGTTGACAACGGCTTCCCGGCCTGCCCCGGCAATGATCTCCTCTCCCATGCCACGCTCCTTGCTGCTGCCACCCCCCGTGAGCACCGTTCGCACCTGGTGCCGCTTCCAGAGGTGTGCGATCACCTCGGCGTAGCCTTGGGAGGACCAGTCCCGGAAGTTGCGCATCCGGGGGGTGGCACAGGGGCTGACCACCACGTAGGGCCCTTGGCCGGTCACGTTCCTGGCCTCTGCAAAGGCACCCTCCGGCACGGGAATATCCCACTCCAGCCTGGTGTCGGTCACACCCAGGACCCTGGCGAAGTCCATGAACGACTCCAGGACATGCGCCCTGGGGTGGGGTGGGAGCTGCAGGTGTGTGAACCAGTGCTGCCTGTCCTTGGCCCGCTCCCTGTCGTACCCGACCCTGACCCCGGCCCTGATGCCCAGGGAAAGCACACTGGCCCGCAGGGCCTGCTGCATCTGGAGAAGCGCATCGAACCGGGTCCGGGAAAGCTCCCGCCATATGGCGCGCATCTCCAAGATCCCTTTGGTCTTGTCATAGACCACGAACCTGACCCCGGACAGACCAGAGAGCAGGGCGTGCTCCGCCGCGCCGATCACCCAGGTGATGCGCACCCCGGGCCAGTGGCGCTGCAGGGCGCGCACCGTGGGCACCAGGTTGCAGACGTCGCCCAGGGCGGAGAGCCGGAGCAGGCAGAGGTGGCCGGGGCGGGCGGGGAGGACCGGCTGCACGCCGCGCATGCGCCACCACAGCGTGAGGGGAGACCCGGCCGGGCTCATGGCCGCGCCTCCCCGGGCTCCAGCACCTCGCGGCACAGGTACGCTTCCAGCTCGGACAGCTGCTTGGAACGGGCAAACCTTTCCCTGGCCGTCTCCCGGGCCTTTTTCCCCATCCGTTGCCGGAGATCCGGGTCCGCGGCCAGGAGTTCAACCGTGCCGGTCAGGGAGGCAACGTCTTTGACAGGCACCAGGAACCCGGTGACCCCGTGCTCGACGATCTCCGGGATGCTGCCGGCCCCGAAAGCCACCACGGGCACCCCCGCGGCCATGGCCTCGACCACGGCATAGCCAAAGCCCTCCCAGAGCGAGGGCATGAGAAAGATGTCCAGCTGCTGCAGAAAGGCCCCCATGTCGTCCACGAACCCGACCAGCTCCACCTCGGTCTCCAGCCCGAGCTCCCGGATGCGTTTTTCAAGGACGGGCCGCTGGCGGCCCTCCCCGGCTATACGCAGGCAAAAGTTCCGGCCCTGCTCCCTGAGTCGGACCGCCACGTCCAGGAGATACCCGTGCCCCTTTTCCCGCTCCAGCCGCCCGGCGCTGCCCAGGGTCAGTCTCCCCGGGGCGGCTTCCCGTAGCAACGGCTCAGGGCTGAAGTCCGGCAGGTCCACGCCGTTGTAGATGGTGCGCACCCTGGCATCCTGCACTGGGAGGTGCTTGAAGAGCTGCCTGGCGGTAGCCTCCGAGTTTGTAAGAAAGTGGGTGATGCAGGTCCCGTATATCCAGCGGTTGAGGCGGGTGTTGCGCACCGGAACACCCAGCCCCCGGCGGTAGACCACGGCCCGGACCCCTGCCAGTCTGCCTGCGGGGGCGCCGAGCTTGGCCTCTGAGGAGCCGTTCAGCACCAGGGTCTGGACACCCCGCTCCCGCAGCAGAAGCACCACTTGTGCCACCCTCAAAGGGTTGAGAAAGCTGAGGTTGGACACCGGCAGGGAAACGCAGTCCACCCCGGCAGCACGGACCTTTCGAAAAAGCTCGCCCCGCGGGTGGGCCACGACCACCACCTCGTGGCCCTGGGCGGCCAGGTGGTGGGCGGCTTCGTAGTGCCACTTCTCACCGCCCCCCCAGGAACGGCGGGCATTGAAGAAGCAGAGGCGGGCCATGGCGGTGTCTCTTCCTCAGAACCAGGGTTCACGATGCGGGCGGCGGATCCGAAACAGAGGCCCGATCGAACTCATTTCAGCTGCTGGACTGTTTCAGCCGGCTCGTGGGGGAACTGCATCGAGTAGAGCTTGGTGTACTCCCCATCCTGTGCCAGGAGCTGCTCGTGGGTCCCGGTCTCCACCACGCGGCCGTCCACGACGACCGCTATCTGGTCCGCCTTGGCTATGGTGGAGAGCCGGTGGGCGATGACCAGCGTGGTCCTGCCACGCATCAGGTTTTCCAGGGCCTTCTGCACCACTGTCTCGGCCTCGGAGTCCAGGGAGGAGGTGGCCTCGTCCAGGATGAGCACCGGGGCGTCCTTGAGCAGGGCGCGGGCAATGCACATGCGCTGCTTCTCTCCGCCTGAAAGCCGCCCTCCCAGCTCGCCGATGACCGTGTCGTACCCCTTTGGGAAGCGCTGGATGAACTCGTGGGCGTACGCCGCCCGTGCAGCCTCCACAATGTCCTGCTCGGAGGCCTCGGTCTTGCCGTAGGCGATGTTGTCCCGAACCGTTTCGTTGAACAGGATGGGATCCTGGGTGACGATGGCGATCTGGTCCCTGAGCTCGGAGATCCGGAACTCTCTGATGTCCACCCCGTCGAGGGTGATGCGCCCGGCAGTGACATCGAAGAACCTGGGGATCAGGTTGGCGATGGTGCTTTTCCCGCCCCCGCTCATGCCGACCAGTGCCAGGGCCTCGCCCCTGCCGATGGTCAGATCGACCCCCCTGAGGACCGGCTTGTCCCCGTAGCTGAAATGGACGTTCTCGAACCTGACGGTGTGGGTGGTGTGGGGCATGGGAACGGGGTTTTCGGGTTCGCGGATCTCTGACTCGGTCTCGATGACATCGTAGATCCGGTCGGAGGCCGCCAGCCCCTGCTGCACCGAGTTGTTCAGCTTGCTCAGCTTCTTGACGGGCTCGTAGAGCAGGAGCACGCAGGCCAGGAAGCTGAAGAAGGACCCCGGGGTGGTTTCCTCGCGGATCACCTCCCAGCCGCCGTACCAGACCACGAAGGCAATGCCCAGGCCGGCGAAGAACTCCATGAGGGGCGAGGTGAGGGCCCTGATCTTGACCCCCTTGATCTCCAGCCTGAAGAGCGACCGGGTGGCCTTGAAAAACCTGCTCTTTTCATGCTCCTCCATGCCGAAGGCCTTGACGATCTTGTTGCCGGACAGGGTCTCGTGCAGGAAGGCATTGAGATCGGCCATGGCCTCCTGGCAGCCGGTGCTGATCCTCCGGACCCGCCTGCCCAGCTCGAAGACCGGGAAAAAGGCGACCGGCAGCACGATGAAGGCGATGATGGCCATCTTCCAGTTCAGATAGAGGATCACGGCTGTCAGGCCGATGATGGTGGAGATGTCCCGCAACACCCCGGTCACCGCGGTGGAGACCATGGTCTTGATGATGTTCACGTCGTTGGTGATCCTGGACATGAGCACGCCGGTGCGCTCTTTCTGAAAAAAGGCCAGGGACATGTCCTGGATGCGGCTGTAGAGCTGGTTGCGCAGCTGACGGATGATGTCCTCACCCACATAGCTCATGTAGTACTGCTGCCCATACTGCCCAAGGCCCTTCAGGAGGAAGACCCCCATGACCAGCAGGGGGAAGAACATCAGGCCCGAGGTGTTCTTGCTCACGAAGATGTCGTCGATGACCGGCTTGATCAAATAGCCCATGGCCGTTGTCGAGCCGGAGATCATCAGGCTGCACAACCCCGCCAGGATCAGCCGGACCTTGTTGTCCTTGATCAGTCCGATGATGCGGCGGTGTCGCTCCCGGAGCTCAATTGTGGGAAATATTTTCAATGGTCGTCCTTGTTCTGTTCTAGAAAGATATATCACATCATGGGGGGTAGTCGCCCAAAACGCAGTGCAAAGACCGCCTTCCCGGGCTCAACTCCCGAGACACTCCCGGTAGACCGAAAGGGTTTGTGCCGCGCACCTCTCCCAGGTGAATCCCCGGGCGTAGTCGTGTGCATTGCGCAGCTGCTCCGGTCCGGCCTGGGCGGCTGACTCCATGCCCTGCGCAATGGCCTCTGGAAGGTGTGGGTCTACCAGCTGCGCGTGGTGCTTGCCAATCTCTGCCGTGGCGCCCGTCCTGCTCGTGACCACCGGGGTGCCTGCTGCCATGGACTCGAGGACCGGCAGGCCGAAACCCTCGCACAGCGAGGGAAAACAGAGCATGGCCGCCCCGGCGTAGAGGCCGGCAATGGCCGCCTCGCTCATTCTGCCGAGCGGCTGGAGCCTGTCTGCAACACCCAGCCTGGAAGCCTCTGCCCGTGACTGCTCATCCACCGCGCCCACCACCTTCAAGGTCAGATC
>CAZQOG010000056.1:0-16078 GCA_964594925.1 uncultured Desulfohalobiaceae bacterium
TCGTTCTTCATGGAGTCCTTGCCGGAGATGCAGGGCACGCCAAAGGCCTGACAGAAATGGGCCAGGGCCTGGTTGGCCCGGACCAGCTGGGCCAGCTTGTACTGTCCGTCCGGGGTCTTCTCGGACTGGACAGGGTCGCACCAGCAGAAGTTGTCCACCCCGGCCATGTGCTTGAGGTTGCCGCCCACGGCCATGGCATTGCGCACGGCCTCGTCAATGCAGGCGGCCATCATCCAGTAGGTGTCCAGGTCGCTGAACTTGGGACAGATGCCGTTGCTGACGACCAGCCCCTGTCTGCTGTCCAGGATGGGTCGGACCACGGCGGCGTCGCCGGGGCCGTCCCGTCCCACGCCCACCAGGGGTTTGACCACGCTGCCGCCCTGGACCTCGTGGTCGTACTGGCGGATCAGGTACTCGCGGCTGCAGATGTTCAACCGGCCGAGCATGCGCTTGAGAAAGCCGGTCCTGTCCCGTCCTGCTGCACGTATGTCGCAGTGCCGGGGAAGGTCGGGGCGTTCCCAGGTCGCGGCGAGCTGCATCTGGGGCAGGCCGTTGTGCAAAAAGTCCATCTCCAGGCAGGCCACGGTGCGCTCCCCGTAGACCACGTGGAAGAATCCGCTGTCGGTGAACTCGCCCAGGGCGGTGGCCTCCACGTCCATCTCCCGGGCCAGGGTCAGGAACCTGTCCAGCCGGTGGGGCGGCACGGCCAGGGTCATGCGTTCCTGGGCCTCGGAGAGCAGGATCTCCCAGGGCAGAAGCCCGTCGTACTTGAGGGGGGCGCGCCTCAGGTCGAGGCGGCACCCGCCGGGGCCCTCGGCCATCTCGCCCACTGATGAGGAGAGCCCCCCGGCCCCGTTGTCGGTGATGGCGCTGTACAGTCCCAGGTCCCGGGCCCGCATGATGAAGTCGTACATCTTGCGCTGGGTGATGGGGTCGCCGATCTGGACCGCGGTGGCCGGGGAGCCTTCGTGCAGCTCCTCCGAGGAGAAGGTGGCCCCGTGGATGCCGTCCTTTCCGATGCGGCCTCCGGTCATGACGATGACGTCCCCGGGAAGGGCCTGCTTTTCATGGCTTGGCTTGCCCTGCACCAGGGCCGGAAGCGTCCCCACGGTGCCGCAGAAGACCAGGGGCTTGCCCAGGTAGCGCCTGTCAAAGACCAGCCCGCCGTTGACCGTGGGGATGCCCGACTTGTTCCCCCCGTGCTCCACCCCCTCGCGCACCCCTTCAAGGACCCTTCTGGGATGGAGCAGTCGCGGTGGGAGGGGCTGATCGTAGTAAGGCGACGCAAAGCAGAACACGTCGGTGTTGCAGAGGAGGTTGGCACCCATCCCCGTGCCCATGGGGTCGCGGTTGACCCCGACGATGCCGGTCAAGGCCCCCCCATAGGGGTCCAGCGCAGAGGGGCTGTTGTGGGTCTCGACCTTGATGCACACGGAGTGGTCGTTGTCGAACCGGATCACCCCGGCATTGTCCTTGAACACGGACAGGCAGAAGTCGTCCGGTCCCATTGCCCGGCGCAGGGCCGCAGTGCTTGCGGTGATGAATGTTTTGAACAGGCTGTCGATGGTCCTGGTGCGCCCTGTTGCCGCATTGTGGTACTGGATGCGCGCGTTGAAGATCTTGTGCTTGCAGTGCTCCGACCAGGTCTGGGCCAGGGCCTCGAGCTCGGCATCCGTAGGGTCCGGGCCAAGCCCCAGGGTGTGCCTGAAGGAACGGACATCGGACCTGAGGTAGTACTCTCGGACCACGTGCAGCTCGTCCAGGCTCAGAGCCAGGACCCGGTCGCGGCTCAGTTGGCGGAGCTCCGTGTCGGACAGCCCGGCCAGGGGGACGGTCTCCACCGTGTCCAGGGCCTTTCCGGTCACCCTGGGCACCTCGGCGGAGAACCCGGGGTGTTGCTCCCACTCCTCTTTGTCCTTGAAGTGGAAGCGCTCGATGAGCTCGTTGGCCAGAAGGTCCCTGGCGATGTGCTCGATGTCGGCACGGGTCAGCCCGCCGGTGAGCAGATACTGTTTGGAAGTGTAGACGGCCAGCCGGGAGTCACCGGCAGCGTTGCCAAGGGCGGTGCGCAGGGTCTCCCTGGCTGTTCGGCCTTCGTTGTCAGTGACCCCGGGCCGGTAGCCGACCTCGAGGATCCAGTCGAAATCCACGGCCTGTGGCTCGAGGGAAGCCGTGTGCAGGACTGGATCGTGGAGTGGGGCGGCCTGGACAACCGTGTCGGCCAGCAGTGGATCAAGGCCCTCAACGGTAAAGACCTTGATCAGGCGCACCTCCTGCACGTCAAGGCCCAGCTCCTCACGAATCTTGCGGCAAACTTTACGGCCGGTGACGTCCTCGACTCCGGGCCGCAGCGCAACGGTCATGCGAAAGGCCATCGACCACTCCTTGGCTGGTTGTCAGTCAGTTGAAAAGCCCCCGCTGGCCTGCCCTCCGTAGCCTTGTGCGAAGGGGGGACTGCGTTGCATCACCAGGGGCAAACCCTTCCCGTATACGCTTCGTCCCCGCCCCTGGTAAAGCGCCATGCCAGCGTGGTTTTTGAGGGGGTGTTATGGGATTGTAGACAGTGCATGCGCGCAAACTGTCCGGGAGGACAGGGCCCGGCATGCCCCAGGGGGAGGAACAGTGGGATCGATTCCCTCAGGACCACGTCAGCCGGTTCCCCCCGCTTGTCTTGACTTCCAGGCAGGCCGCATCGGCCCGTTTGAGAAATTCCTCGGTCTCCTCTTCTTCCTTGAGCAGCGCCAGGCCCATGCTGAGGCTCAGCTTCCCCGACAGCTTTTCCCGACAGGCAACACCCAGGCGCTTTGCCAGCTTCTCCAACTCCGGCCCGTTCGTGTTGGTGGTCAGGATCGCGAACTCGTCCCCACCGAAACGGCAGGGATAATCCATGCCCTTCCTGATCGTGGAGCGCAGCACCGAGCCGATGAGCTGCAGGGCCCGGTCCCCGGCCTGGTGGCCTTCCCGGTCGTTGAGGTCCTTGAAGCGGTCGATGTCCATGAAGATGAGCCCGAGAGGCTCCTTGCGCCTCCGGGAGCGTGCCGCCTCCCGCTCGAGGAAGACCTGGAACTGGTGGCGGTTGAAGACCCCTGTGAGATGGTCGTAAATGGCCTGCCGCTTGATTTTGTTTTCCAGTCTGTGGATGGCGCTGAGATCGCGTCCGACAATCAGAAAGGAAGCGGGGTGCTCATTGAGCTGATTGATCACGATCTCCAGGGGCAGGGGGTGCGTGCTCCCGGTCAGGGAAAGATGGATCTCGAAGGGGGGCTGCTTTTCCCTGAGCAGGGAGGGGTCCCAGTGGGCTGTGAAGAGCTCGGTGGGCTGGGCCGAGAGAAAGAGGTTCTTCCCTTCGAGCTCGTCGGCCAAACGCGGTGAGGCGAACTCGATGGTCCCGCCGCCGTCCACGACCAGGACCACCTCCTGCATGGCCTGCATGAGCCGGCTCAGGAAGTCACGTTGTCTCAAAGCCTGGAACTGGAGGTCCGTGACCTCGGAAACATCCTCCACCATGACCAGAACGCGTTTGCTTTGTCCGACCCGGGAGGTGTAGGCGGCAATGTACAGGCAGACCTGCTGTCTGGTTCCCTTCGGACCGAGAGGGCAGACGATCCTGGAAAAGCAATTGCTTCCGGGCTGTTTCAGGAACCTTTCCCAGTCCCTGTCACAGTCGATGCCCTTGGACCGGGACAGCATCTTCCAGAAGGACTCTTTCCTGAGGTCTTTTGTGGTTCCCAGGAAGGATTTCAGGCGCAGGTTGCAATCAAGGACCCTGCCTGCGTCGTCCAGACTGGCCACCCCGACAGGGAGCAGCTCCAGGGCCTGGGATCTGCTTTCCATCACGGCCTGGCGGAGAAAGTAGTGCTCGTAACCCTGGCTGGCGAACCAGAGATAGAGCTGCAGGCCTGCGGCGTCCTCCCCGTGCGGCTTCTCCACCGGCCGCAGCTCTCCCAGCACTCTGCCGGAGGCCTTGAGCACATGGCCCTTGTGCCTGGTGCGCCAAGGCAGATCGGCGCGTGATGCGGCTTCGCGGGACTGGGTCATCTCCTGCCCGGACAAGGCGAAGAGTGTCCAGTCGCTGGAGTCGGGTTGGCGCAGGGCCAGGTCGCAATCCCGGATATCCCAGTTCCAGGACAGGTGGCGCAGCATTGTCCCGGCCACCGCGGGCAGCCCTCCCTCGACCCGGGTCAGGTCCATGCTTTGGAAATAGTAGTACTGGATGGTGCGCAGGGAATGGGCGTAGAGCCGGCAGTCCTGTGGAGCTTCGGAGATGTTCAGCGAATCTGTCATGGACCGGAACCGGTTCACGCACTGTTCACGCAGTGCGTTGACCTCCTCGTCCCCAAGGTTCAAAAGACGCTGCAGGGTCAGCTTGAACTGGACCAGGTCTGCCGGGTGTGCGGAAGGGTCCATCTCTATCTCGGCCCAGCGGGTGCCCAGGGTGACGGCCTGATCCAGCGGGGCGAGGCTTTCTACCCGCTCCATGTCGTGGTGGTGCGTGATGGGGGGGAAAAACGCGGGAGGAAAGTTCCACTGCACGAGCAGGTCCTGCGTTGCCCGGGCGTGGTCCTGGACATGCGAGTCCTTCCCATTGTGGCAAAGGGGCAGGGGATGTTGGTCGAGGACTTCAGGATTGATGGAAACCGCGATGAGCAGGGAGATGTCCTTTATCAGGGCGCACAGGTAGGCGTTTGCTGCCTGGCCGGGATCACTGTGTTCGGCAATCAGCTCGGAAGCGATGGCAGACCAGATGACCAGGCGCCAGTTGGCGAAGAAGTCCGTCTTTCTGTCGCCCAGGGTGTCGGTCATGTTCTTGATCAGGGTGACTGAGAATGCCAGCTTGAAGATCTCCCTGTTTCCCAGCACCACGGCAGCCCGTTTGAGATCGGTCACTTTCTGGCTGAGGCCGTAGTAAGGGGAGTTGACAAGGCCGAGGATCGCAGTGGCCAGTGCGGGGTCCAGGCTGATGATCCTGGCGATGTTGTCGAAATCGGGTTCGGGGTTGGCGGCTTCCAGGAGCAGCTCGGGCATGACCGCAGGAAAGATCTTGTTCAGGCACTCCCGAAGTTTCTGGGGGGGGATGCCCATAAAGATGTCGGAAGGTGGCATGCTCAGTTCCTGCGGGTTTGAACGTAATGAAGAATGTCCTGGAGAAGCTCCTTGTGGATGGATGCCGGGAAAAGCGCCAGCCCTTCCCTGGCCAGCTCCAGGTATTTGGATGCCTCAGCGCGGGTCTGTTCAGGCAAATCCAGCCGCTTAATCTCGCGGATGAGCCATTTTGCTTCCTCCGGGGCGAGGCTTCCGGAGGTGACCTTGGACAGGATTTCCTTTCTCCTGACAGGGTCCAGGGTCTCCAGCAGCAGGATGAGGGGCAGGGTGATCTTGCCTTCGCGCAGATCCCCGCCACTGGGCTTGCCTGTGGACTCGGACGGTACCGAGTAGTCCAGAGCGTCGTCCACCAGCTGGAAGGCAATGCCGAGATTGAGCCCATAGGCCTTGGCCCCCTCCTCGACATCGTGGCCGGCTTTGGCCAGTATGGCGCCGCACTGGCAGGAAGCCTGGATCAGAAAGGCTGTCTTGCCGCGGATGATCTCCAGGTACTCATCCCGGGTCAGTGAGGGCTGCCCGGCGCTGGCGATCTCCAGGATTTCACCGCTTGCCGTCTCCACGATGGCCGCAGAGGCACAGGACATGAGCCGCGGGATGTCATAGTCGGCGATGAGCCTGTTGGCCAGGGCCAGGAGCGCGTCCCCGGTCAGAATGGTCTTCCGGAAGCCAAAGACCTTGTGGGCGGCCTGGCGGCCGCGCCGAAGCTCTGCCCCGTCGAGGATGTCGTCGTGCAGCAGGGTGGCCGAGTGCAGGTACTCCAGGGCACAACCAAGAGGGATTCCGGATTCGGGGTCATGCCCCAGGGCGGTCGAAACCAGCCGGCAGAGCAAGGGCCGAAGACGTTTTCCGCCTGCCTCGAGCACGTGCTCGGCCACGGGCAGGACCAGAGGGTGCAGACCCTGTATGCCGGCTTCCAGGGAGCTGTTGATCAGGGGCAGCTGTGCGTGAAAGTAAGCCTTCAGGCGATCCATGATGGTTGGCTCGTTTTCGGGGAGAGGAGAGGCACTCTTCTCCCGCCCCGGGGGTTGTCATGTTGTGTGTATCAGATCCCGGAGACAGGCCAGGGCCCGAAGGCCGGCTTCCCCCATGTCCATGCTCAAGTCGTTGACGTAGGCAGAGACGTGTGCCTCGAGGGTGGGAGCATCCAGCTCCTGTGCCAGGGCCGTGAGCAGCGGGGCTGTCTCTTCCCGGTGCCCATGGGACCACGAGAGGCTGCTTCTGATGAGATCCTCCACACGAGCGGGTACTGTCGTTCCAAGGCTTTTGTCAATGACGATGCACCCCAGGGGAAGCGGCAGGCCGCGACTCTTTTCACCCCACCACTGCCCAAGGTCGAGCAGGCAGCTGAAGCCGTAGCGCTGAAAGACCAGGGCTGACTCGTGGATGAGCAGCCCGGCTTCCACCTGCCCATCGGATACGGCCTGGACGATCCTGTCGTAGTCCATGGGCACCGCCTCCCAGGAATGGCTGCCAAGGGCTGCCCGTAACAGGGCACAGGCGGTGGTCTGCAAGCCGGGGACTGCAATGGTCCGTGGCAGGGCCACCCTGCCCGGCAGGGCCACCAGCCTGGGACCATGCTCCAGGCCGAAGGCGGCTCCGGCGGAAAGAATCCTGCAACGGTCTTCGAGACGAAGTGCCTGGGCGGCCGAGACCTTGGTGACCTGGGTTTTCCTTTTGAGGGCGAGCATGTTCAGGTCCTCGACATCCTCCCACAGAAAACGCGTGTGCAGGCCGGGCAGTTCCCCGACCCGTCCCAGGATCCACCCGGCAAAGACGATGGTGTCGTTGGGGCAGGGAGAGATGGCCACGGTCACCATTTCGGGTCTGGGCGTGTACTTCGTCTGCGACACCGGGTCAGCGACCTTCCGGTGTCATGAACATCCGGGAAAAGACATGGCCGAGCACGGCCAGTGATGATTTCAGGTCCCAGTCGTCTTTGTGCCTGGATCCAACCCTGTTGGAGATTGTGCGCACCTCCAGGAAGGGGAGCCCGAAGCGCAAGGAAGTCCAGCCCAGGGCAAAGCCTTCCATGTTTTCCAGGTCCGCGTTCAGCTTCAGCCTGGCTTTGGCCAGCTCGGGCGTCCCGGTCACGCCGGCCACGCTCAGGCTGGTTGCCATGGGCCAGTCGGTTGAAAGCGACACTCCGAGTGCTGCAGAGCTTGTCCGGGGGTGCAGGGCCAAGCGGTCGAACACGGCCCGCCCCTGCAGGCTCCCCTGTGAAAACCCGATGCCGCACGGATCCACGCCCGTATCTGACAGCAGCCCGAACTCGGGCCAGACTTCCTCCTGGACCACCACCGGAGCAGCCAGGGGACAGGTTTTCAGATCGAAGCTGCCGGCAACGCCCAGATTGACCACGCCGTGAACAGGGCCCACTGCTCCAAGCAGACGCCCCAGTGCCCCGGCTGCGTTGACAGGACCGACACCGGTCACAAGCAGCAGCAGTTTCCAGGACTGGAGGGAGAGCAGCTCCCACTCCCCCTGGGCAGGGATGGACGCCTTCGGCACCTGGGCCAGGCAGGACCTGAGCTCTCTGGGTGTCGCCGTGGTCAGGATGCAGGTCTTCCCGGTCATGTTTCAGGTACCATTCGGCAGTGCAGCAGCCCGGACTATCCAGGCCTGACAGGCCTGGACAAGCAGGGGGCGGAGCCGGGTGGACAGCCTGGGGATCCCGGGGGTAGTGAGGGGCATGTCGTTCGAGATGGACATATTCGTGATCGCACTTGGCCTGGCCATGGTTTTTGAAGGGCTGCCCTATTTTCTCCTGGCGGAACGCATGCCTTCGGTCCTGCGCATGCTGGCGCAAGCGAGCCCGGGGCAGCTGCGTTCCCTCGGTCTGGTGGTGCTTGTCCTTGGATTGGTGCTCATAGCTCTGGGGCGGAGTCTCTGAGGGGAGAGGAAAATTCTTCGACGTTTCGTGTGGAAATGCCAAAGAAATTTTCACAACCAGTAGTTCCTATCTGGTAGGGGCGGCTGGTAGCCGCCCTGCCTTTGGTCGGACCTCGTGCCCGGACCAAGCCTCGGCACAAGAAAGGGCGCGTACCACGCGCCCCTACCAGAAGTAGGTTCTTCGGCGGTATGTTGGAATACGGTGAGGAAAAGGAAAACATTTCGTATGAGCGTCTCCCGATCTCAAATAAATCCATAGGAAACGTCGAAGAACCAGAAAAAATGGCCAGGCTCAGCCAGGGAATGCTTTTTCCGCCAGGTGGACAGTGACGATCCCTGAGCAGAGCGGGTAGTAGGCCACTCTGGAGAACCCGGCCGCAAAAAGTTCCCGCCCTAGCTCCTCGGCGGCGGGGAACTCCCTGATGGTCCGGGCCAGGTAGCCGTAGGCCCCTGGATCCCTTGAGATGAGCCTTCCCAGCCAGGGCAGCAATTGATTGAGATAGAAGTTGTAAGCCCCGCGCCAGATCCTGCCCTTTCCGCTTCCAAACTCCAGGATGCACAACCGCCCTCCGGGGGTGAGGACCCTGAGCAGCTCTGCATAGGCCTCCTGCCGGGGGAGGATGTTGCGGATGCCAAAGGCGATGGTCACCGTGTCCACGCATTGCCCAGGCAGGGGGAGGCGTCTGCCGTCCGCACAGACCGGCTGGATTTTCTTCATCCTGACAGGGCCGGCCTTGTTGAGCCCTTTTTGCAGCATGGGCAGGGAAAAATCCATCGCCAGCACGGAGGCGGTGGGACAGCGGCGAAGGATTTCCAGGGAGACATCGAGGGTGCCGGCCGCAAGGTCGAGCACGCGCCCGGTGCTGCCGATCCGTACATGGCGCACCAGGCGGTGGCGCCAGTAGATGTCCTGACCAAAACTCAGGAAGTGGTTCAGGAAATCATACCATCCTGCAATGCGCCCGAACATGGCTGACACCCGGCTGCCATGGGCGTCGCCGGCAGACCGTTCCTCACTCATCCGGGACGTCGTCCACCAGGGGGGCGTCATTCTGGGGAGCGATGGTCTGCAGAACCTCATGATAGATCGGGGAAAAAAATTCTGAGAAGTTGTTGGGGGAGATGCGCCCGATCTCTATGAACTTGACCACGATCTCCTTGGTGGTCTGCAGGGCCATTTTTTTTTGCTGATCCACGACGGGTATCCTCCTGCAGGCAAAATGGGGTCTGTTGGCCGGTTCGTGGGGATCACGGCGACAGCAATGATCTTCCTGGTCCGACCCATGAGACGTGGACAAAAAAAACCGTCCGGTGGGGAAATGGTCGTGACCGCTCACAAACGGGGACCCCGGACGGGAAAAAAGGAAGAAACCGGACAGCCCCTCCCTTTTGTTTCAAATCGGGTGAACTCGAAAAAAAAGCAGAAAAGCCGGAGTGCGCTTGGCGCTGGATGCAGGCCGGCTGGGAGTGTCAGTCTGCGTCCACGTCCCTGGTCAGGGTGGCAATCTCCTCGCGTATGACGGCAGCTGCAATCGACGGTGCGGATTCAGCGATTTCCCGTCTGATCTCATCCCTGAGTGTCTGGCGCAGCGTTTCAAGCTCCTCTGTGGAGGCCAGGTCCGAGGTGGTCCCTTTCAGCTGGTCTGAAAGATCCTCAACGCGGGATTCAATGTCCTGGCGCAGGGAGCTGAGCTTTTCCTGGATGCCGGGCCAGAGCGAGTCCTCGAGACGCCGGGCCAGGGCATCGAGCAACCCGTCCGGCAGGGTGTCGGGTTGCAGGGAAGCGGCGAGCTCCTGTTGCACCTGGCGGGAGAGGTCCTCAGAAGAGGGCGTGGATGGTTGTGCGTCCAGTCGCTCTTCCAGGAGGCGGACTCGCTCCTTGAGATCCTCCACCTCCTCTGCGGTGGCGCCGGGCAGTCCTTCCTGCGCACCTGAGGTGCCCCAGGTCTCTTCCCCGAGTTCGACCACGGGCTCGGGCTCGGAAGCAACCGCTTCCTGCGGCTCCTCTTCAACGAAACCGGGTTCCGCAACGGCAGGTTCCTGCTCCGAGACCTCAGACTGTTCTTCCTGCCCGGTCTGGTCTTTTTCCAGATCGTCGAAGAGGTCGTCGAGCTCGGAGAACTCGTCGGCTTCGTCCACGGTGTCCTCGACGGTCGGTTCCGCTCCGGGAAGCTCGAGGTCGATGTCCCCCCAGGGATCCTGGTCCAGGGGCGTGTCTTCGGTGCCTGCTGCGTCGGACTCCTGCTCGGAGATGTCTTCGAAGAGATCGTCAAGGTCGAAGTTTTCCTCTTCCCGAGACTGGGCGGCAGGGGCCTGACCCGAATCAGCGGGCTCGGTTTCCAGCTCCGGATCGTCCTCTCCTCCCTCGTCGAGCTTGGCGAAGAAGTCGCTCAGCTCCTCCTCCAGGCTGGCTTCGTCAAGGGATTCCTGGGTCTCCCGGTCGGAGTCCCCTGCAACCTCGGCAGCGGAATACTCTTCTTCGACCTGGTCGTCCTCAACGATATCAGTCAGCTCGATGATCTCTTCGGTGCTCTGGTCCTGGGAGGGGTCGGGGCTCATGCGTCACCTCGCGTGTCGCCGTTGCCGGAAGTGGGCTGGAAAAGACGGGGCCGGCTGGCGGCCCCGTCTCGTTGCGGGCGTTACTCTTTGGGGTGGCAGTCCGTGCACGTGATGGGGCCGGTGGGTTCCCCGGCCTTCTTCAGGGCGCCGTGACAGCCGATGCAGCTGATCTCGCTCTTCCGATCGTGGAAGGCATTGTAGTAGTAAGCCACATCCTTCTTCTCGGCCACGTCGGCCGGGTTGAACAGGTCGTGGCAGCCCTCTGCCATGCAGCTCTGGACATCGGACTCCCCGTCCCACGTGTGGTGGCAGGCGGTGCAGTCAAAGTCGGCATGGGCGTCGTGCGAGAAGGCAACAGGGGCAAAGCGCGCCTCCACGGACTCGGGGGGCTCGATGACCATGTCAGCCGGACATTCAGCAGCGTTCAGTGCTGGAAAGACAAGGGCACAGACCAGTGCCGAACCAACAAGTGACAATAACAGTTTCTTCATTCCGATTCACCTCCCTCTGGTGGATTTGGTAAAAAAAGCACAATCAAAAAAAATTCATAATTGAGGTCCTTTGGACCTGTCAAGTTGGATGTGCGTCGGTTTTCCCACACAGGCCCCCTGTGACCAGGACGTTGGGGGCCCGGTTTTCGTCGACAGACCGCTCATGACTCCAAGGTGAGCTTGCGGGCCGCCTCCAGGGTTCTGGAGAAGTCCTCGTCCGAGTGCGCGAAAGAGGTGAAGGAGCACTCGAAGCCGGAAGGCGCCAGGTAGATGCCGTGCCGTCGCATGTGGCTGAAAAAGGCCTTGAACAGTTCCTGGTCGGACCGGCCGGCCGAGGAGAAGTCAGAAACCGGTTCGCTGGTGAAGAAGAGCGTGAAGGCAGAGGCCAGGGTGTTCAATTGGACCGGGACGGACTTTTCCTGGAGGATTGCCGCCAGCTCCTGGGCCAGTGACCTGGTCCGCTCTTCCAGGGCCTCGTAGTCGCAGGTGCGCAGGGTGTTGAGGGTGGCTGCACCTGCAGCCATGGCCACGGGATTCCCGGACAGTGTGCCGGCCTGGTAGACATCACCGCAGGGCGCGATGCGCTTCATGATCTCCCGCTTGCCGCCATACGCCCCCACAGGGAAGCCTCCGCCGATGATCTTGCCCAGGCAGGTCAGGTCGGGGACGATCCCGAAGCGGTTCTGGGCTCCGCCAAAGGCCACCCGGAAGCCGGTGATGACCTCGTCGAAGATGAGCAGGGCGCCGTGCTGGCTGGTAAGATCCCTGAGCCCCTGAAGGAAGCCGTCCACAGGGGGCACAAGGCCCATGTTTCCCGCCACCGGCTCCACAATGACCGCGGCGATCTCCTCCCCGGTCTGGGTAAAAATTTCTTTGACGGCTTCGAGATCGTTGTAGGGGGCGACCATGGTGTGGCGGACGGTCTCCTCGGGGACACCCGGGGTGCCGGGTATGCACAGGGTGGCCAGGCCTGAGCCTGCGCTGGCCAGAAAGGCGTCGGCGTGGCCGTGGTAACAGCCCTCGAACTTGAGGACCTTGTTGCGGCCGGTGCAGGCCCGGGCCAGCCGGAGGGCGCTCATGGTGGCCTCGGTTCCCGAGTTGACCATGCGCACCATGTCCATTCCCGGCAGGGCCTCGACAATGATTTCGGCCAGCTCCACCTCGGCCCGGCAGGGAGCCCCGAAGCTGGCCCCCTTGTTCAAAGCTGCCAGGGCGGCCTGTGTGACCGCGGGATGGGCATGCCCGAGAAGAAGCGGGCCCCAGGAGAGGACGTAGTCCACAAGCTCACGCCCGTCCTCGGTGGTCAGACGGCTCCCCGTGCCCGAGGCAATGAACAAAGGTTCCTGGTCTACACTCTGGCAGGCCCGGACCGGGCTGTTGACCCCGCCTGGTATGAGCTGCCTGGCCTGGGCAAAAAGCTGGCTCGAAATGGTGTTCATGGAGGCTCCGGTCATCGTTTACAAGGCTGCACTGAGCAGCCGGATTGTTGGGACTCAGGGAGAGGTTCTCAGAAGTAGCGCATGGAAGTCTTCTTGAGCTCCTGGTCGCTGAAAAGAATTTCGTACTGGCGCAGACCGGTTTCTTGCTGTAGTTCCTGGACCACCCGCTGGCAGTCGGAACGGTTCCGGCCGTGGATCATGGTGTACAGGTTGTAGGGCCAGTCGTAACAGTTCCTGCGCAGGTAGCAGTGGGAGATCTCCGGGCGGGCAGCCATGGCCCGGCCGACCGAGTCCAGGTCGTGGTCCTCCTCGGCATACCAGGCGACCATGGCGTTGAAACCGTAGCCGGCCTGCTGGTGCCTGAGGGTCGCCCCGAACCGGCGAATGGTTCCAAGGTCCTTCATGGACCGGATAAGATCCACAACCTGCTGCTCGTCTGTACCGACCATTGCCGCAATGTCCGCATACGGGGTGGCCGAGTCCGGAAGATCGTCCTGGACAATTTTCAGGATTTGACGTTCGACTGGAGTAAATGCTGGTTTGTTTTTCAGGGTCATGACAGCTGCCTGGAAGCAAATTGGGTTGCATGGTATTCGTTTTGTTCCCAGGTTGCAACACGCCCCGGACTGTCAGCTGTCGGTCGGGGCAAGACATCAAGGAGCTAGCATGAAAATAGCGGTGCTTGGGGCAGGAAGCTGGGGAACCACCCTGGCCAACCTGCTGGCAGGGAAAGGTGTGGAAACCCATCTCTGGGTCAGGGAAAAGGAGCTGCTGGCGGAGATGCGGCTTCAGGGCCGGAACACCTGGTATTTGCCGGGCATCGACCTGCACGGAGGGCTGCAGGCGGACACGGACCTGGCCGGTGTCGTGCATGGGGCAGACATGTGCCTGGTGGTCGTGCCCTGTCAGTTTCTGCGCTCGGTCCTGCAGCAGGCCAGGGAGTATCTCCCCAAAAAGCCCGTGGTGGTCTGCGCCAGCAAGGGGATAGAGATCGACAGCCTCAAGCCCATGTCACAGGTGGTCAGGGACAGTCTTGGCTCACTGAACCCGCGCTATGCCATCTTGTCCGGTCCGTCGTTTGCGCGTGAAGTGGTGCAGGGAATGCCTACTGCGGTCTCCCTGGGGTGCGGTGACAAAAAGCTCGGGCGCCGCATCCAGGACGTCATGTCAACCGAGAGCTTTCGTGTCTACACCAACGAGGACTACAAGGGTGTGGAGCTGGGGGGGGCACTCAAGAACATCATCGCCATTGCCGCGGGAATTTCAGACGGACTGGGGTTTGGGACAAACGCCAGGGCGGCGCTGATCACCCGGGGGCTGTCCGAGATGTCCCGGCTGGGCAGGGCCATGGGCGCCAGGGAAAGGACCTTCATGGGGTTGTCCGGGATGGGTGACCTGGTGCTGACCTGCACGGGCGATCTGAGCCGCAACCGTCAGGTGGGGCTCAAGCTGGCCACGGGGCGGAAGCTGCTGGACATCCTGGGGGAGATGAAAATGGTGGCCGAAGGCGTCAAGACCACCGAGGCGGTTCACGATCTCGGCAAACGGCTCGGGGTGGAGCTGCCCATCACCGAGCAGGTCCATGCGGTGCTTTACGCGGACAAGGAGCCTGGCGAGGCGGTCAAAGAGCTGATGACCAGGGAGTTGAAGGAAGAGTAGCCGGCCGCAAGGCGGCCGAGTTCGAAGCTCGAAGCTGGAAGCTGGAAGCTGGAAGGAAGAGCAGGACAGCTGAAAGCTCAAAGCTGAAAGCTGAAAGTAGGAATAAGTCGAAAAGAGGGTTGAAAATTGAGGGGCGGGAATGGAGTCCTTGGACGCGCTCTCTATAAATTTCGGTTCTTCGACGTTTGGTGGGGAATTCGGGATGTGTTGAAAATTCGATTTCACACCCATCTAGGATGTTGTTTCAAAGTCATTACGGCTTGAGTTGGACCCCAGGCCTATCTTTGTCTGGGACCATCTGACAACAAAGGCATGGATTCCGGCTTCCCTCTTCGCTTCCAGCTACGCCGGGACAGGCGGAGGCCGGAATGACGGTACATTCGAGCACCGATCTCACATGGTACCTCTCGGATCAATTTTTTTCATTTTCACACAAAACGTCGAAGAACCAAAATTCCACACGAAAGTTTGGAGAACATCTTTCTCTTGCTTTGAGCTTTGAGCTTCGAGCTTCTTCATCCCCTTCCGTCAGGCAGACAAAAACTTGGCCAGTATCTTGCGGGTCCGGGGGCCGTCGAACTCGCAGAAAAAGATGCCCTGCCAGGTGCCGAGCCTGAGCTGCCCGGACTCGATGACGACCTGGGTGGAGCACCCCACCAGGCTCGATTTGATGTGGGCGTCGCTGTTGCCTTCGGCATGGCGGTAATCGCCGTTGCGGGGCACAAGCCTGGACAGGGTGATTGCAATGTCCCTGGCCACGCTGGGGTCGGCGGACTCGTTGATGGTCAGTCCGGCCGTGGTGTGGCTGGTATAGAGCACGAGCACACCGTCCTGCCAGTCATTCTCCCGCAACAGCCCCCGGACCCGGTCGGTGATGTCGATCAACTCGTTCCGGTCGTTGGTGGTCACTTCGATCTGCGGCATGGATACCCTCCTTGGATGATGCTATCCTTGAATCCAGGCTGAAAAAGGTTCGTCGACACACCGTGTCGGACGCCAGTGATCCGTGCGCTCGGCACGATTTGAACCCTGGCGGGAAGGAACCCCACCCGAGAGAAAAAGGATAGGGAATTGTCATGACCACTGTAAAGGGAGCACCCAACACGGGGAAGAGGAAAGCGGTCCGCAGGTCAGCGGTCATCATTGCCGGGGTGTGGCTCATGCTGGTTTTCCCGGCCCTGGCAGAAAAGCAGACACTGCTGCACGAGACCTTTGAGGATCTTGATGCCTGGGAGCCGCTGACCTTCCGCGGTATAGAGCCGCACTCCAGCTACACAATCGAGGAGAATGGAACCGACTCCTTTCTCAGGGCGCACAGCAATGCTTCCGCCTCGGGTCTGGTGCGCAGGGAAAGCTACGATGTCTCGGCGTATCCGATGCTGTCCTGGCGGTGGAAGGTGGACAGGGTCTATGACCGGGGGGATGCTTCCACCAAAAAGGGGGACGACTATCCCATCAGGCTCTACGTGGTCTTCGAGTACGACCCGGGCAGGGCCTCGGTATGGCAGAAAATCAAGTACGAGTCCTACAAGGCAGTCCACGGCCGGTACCCTCCAGACTCCTCCCTCAACTACATCTGGGCCAACCGCGCCCATGAAAAAGAGATCATTCCCAACGCCTACACGGAAAGGGCCATGATGATCGCGTTGCGGCAGGGGGCTGACAAGGTCGGCCAATGGGTGTCCGAGCAGGTCAACGTGGTTGACGACTACCGTCGCGCCTTTGGGGAAGACCCTCCTGCACGGGCCGGCCTGGCCGTCATGAACGACTCCGACGACACCGGAGAAGCCTCCGTGTCCTGGGTGGACGACATCAAGGTCTTCCGCTAGCAGGCCGTTGAAAAATCCCCGCTGGCCTGCCCTCCGTAGCCTTGTGCGAAGGAGGGACTGCGTTGCTTCACCAAGGGCAAACCCTCACGTAAATTGAAGCTGGAAGCTC
>CAZQOG010000057.1:0-14765 GCA_964594925.1 uncultured Desulfohalobiaceae bacterium
GAGAAAACAGGGAAACCTTTGTCGGCTTGATAGGTTCCTTTGTAGGGTCTGGTGAGGTATTATTTAGTTGTCGTTGTCGTAATCGGACTTTTCCCATTGATCGTTTGCTTTATCATGTCTTAAAAAAGTCAAGGTTTCGTCCCTGCAGGACGAGGTCCCTTTTGAAATCACCTTTGCTCACTCGGCCCGTATGAATGGGCAGATGTCGGTGGTGTTGGCCTCCCGAACCTGTTGATACCGCCGGGCGGCCCTGACGAAATCCCTGGCCCAGGAAGGGACGCCGCGGGCGTGCAAATGGGTGTAGCAGGCAAAGGTGTTGCGCGCCACCAGCCCGTCCATCTGCTCGTGCATGCCGTGTCCGCGCCCCATGTGCAGGCAGTAGTCAAGGGGCTCCCCGTTCAGCGGGTGGCAGCTCGAGTAGTGGAACTCGTGACCCGTGAACTCGGTGCCCACCGGCAGGAAAGGGTTGGGGTGCACCACTCTGGCCCTGGTGTAGCCGTGACCCTGGGGCTTTTTGTTCAGCCTTGTCTTCACTGGGAACACCCCGGCCATGGGGTAGGTGTACCCTTCCCAGGCCAGGCTCTCGCACAGGTACATCAGGCCGCCGCACTCCGCGTAAATGGGCAGCCCCTGCCCGGCCAGCTCCTTGACCATGCTGCGCGCATAGACGTTTCGTGACAGCTCCTCGGCTTGGGTCTCGGGGAACCCCCCTCCCAGGTACAGGCCGTGCAGCTCCGGCCAGGGGCTGTCCGTGAGCAGGCTGACCTCGACCAGCTCGGCCCCGGCCTGCTCGAGGGCCTCCAGGTTCTCCTGGTAGTAGAACCACAGGGCAGCGTCCTTGACCACCCCGATCCTGACAGGCGTACCCATGGGCCTGGCTCGCGGCTGACTCTCCGGGGGCCGCTGCGGCAGCTTGCCGCACCTGGCGGCAATGGACTTGATGCCCTCGACATCCACCCACTCGGCAATGGTCGCGGCCAGGGTGTCCAGGGCCTGGTCGGCTGAGAACTCCCGGTCGGAGATCAGCCCCATGTGCCGCTCCGGAATCGGGTTTTGCCGCAGCCGGGGCAGGGCCCCGAGCACCGGGATGTCGGTGTACTTTTCAACGCTTCGCCGCAGGATGCTCCGGTGGCGCTCGCCCGCGGTGAGGTTGAAGACCACGCCGGCGATGGTGACCTCGCTGTCAAAAGCCGCCACGCCCTGGACCAGGGCGGCCACGGTGCGGGTCATCTTGGTGCAGTTGACGATCAGAACGACAGGGGTGTGCAGCAGCTTGGCCAGCTGCGCCGTGGAGCAGCTGCCCGACTCGTCCTTGCCGTCGTGCAACCCGCGGTTGCCTTCGATGACAGCGATGTCCGAGCCCTGGATCTTCTCCAGAAACAATGTCTTGAGAACCTCGGGGGACATGAGAAAAGGGTCCAGATTCGTCGTCGAACCCCCGGTGGCCAGGGCCAGCCAGGCGGCGTCGATATAATCGGGACCCTTCTTGAAAGGCTTGACGCGCAATCCGCGCTGCGTCCATGAACGGCAGAGACCAAGAGAAAGAATCGTCTTGCCCGACCCGCCGGAAAGCCCGGCCAGGATCAGGCGCGGATGGTTCCCCACCTCTACTCTTCTTTGGACTCCCCTTCGCTCGCGGCCTGCTTGCCGACACCGGGGAGGCCGTACATAGTGGTGCTGCCGCTGGACCAGTAAACCAGCTTGCCTTCGTTGACCAGCTCGTTGACCAGCTTCTTGACGGCCCGGGGCTTTTCCTCAGGAAGCATCTTGGCCAGGTCGCTGAAGTAAAACTTGGTCTTGGTCTTGGTCTTCTTCAAGACCGCGTCCATGATCTGCTGTTTCTGCTCTTCCGTGCTCATGGTGTGCCTCGTTGCGATTTGAAGGGGCGCGGCAGGTGCCGCGCCCCCCATTGGGACGTCTAGTCGGTGAACTTGAAGTTCGTGGTCTGCCGCCAGGTGTAGTAGGCGGGATCACGGAAGTCGTCGATCAGGTGGTGGGTGAACTCGAGTCCGCAGACATCGAAGAAGCGCTCCCACCCGATGCGCTCGGCCCAGTCACCAATGCGCTCGTACTTCTTGGCGCCGTACGGGCCTTCACTCGCGTAGGCGTCGAAGATGGTGCGGATGGTCTTGGCCAATTTGGGCCAGCGGGGCGGCTCGTTGGGGATGAAGGCCACAACGCACTTGGAGAACTTGGGTGCGCTGATGCGGTTGGAGACCTTGCCGCCGACCATGAGCACCAGCCCGTCGCCCTCGGTGTCTGCCAGGGGCAGGGAGGGGCACATGGTGTAGCAGTTGCCGCAGAACATGCAGCGGTCCTTGTTGATCTCCACGGTCTTGACCGTCTTGGTCTCGCCCTTGTCCGTGGTGATCTCCTTGGTCTTGGGCTTGACCGCGCCCACCGGGCAGGCAGCAACGGCCAGGGGGATCTCGCACATATTGTCCAGGTACTGGTCGTCCACCATGGGCGGCTTGCGGTGATAGCCCAGGATGGCGATGTCGGAGCAGTGAACGGCGCCGCACATGTTCAGGCAGCAGGCCATGGAGATGCGCACCTGTGCGGGCAGACGCATGGACTGGAACTCCTCGAAGAGCTCGTCCAGGACCACCTTGACCGTGCCGGAGGCATCCGTGGCCGGGGTGTGGCAGTGCACCCACCCCTGGGTGTGCACGATGTTGGTCAGACCGGCACCGGTGCCGCCAACCGGGAACTTGTAGCTGCCGCCGTCAAACTTGCGTCCCTTGAGGTCGTCCACCAGGGCTGTGGCCTTGTCCTTGCTGTCCACCATGAACTCGATGTTGTTCCGGGTGGTGAAGCGGAAAAAGCCCTCACAGTACTGGTCGGCGATGTCGCAGAGTTCCTTGACCGTTTCGGTGCTCATCAGACGGGCACCGCCGCAGCGCACGGTGTAGACCTCGTCCCCGCTCTCGGCCTTGTGCACGAGCACCCCGGGCTGGAGGATCTCGTGCCACAGCCATTTGCCGAAGTTCTTCTTGATCACCGGGGGCAGGAACTCGGTATAGTGCCGAGGACCGATATCGGTGATCCGGTCTTCCATTGGCTTGTCTGGATTGTATCCGGATGAAATGAATGCCATGATCGACACCCCCTCTTAGCGATTGTGGTATTTACGGAATTCTTGGATATCGCGGTCAAAGCCACCCGGAACTTCGTCTTCGTTCCAGTAGATGTAGGGATTGTGCCTGGGCTCCTGCACGTGCTGGGGCTGAGCCTTGATCCCGGTGGCCTCGAGCAGCCTCTGGAAGCTCTGGCGCTTGATCAGCTCGCCCAGGCGCTCGCGGTTCTTGCCCTCTTCCATCCACCAGTCCCAGACGTTCTCGATGACTTCCTTGATCTCGTCGTAGGGCTCCTCCACCTTGATGAAGGGGACCAGCAGGGAGCCCATCTGGGCGCCGTCCAGGATGGGGGCCTTGGCGCCGACCATGATGGAGCAGCCGCGGTCGTTGCCGATGCGCAGGGCGCGGGGCATGACGTTGATGCAGTGCATGCAGCGGTTGCACTCGCGGTCGTTGATCTTCAGCTCCTTGCCCTCCATCCACATGCACTGGGTGGGGCAGAGGCCGATGACTTCCTTCTCGATGTCGAAGGGGCCCCAGTCACGCCCGGAGTGGGCGCCGCCGTTGGAGGGAATCTCACCGCCGACATACGCCTGGACTGCTTCCTGGTCGATCCGGATGTTGTCGCGCCAGGTGCCGATGAAGGCCATGTCGGAGCGGGCGATGGAGGCCACGCAGCAGTTGGGGCAGCCGTCAAACTTGAACTTGAACTTGTACGGAAAGGCCGGCCGGTGCAGCTCGTCCTGGTACTCCAGGGTCAGCTGGTAGCAAAGCTCCTGGGTGTTGTAGCAGGCGTACTCGCAGCGCGACTCGCCCAGGCAGGTGGCCGGGGTGCGCAGGTTGGAGCCGGATCCGCCCAGGTCGGTGTTGTACGTATGGGTCAGCTCGTAGAAGATCTCTTCCAGCTGCTCGGTGCGGGTACCGAGGAAAACGATGTCGCCGGTGGCGCCGTGCATGTTTGTCAGGCCGGAGCCGCGGAAGTCCCACAGGTTCATGAGGTTCCTGAGGTACTCGGTGGAGTAGTACTTGCCCGCGGGCTGGTTGACACGCATGGTGTGGAAGTGGGCCACGCCCGGAAACATCTCGGGCTGGTCGCAGTAGCGGCCGATAACACCGCCGCCGTACCCGAACACGCCCACGATGCCGCCGTGCTTCCAGTGGGTCCGGCCGTGCTCGTAGGAAAGCTCCAGCACGCCCAGCAGGTCGTCGCACACGTTGACGGGGATCTGGTACTCGACCTTGTCCTCGTTGGCGTGTCTGTAGTCGGACTGACGCTTGATGTCAGCTACGAAGCTGGGCCAGGGCCCAGATTCCAACTGGTCCAACTGTGGGGTTTTGTGTGTTGCCATTGCCTATAATCCTCCTTTAAGGCCTGAAGGTTGATCCGCCTTAACCTGGTTGAAGTTTTCTTGCCCGGCACACCCCTGTTTCACGCTTGCTCCATGAAAACAGATTGTGATTTTTCGTACAATAATGCCGCTATGTCAAGCCTCTTTGGCCCTTGTGGGAAAAGGGTTCTTGCTTTGCCGGCTCCCTGAAAACCCCTCACGCTTTTGCCCGGTGCGGCTTGAGCTCTTCCAGGATCTCCTGGGGGGTCTCGAACCCATACTGCATGGCCAGGTCGCAGCTGGCCACGGCCTCGGAAAACATCTCTTTCTCCAGATAGGCCAGGCACATGTTGTGGTAGGCCGGCCCGAACGAGGGTTGCAGCTCGACCGCTTTTTTGCTCTGCTCGATGCAGCCGTCCGGATCGCCGTTCATGAGATAGGCGCTGCCCAGCGAGGTAATGGCCTGGACGAACTTGGGGTCCAGGGAGACGGCCTTGCGAAAGGCCTTGATGGCCTTGTCCACTTCGTGCTTCTGCAGGTGCACGAACCCGACATTGCCGTGGGGCACGGCAAACCGGGGGCGGATCTTTATGGCCGCCTGGTTGTAGCTCAGGCTGAGGTTGAGGTCCCCCTTGCGCATGGCCAGCCCACCGAGCTGCACGTAGGCTTCCGCCAGCTCCTTGTTCAGCTGGACGGCCCGTTTCAGCTCCTGCTCGGCTTCCTCGTACTCGCCCTGACCTATCAGTATGCAGGCCCAGTTGTAGTGGTTTCTGGCGTCGTTCGGATTCTCCGCGAGCGCCTTCTTGGCGGCGGCGATATGCTCCGCCAGCTTGTCGTTCTGCGTCATCTTCTTCCTCTTGTGCGTATTTTCCGGCACCTGAATGGGTGGCCCGCGAGCAGCGGATCTGACATCAGGTACACAGTTGGAATAATCTTTTCCGCTATGCCAGGAAATCCTCTGTCCGCCCTTCCCGCTCGAGAAGGTCGTGGTACCAGAGGCTGAACTCGTACATGGCCCGGTAGCGCTCGTCCCGGTTGATGAGACCGATGCAGAACTCCCTGAGCCCCCGGTCAAAGGACACGCTCACCCCCTTCCTCCCCGACTCGCGCTGAAAGAGCCGCACCAGCTCCTGAGGGGTGCGCCGCGTCACATCCACGCGCAGGTTGATCGGGTCGTTGGGCTCCTGAAACGGGTCCCACTTGTCATAGCCGACCTTGTCGATCCACTTCCGCCTCCTGGGGGATAGCTGGTCATAGATGGCCTTTTTCCGGCTCTCGGCATCCATGGTGCTCATTCGCCTTCTCCCCCAAGGACCCATTCCGCCTGCCCGCTCCCGGATTCGGGCTGCTTCGCATCGAGCTCTTCTGTTTGGAAATACGCACGGTCGTACTCCGTGAGCAGGGCCATGGACAAGGGCACGACAACCTCGCCCAACTCGGGCTCGGGGCTGCCTGTTTTCTCCACAATGGCCTGACTGAGCTGAAAGAGCCGGTCCTGGATCTTCTCCAGGTGGACCGTTGGGTAACGCCCCCCGGGCTTGAAGCCGGACTGGCCGCAGGTCTGCCCCTTGCCCGCGATGGCCAGGGGGATCCCGTACAGGCGACAGGTGATCGGACGTTGCTCGTAAAGGTCACAGCGGAAGGCATCGTTGAGCAGGGCGCAGCGGATCCTCTTTTCCCCGGCCATGCGCAGGAGGTCTTCCTCCGGAACGCCTTCCTGCCTCTTTTTTGCCAGCTCACGCTTGAAGCGGTAGGTCTGCCTGTCGGTCGCGTTGGCGCGCTCCAGCAAGGCCTCCCGGTCCCTGGAACCGGGAAACCGTTCGCCCAGCATTTTCTTCACATACATGGCCTCGACCAGGGACAGGTCGAACAGGGCATAGCAGCAGTCGCAGCAGCCAACAGCGCACTTCACTTCTTTGGGGTGAGAGCTCTTGACCTTCTCGAAAAGCGTGTCCACGTCAGCCACAAGCTTTTCATACTCGGCAAAGATCTCCTCAAGATCGTATGTCATTGGTTCTCCTTGTTCTCTCTTCCTGAAACGCAGGCCGTGTGTTTGCCTGCTTCTTCTCGTGATCCCTTCCGACGGGATGGGAATACTATAGGAATGTGTCCGTTTTGCAAAGGGCATGGACAGGGCATCGAAGAACCGCTGGCAGGAGCTGGGCTGGGCCGGAAACTGAAGCCCGGTCGAAAAAAAACGAACGAGCCCCGAACACGTTCTCCATGCCCGGGGCTCGATTTTTTACCGAACGAATGGTCAGCCTTGAAGGCTACTCTTCTTCAACTGTGATGGCGTCCTGCTCGCAAACCTCGACGCAGGACTCGCAGCCCAGGCACTCCTCCATGTTCACGGGAACGGCCTTGCCGTCCTGAAGCTCATAGACCTCGACCGGGCAGACATCGACGCACTCGCCATCGCCGACACACTTGTCGGCATCAACCGTAACGATCCAACCCATGATTCACCTCCAAACAACACTTCTTGGTATGTGGGTTCAGGAGAGCTCGCCGGGACCGGCGCCCCCCGTTGCAACAAACGGCTCCTTACACCTTTCGCACCCGGCTGTAAACCTGGACGGCGGCAGGTCGCAAGCAGCTTCCTCGAGATAGAAAAGCGAAACATTTCAGAAAGGTACGGCAAGGAACGCCCCACAGAAACCACCCTTTTCTTACTGGTCGATAAAAGAGCAGGCCCTACCCCGGGAATGGGGCGGGCCTGCCAGGAGTCACTTTATAGTCTGGGAAGGAGTTAGTTCAGCTCTTGCCTCCTCCCAGGGGGACATCCAGGGCCTGTGGGTGCTCTGCTTCAATCTCCCCGATCTCCCGCTTCACCCCGATGGCGACCTTCCAGAGGATGGTCACCACCAGCGCGCCGGTGGCATAGACGAACAGGGATATCATCAGCTCAGCCCCGGTTGGCATGTACACCGTCACCCCCTCGAACATGTTCGGGGTGAAGCCGCCCACAATCAGGGCCATGCCCTTGTCGATCCAGGTGGCGATGACCAGAGCGATCAGCCCCACCACCAGCAGCTCCATGTTGTTGCGGAACTTGGGCGGGATGAGGATGACCAGGGAGGTGATGGCCAAAACGGCCGCCGTCCACATGAAGATGGCCAGCGGGGCGTGGCCGTGCACCCCAACAAAGAGGAACTTGATGGGCAGCATGTGCCCGGGGATGTTGCTGTAGAAGGCCGTGAACACCTCCAGCAGGAAAAAGAACACGTTGATGCACATGGCGTAGGTGATGATCTTGGCCAGGGTCTGGACGGCCTCCCGACCCGGGTCGTACTTGGTGATCTTCTTCACCAGCAGGGCCAGGAGCAGCAGGATGGCCGGTCCGGAGCAGAACGCCGAGGACAGGAACCGGGCGGCCATGATCGCGGTCAGCCAGTAGTGCCGGCCCGGAACCCCCTGATAGAGGAAGGCCGTGACCGTGTGGATGCTGAAGGCCCAGAAGATGGACAGGTAGATGAGCGGCTTGACCCAGCCGGCCGGCTTCACGCCCTTTTTCTCGGCGTGCAGGGTGTGCCAGCCGATGACGATGTTCAGCAGCAGGTAGCCGTTTAAGACCACCATGTCCCAGAACAGGATCGAGTTGGGCGTGGGATACATGATCACGTTCATCAGCCGCTGCGGCTGGCCCAGGTCGACCACGATGAACCCCAGGCACATGATCACGGCGCCGATAGCCATGAACTCCCCTAGGATGATCATGTTCCTGAACTTCTTGTAGTTGTGCAGATAGTAGGGCAGCACCAGCATCACCGCCGAGGCGGCCACGCCGACCAGGTAGGTGAACTGGGCAATGTAGAACCCCCAGGACACGTCGCGGCTCAAGCCGGTGACGGTCAGGCCCTCCTGGAACTGCATCACGTAGAACCCGCTCCCCAGACCCATCAGGACGAGCAGGAATATGACCCAGGCCCAGTACTTCTTGTCTCCGTAGATGGCTTTTTCCAGCATGGCTCGCCCCTCTAGATGATGTAAAAGACGCTCGGCTCGGTCCCAAGCTCGGGTTTGCGGCGGATGGTGAAGTTCTCCGCCAGCACCTTCCTGATCTCCGACCCTGGATCCTCGAGATCGCCGAAGACCATGGCCCCCTGGGCCACCTCTTCATTGGCCGTGACCACGCAGGCGGGCATCAGCCCCTGGGCCAGCCGCTCAGCGCAGAAGTTGCACTTCTCCACCACTCCCTTGGACCTGGTTACGAACTCCCTGTTCAGCTCGGTTGTGATGTGCGGCCTGGGGTCCATGAAGTTGAAGCTCCTGGCCCCGTAAGGGCAGCCCGCCATGCAGTAGCGGCACCCGATGCAGCGGTGGAAGTCCATAAGCACGAGGCCGTCCGACTCGCGCTTGAAGGTGGCCTTGGTGGGGCACACCCTCACGCAGGGGGGATTTTCGCAGTGGTTGCACAGCAGCAGAAACTCCCTGTGCTCCACGTCCTTGGCGATGTAGGGGTTTTCCGTGCCGGGAAAGACGCCGTGGTAATGGTCGGTCCAGATCCACTTGATCTCCTGCTTTGAGTCGATGTCCGGCACGTTGTGCACGGTGTGGCAGGCCTCGATGACCTTTTCGAAGTCGTGCTCCGATTCAAACTTGCGCGTGTCGATGACCATGCCCCAGCGCCGGGCGTGGAGCTTGTCCGGGGTCTCGGAGTACTTTGTCACGTAAGGCTCGTAGCCCCCGAGCGCCTTCAGGGGCACGCCCCCCCCCATGCCGATTGCCGCAGCCACACCCGCTATCTTGAGGAACTTTCTCCTGTTGTTGTCCATTACGATTCCTCCTCTATCGGCTCCAGGTGGCACTCCCAGCAGTAGGGGTCGACCGCGGCAGTGTCGTGACACCTGTCGCAGAACTTCTCCTTGGTCTGGTGGCACTCCATGCACGTGTTCTGCAGGCTCATGTTGTAGGTCTTGCCGTCTGTGGCGTGGTAGATCCGCTCCCCGTCCCGCACAACCACGTCGCGCCAGTCGTTGAGCAGCACCATGTGCTCGGCCTGCATCCACTCCGTGGCCTCGATGCACTGCTCCACGTCCTTGGGCAGCTCAAGCTCCGGGCGCTCGTACGCCGCCCTGCCCACGTTGTACCAGAAGGGAAACGTCATCAGTCCCAAGAAGATGACGATTCCGGTGATGATCTTGCCGCTGTCCTGCATGGCTTACCCCTCCTTCCCCGGCAAGGGCTCTTGCCGCAGATTGACTTCCCGCTCCTTCTCCCCGGGCAGGATGAGGGCGTTGCCCACCATCTCGTGCACCCCCGTGGTGTCCACGCCCGGGACCCAGTAGTCCATGAGGGGAGGAAACACGGCCCGGTCGATGGCGCAGACACAGGAAAGCATGTTCACGCCGTGCTTGTCGTGCACGTGCTTGACCGCGTTGGCCCTGGGCATGCCCCCCCGAAGCCGCATCTCCATGAACTCCTCGTTGTTCAGACCCGAACCCGACCCGCAGCAGAAGGTCTGCTCGCGGATGGTGCCTTCGGGCATGTCGTAGAAGTGGTTGCAGACGTTGTTGATGATGTACCTGGGTTCCTCGAACAGGCCCATGGCCCGGGCCGGGTTGCAGGAGTCGTGGTAGGTGACCTTGAGGTTGTCGTTGCGGCTCTTGTCAAGCTTGAGCTTGCCGTGCTTGATGAGATCGGCCGTGAACTCGGTGATGTGCAGCATCTTGGTGCCCCTGGCGCTGTCGAAGACCGTGCCGGTCAAGGGGCTCCTTGGCACCTCCAGGAAGTCTGCCGGGCCGTTCATGGTCTCCATGTACTGGTTGATGACCCGCCACATGTGGCCGCACTCCCCGCCCAGGATCCACTTCACGCCCAGCCGCTCGGCCTCGGCGTACATCTTCCTGTTCAGCCGCTTCATGGCCTCGTTGGAGGTGAACAGGCCGAAGTTGCCGCCCTCGGAGGCGTAGGTGGACAGGGTGTAGTCCAGGCCGATGGCCTCGAAGAGCATCAGGTAGCCCATGTAGGTGTAGGTCCCGGGGTCGGCGAACACGTCGCCCGAAGGGCAGATGAACAGGATCTCCGCCCCCTTCTTGTTGAAGGGGGGGTCGATGCGCACCCCGGTGATCTCCTCGATGTCGTCGCACATGAACTCGGTGATGTCCTTGTAGGTGTGCGGCGGGATGCCCAGGTGGTTGCCGGTGCGGAAGCAGTTGGCCACCGGGTCGGTGACCCAGTTGATGTTCAGCCCCACCTCCAGCATCAGCTCCCTGGCCATCATGGTGATCTCGGCCGTGTCGATGCCGTAGGGGCAGTACAGGGAGCAGCGGCGGCATTCCGAGCACTGGAAGAAGTAGAGGAACCACTCCTTGAGCACGTCCTCGGTCATGACCCGGGACCCGGTCAGCTTGCTCAGGATCTTGCCCGCCGTGGTGAACTCGCCCCTGTAGACCGAGCGCAGCAGCTCCGCCCGCAGCACGGGCATGTTCTTGGGGTCGCCCCCGCCGATAAAGTAGTGGCACTTGTCGGCACAGGCGCCGCAGCGCACGCAGGTGTCCATGAAGATCTTGAAGGAACGGAACTTTTTCAGGTTCTCCCTGAACTTCTTGAGCACGATCTCCTGCCAGTTGTCCGGCAGCTTCCAGTCGTCTTCCATGGGCGCCCACTCCCGGGGGTTGGGGAACCCCATGTAGGAGCAGGACTTGATGCTTCCAGGGTAGCTGTAATTCCCAGGCCGGAACTCCGCCGGCACGTCCATCCAGTTCTTTCGCGGCGGGGTGTGGTCGATCCTCGCCATTTTGTCGGGCTTTGGCACACTCATGACTTACTCCTCTTTATCCAGAGGTAATCCTACCTCTCGCATCTGGTCTCTGAACTCGTCCTCGTACTCCTCATAATGGTGGAACTTCACCTCTGGGTTCCAGGGGTTGATGTGCCGTTTCATGCGGCTGGTGTTGGCCAGGTTCCTGGTCGGGCTGAGGAATACGCCGCCCATGTGCATGAGCTTGCTCAACGGGAAGTAGACCAGCAGCGAGCTCACCAGGAAGAGGTGGATGAAGAACATGACGCCGATCCCCTCGGGCACGGTGGGGTGGAACCTCGCCAGCCCCATGGTCAGCTCCTTCACGCCCACCACGTCGGTCTTGGCAAAGTAGCGCAGAAAGATGCCGGACACGGCGATCCCCAGGATGAGGAAGAGCGGGAAGTAGTCCGCCGGCAGCGAGATGTAGCGCATCTGGGGGATGACCAGCCGCCTCAGAAAGAGGTAGGTGACCGCGGCAACGATGATCAGGTCGGTGATGTACAGCGTGGGCGCCCCGAGCTGCAGGATCCCGTCAAAGAACTCCAACCCGGCGAAAATGGCCGGGACAGGCTCGGTGAAGAAGCGCATGTGCCGCAGAAAAATAATAAGGAACGAGTAGTGGAAGAGCAGGGCGAACAGCCAGAGCCACTTGCTCGAGCCGTAGGAAAGCTTAGGGCCGTCCCGAAGCTCCATCTTGGTGTTCCGGAACAGGGACCGGAAGAGCACCACCTCGAAAAACATGCGCCCCAGGACCCCCAGGGTGGTGGACGGGTTGTCCAGCTTGGATTGTTTGATCCAGGGCATCGAGTACTGCTGCCCCGCTGTGGTGGGGATGCGGAAAGGCACGGCCGACCTGCCCCAGTCCACCAGCTTCCAGATGAAGCCGACGACAAAGAAGGCCACCGCGAAATACGGGATCCACACCCCGAACAGGGTGGTCCACCCGGCCGCCCCTGCGCCGAGCACGGCCACGACCACCAACGCTAAGACCAGGACCAGTGAGTACAGAGCATTCATAGACGCCTACCTCGCTTCCTCTATTGACCTTGCTTTGGAGTGTTCACTTCCCCCAGTGGTTTGAGCTCCTCAGCCCCCTCTTCCCAAAAGTCGCAAACCAGCTTGTGCCTTCGCAATAAGGTTTTCACCCTGTTCTGGACCTCCTTGGCTTTGTACTCCCAAACCTTTTCCCGCGACTGCATATACAGGTCAAAGGCGAGCAGGCAGAGCTGGTCGACCTTGTCCTCGAAGGCCTGGAGATCCGAAGCCCATCCGGCCCGGGCCACCTCCCCGTCCAGCTCGCTCCTGACCACGTCCTTGACCAGGAAGAAGATGGCCACCGCACCAGAGGCGGTGTACTCCTGAATGGCCCTGATCCTGACGATGGCGCCCACGTGACCGGCCAGCTCCTCGGTGGAACGTTCCAGCAGCAGCTGGTCGAATATGAAGCTGATCTCGGTCCAGAAGGTGTGCCCCACGGGGTTCTGAAACTGGTCCTTTTTCCGGAACAGCTTGGAGGAGTCCTGGGGGTAGGTGGATACGATGCGCTCGAACCAGCGTTTGAGCAGGGCATCGCGGCGGGAGGCCAAAAAAACCTCAAAGGTTTGCGCTGAGTTGTCTGGTGTAGGCATGAGCTCTCGGGTTTGTTGCCCGTGAAGAAAAGCTGTCACCCTGCACGCCCGTCCGGGAAGGCAGGTTACAGCCGCGTTGCACCCTAACCGCTGGAATAACTGTCGAATCGACAATAAACCTATGAAATTAGCGGGTTATCGGCCCCCAAAATCTTAGGGAGGATTACTCAAATCAGCCAGCAGGTGTCAAGTGAAAAAGAGCACGAACTCCCGCGCAGAAGGAGCGGTCGCTCCATTAAAAAGAAGAGTTTTTTTGCCACCCGCTTCGCTCGACGGACACAGACGAAAAACGGACGGAAAGGCAGGAAGGGGTTTCCAGTGGGCGACCTGCCCACGGGAAAAGCTTCCGGCTTCGCTTTCAGCTTCGCCGTGACGAGGGCCGGCCTGCGGCGCTTGAATTGTTCTTTTTCGCCGCAGGCGATGGCACCTTGCCGCCGGGCACGTCGCCCGGCTGCATTGTCTGTGTGAGTCTGTGTGGGTCGAGCGAGTCTTCGAGCGGGTGGCTAATAAGAAATCATGAGCCATGGGACAGGAGGAAACCGAGTCCTTCGTTGTCGTTGTCGTTGTCGTAATCGTAATCGATTCTCTTCCCGGATCTCACACTGCCCGATTCACGATTACGACTACGACAACCGTTCCGCTGGCGCTCCACTGACAACGAGGGTTCGAGTTCTCAGGATGGAGGAAGGAATGTTGTTCAAACCTCGAGGCGGACGTGGTAGACCTGTGCGCCGCGCACCACCACCAGCAGGACCTGGTTGTGCATGCGGTAGCGCATGAAGGCCCGGGCAAACCCGGCCGGGTCCTGCACCGTGGTGCCGGCCACCTTGGCCAGTGCGTCGCCCCGCTCCAGGCCGAGCTTGTGGGCCGGGCTCCCCCGGACGACCGAACTGATGGCCAGGGCGTCGCCCGACTCCTCCACGCCCATGCCCCATCGCTTCAGAGCCGTCTCCAGGGCCAGGTCGCACGTGTAGGTCTGCGGGGAGAGGGCCAGCTCTTGCTCCCGGCCCTCCCGGATCAGCACCAGGGTAAGGGTCTGGCCAGGGGTGACGTTGCGCAGCAGCCGCAGGTAATGGTCCTTGTCCTGGACCTGGTTGCCGTTGATCGTGACCACCACGTCCCCGGGCAGGATGCCCGCCTTGTCCCCGGCCGAGCCCTGGTGCACCCCGGCTACCAGCATGCCGGCAGTGCTCTCCAGCCCGAAGTAGCTGGCCAGCCGCTGGTCCAGGTTCTGGCCCCACAGCCCGAGCCAGACCGGCTGGACATGGCCGTGGGACATGAGCTCCTCCACCACCCGCCCGGCCTTGGTCACGGGGATGGCGAACCCGATACCCTGTCCGCTGGCGTGGATGGCGGTGTTGATGCCGATCAGCTCCCCCAGGATGTTCAGAAGGGGGCCGCCGCTGTTGCCCGGGTTGATGGCCGCGTCGGTCTGGATGAAGTCGGTGTAGGTGCCCTGCCGGGTCTCCAGGCTGCGGCCCAGGGCGGAGATCACGCCTGTGGTGACGGTGTGGCTGAAACCGAAGGGGTTGCCAATGGCTATCACTGTCTCGCCGGGCATCAGGTCGTCCGAAGACCCCAGGCTGACCTCCGGCAGCTCCCCCTCCCCGCCCAGCTCGAGCAGGGCCAGGTCGAAATCGGGGTCGGAGCCCACCAGGTCTGCCTCGAACCGCCTGCCGTCGAGCAGCCTGACGCTGATGCTGGAGGCCCCGCTGATGACGTGGGCATTGGTCAGCACCAGCCGTTTCCCCCGGTCTATGATCACCCCGGAGCCAAGGCTTTGGCGCATCTGCTGCCGCGGCTGGAAGCGGTTGAAGAAGTCATCCAGGAAAGGGCGGAAAAAGTCGTCCCGGCCGAACAGCGACCCAAAGGGGTCACCCCCGGTCTCCACGACCGTGCTGGTGTGGATGTTGACCACGGAGGGGGCCACCTGTTGCACGGCCGCGACCACCTGGGTCTCGCGCAACCCCCGTCCCGACCGTGTGTC
>CAZQOG010000057.1:14775-15980 GCA_964594925.1 uncultured Desulfohalobiaceae bacterium
CCGGGGAGGTGGACGACACAGCCGCTGTCAGCAGAAGGACCAGGGCCGCAACCCAGGACCGCATCCCCTACCTCCCGGGGCGCATGCTGCGCAGCCGTTGGACCCGCTCCCTCAGAGGCGGGTGGGTGCTGAACAGGTTGGCCAGGCTGCGCCCCGCAAAGGGGTTGACGATGAACATGTGGGCCGTGCCCTGGTTGCCGTGCCGCATCGGGACCTGCTTGCTGTAGGCCTCGAGCTTTTCCAGGGCGCTGGCCAGGTGCCCGGGGTTGCCGGCCAGGTGGGCGCCGGTGTCGTCGGCCATGTACTCCCTGGAGCGGGAGATGCCCATCTGGATGAGCAGGGCGGCAATGGGGGCCACGATGGCCATGGCCAGGGCCAGGAGGGGGTTGCCCCCCCCTTCCTCGTCGCTGCTGCCGAACCCGAACAGGGCCGACCACTTGACCATGTTGGCCACGAACATGATCACGCCGGCCAGGGTGGCGGCCACGGTCTGGACCAGGATGTCCCGGTTCTTGATGTGCCCCAGCTCGTGGGCCAGGACGCCACGGAGCTCCTCCTTGTCCAGGATCTGGAGAATGCCCTGGGTCACGGCCACCACCCCGTTGGAGGGGTTGCGGCCGGTGGCAAAGGCATTGGGCGCCTGCTCCGGGATGATGTACACCCGGGGCTTGGGAATGCCGGCCCGGCGCGACAGATCCTCGACCATGGCGTGCAGCCCGGGGGACTCCTGCGGGGTCACCTCCTGGGCCTTGTACATCTTGAGCACGATGCGGTCCGAGAACCAGTAGCTGCCCACGTTCATGGCCAAGGCCAGGATAAAGGCGAACACCAGCCCGGTCTGCCCCCCAAGCAACCTCCCGAAGATCAAAATCAGGGCCGTCAAAAGCCCCAGCAAAAGCCCGGTCTTTATCTGATTGGTCATTGTCGTTTTCCTTTCCGTTTACGTGGTTGTCGGTTTATGCCGGCAAACGCACGGCAACTTTTTCTTCTTATCTGAAAGTGAAGAGATTGTTTAATCACACCCTTTGCCTGAGGCAAGCGAGTCCCGGTGCGATTTTCGAATCTGACGGATGCAAAAACCTCGTTGTCAGTGAAGCGCAGCGAACGGTTGTCGTTGTCGTAATCGTAGTCGGAGAAGTGAGCGATTCAAGAAAAAATTCGATTACGATTACGATTACGACAACGACAACGAAATTCTGGAGGAT
>CAZQOG010000058.1:0-15946 GCA_964594925.1 uncultured Desulfohalobiaceae bacterium
CGAACCAAGAGAGCTTGGTCGGCAGGCATCCAACATTTCGATTCCACCCGCAGGGACTGGCGATAAAGGACCGTAGCCGGCCCAGGCCCTTTTTTGGGTACTTTTTTGGGCCAGCAAAAAAGTACCTCGTCCCGCAGGGACGAAACCGTGCCTTTTCAAGGCATGATCGAGCAAACGGGCAATGGGAAAAGTCCGATTACGACAACGACAACGAATTATCTCCTCAGGCAGTACATCGGAATCTATCAAACCGACAAAGATTTTCCTGCCAGGTATGATCTCAAAAAAATCCACACGGGACGTCGAATAACCAGAAATGAACGGCCTACTCGTTGTGCGGTTTCGTCTCCACCGCAATGTGGTCCTTGAAATGGCGCTTGATGATCTTGGCCCCACACTGCCGGCACTCGAAGCTCACCAGCCCCCCCAGGTTGGCAGCGGTCAGCCTGAACTTTCTGGGCTGGTCCTGCTGCCAGTCCTCCGTGGTTTGTCCGCACTCCCCGCAGGTCACATCCATATCCACGGGGTAACGGAAATCCCAGAATTTTTTAAGATTTTCCCAGTCACCGATCGGCTCCGGCCTTTCCTGTTGGTGCGCCCGCTCGCGGGCCTCGACCTGTTCCACATGGTGTGAAACCTTCTTCCACAGCTCAAGGGGAACGAATACGCCGACCGGATTTCCCGAAGCATCGTACAATGCCTGCAGGGTCTGAACAGACTTGGCCATCTTTTATTTCTCCCTGTTTTGAGGTATCCATCTCCACTGCGTCACAGACAGGCCCGTGCAGACCAAACAGGCAGACCACCGGCGAGAGGAGTGAACCATGACGGCAGCGACCCGCGGCCTGGGCAAGGGCCTGGACGCCCTGCTCAAGGGCTATGGCCCCGCGCAGGGCCGGCAACCGGAAATACAACACCTTCCCCTTGACGTCATCACTCCCAACTCGGAGCAACCCCGCCAGGAGTTCAATAGTGCCTCCCTGCAGGAATTGGCGCAATCCATAAAAAGTCAAGGCGTGCTGCAGCCCATCCTGGTCCGAAAAAGCAAGATACAGTCCGACACTTTTGAGATCGTGGCTGGGGAGCGCCGCTGGAGAGCAAGCCGGATTGCCGGCCTTGCGGCCATACCTGCCCTGATCCGTGAGATTTCAGACCACGACGCCCTGGTTGTGGCCCTGGTGGAGAACCTCCAGCGTGAAGACCTCAACCCCATTGAAGAAGCCGAGGCCTTGTCCCGTCTCAAGTCCCAGCTGGGGATCCAGCAGGACGAGCTGGCCAGACGTGTCGGAAAGAGCAGGCCTGCTGTGGCCAACACCCTGCGCCTCCTGCAGCTCGAGGAGGACATCCGGGATGAGATCCGTTCCGGGGCGCTGAGTGCCGCCCACGGACGCACCCTGCTGGGTGTGGGCGACCCTGCGGTCCGCCATCAGGTTTTCAGCCATGTCATGAAAAAAGGGCTCTCGGTCCGTGAGCTCGAATCCATCGTCTCCATCTGGAAAGACTCCGGCCGGCTGCCCCGGGCCATGGGCCAGAGGCAGGAAAGGACCAATAATGATTTTGCCGCCTCACTGCAGCGCTCACTGTCCAGATCGCTGGGGTCGCGGATCAAGGTCTCGGGCACGGAAGCCAAGGGCAGGATAACCCTGTCCTATGCCTCACAGCAGGAGCTGCAAAAAATATTGAAGCTTCTTGATGCTTAAAAGGGTCATGTTTCACATGAAACACTCCAATCCTCCTGAACAGGAAATGAAAACCGCAATGCCTGATGTCCGTGTCAGCAGTGAAAGCATTGCTGCAGCCGTTGACCTGCTGCGGGGGCACCCTGTGCTGGTGGTCGGGGATGTCATGCTGGACGAGTACCAGACCGGGACGGTTGAGCGGATCTCTCCCGAGGCCCCGGTGCCGGTGGTGCGCATCGAGTCGGAACGGTACACCCTCGGGGGGGCGGCCAATGTGGCCTGGAACATACGCGCCCTTGGCGGTACCCCCCAGCTGATAGGAATCTGTGGTGAAGACAGGGCGGGGCGCCACCTGCAACAGCTGCTCGATACCAATGGAATCGCGCACCACCTGATCCCCAGCAGGGGTCGCAGCACCACGGTCAAAACCAGGATCCTGGCCCAGGGGCAACAGATCGTCCGTATCGACAGGGAAACCACCGACAACGTCGACGACATGGCAGCCACGGCTCTGCTGGACCATGTCCGCCGCATCGGGGCCGGTCACGGCGTGGTCCTGGTCTCGGATTATGGCAAGAAAGTGGTCACACAGCAGCTCCTCCAGGCACTCAGGGAAACCGGGAATGACCGGCAGCGCATCCTTGTGGATCCCAAGGTGAAAAACTTTGATCTGTACCGGAATGTCCACTGCCTGACCCCCAATGCACAGGAAGCCGGCCAGGCAGCGGGCCTGCGCATCTCTTCCAGAGAAGACGTGGTCACGGCCGGGTCGCGCATCCTGAAGCAGACCAAGGCCCGCAACCTGCTCATAACCATGGGGGGGCAGGGCATGGCCCTTTTTCAGGACAATGGTCCGATCTGGCATATTCCCACGGCGGCCCGCAAAGTTTATGACGTGACAGGGGCCGGCGACACGGTCATCGCCACCCTTGCCCTGGCCTTGAGTGCCGGACTCGGGTCGCTTACCGGCTCCATCGTGGCCAACTTCGCCGCAGGCCTGGTCGTGGGGCAGGTGGGCACCGCCGTGGTCACCCCTGAGGAGCTCACAGCTTCCATTGTCAGTGAACGATTCCCTGTCATCGAAAGCTGGAGCGGGTAGACCGAACCGAACACAGGGAACAGTAAATTTCCGGGCTCATGCCATCCCCCGGCCTTTGTCCATGAACCCCAGAAGCAAGCACACACCAGGAGAAATGCAGATCATGGCCCCGAAGCAGCTCAAAGTCCCCAAGAATATCCCCGATGTGGTTCTCAATCCCAACGCTGCGATCGTCCTCACCAAGCGCTATCTGCGCAAGGGACCCGACGGACTGCCCATCGAGACGCCACAGCAGCTCTTCTGGCGCGTTGCTGCGACCATTGCCCGGGAAGAGGAAAAGTATTCCAAGTCCACCGCATCTGCCAGGAAGCTGGCCGTGGACTTCTACGAGATGATGGTTGGCTACCGGTTTCTCCCCAACTCTCCGACCCTGATGAACGCCGGCACCGAGCTGGGGCAGCTTGCAGCCTGTTTTGTCCTGCCGGTTGGAGATTCCATCGAGGAAATTTTCGACGCCATCAAATACGCAGCCCTGATCCACAAATCAGGCGGCGGCACGGGCTTTTCCTTCTCCCGGCTCCGCCCGCAGGAGAGCAGGGTGGGGACCACCGGCGGGATCGCATCAGGGCCCATTTCCTTTCTGCGCATCTTCAATACCGCCACGGAGCAGGTCAAGCAGGGCGGCACCAGGCGCGGCGCCAACATGGGCATCCTCAAGGTCGATCACCCGGACATCCTCGACTACATCCGGGCCAAGGAGCGCGAAGGCCACCTGAACAACTTCAACCTCTCCGTGGCCCTGACCGAAGAGTTCATGCAGGCAGTGGAAAAGGGTGAAGAGTACCCGCTGATCGCCCCACACACAGGTCAGGAAAAAGACAGGCTCAATGCCCGCGATGTTTTTTCCCTGCTGGTGCAGAAGGCCTGGGAATGCGGCGACCCCGGGATCATCTTCCTGGACAGGATCAACCGGGACAACCCCACGCCCGGACTTGGGGAAATCGAGAGCACCAACCCCTGCGGCGAGCAGCCCCTGCTCCCCTATGAGGCATGCAACCTCGGATCCATCAACCTGGCGACCTTTTTCGATCCCGCCGAGGGGGGTGTCGATTGGGAGGATTTGAAACGTGTGGTTCACCTCAGCGTCCGCTTCCTGGACAATGTCATCGACGCCTCCAGGTACCCCATCCCCCAGATCACGGACATGGTGCACAAAAACCGCAAGATCGGGCTCGGGGTCATGGGCTGGGCCGACCTGCTCTTTCAGCTCGACACCCCCTACAACAGTCAACACGCCCTGAACCTGGCCGAGGAGGTCATGTCCTTCATCCAGAAGGAATCCAGGAGCGCTTCCAAGCTGCTTGCCAAAGAGAGGGGGCCGTTCCCTGCCTACGCAGAGTCTGTCTTTGCCGAGCAGAATCTGGGGCCCTACCGCAACGCCACCACGACCACCATCGCCCCCACCGGGACCCTGTCCATTATTGCGGGGTGTTCCTCAGGGGTGGAGCCGCTGTTCGCCCTGAGCTTTGTCCGGCAGGTCATGGACGGCGAACGCCTGCTCGAGTCCAACCCATACTTCGAGCAGGCCCTCAAGGCGTCCGAGAGCCACAGTCCAAAGCTGGTGCAGGAGATCGCGGAAAGGGGGAGCATCCAGCACATGGACCATCTCCCCCAGACCCTCAGGGAGGTCTATGTCACGGCCATGGACATCGAGCCGCTGGCCCATTTGAAAATGCAGGCCGCATTTCAGAAATACACGGACAATGCAGTTTCCAAAACAGTCAATCTCCCATCCGACGCGACCAAGGAGGACATCTGGGAGATCTACTGGCTGGCCTACGAGCTGGGGTGCAAGGGCGTGACTGTGTATCGGGACGGCTGCCGGGCAGGGCAGGTTCTGAGCACGGGCTCTGGAAAACAGGCAGCCGGCAATGCAAGAGGGCGTTGTGCGGCAACACCGGTCAGGGAACGTCCCGACGTGGTCTACGGGTTTACACAGAAGGTCAAGACCGGGCTGGGCGTCCTCTACCTGACCGTCAACGAGGTCGATGGCGAGCCCTTTGAAATCTTTGCCACCATCGGACGTTCGGGACGGTCCATCACGGCCAAGGCCGAGGCCATCGGGCGGCTGGTTTCCCTGGCCCTGCGCTCGGGCATACCCGTGGAGGAGATCGTCGGGCAGCTCAAGGGGATCGGCGGCGAGCACCCTGTCTTTCAAAAGAAGGGCATGCTGCTCTCGATCCCCGACGCCATGGCCTGGGTCCTGGACACACGCTACCTGCAAGGCGGAGAGGTCCGCAAACCGCAGAACGACCTCAAGCAGCCGGTCTGCCCGGAATGCGGGCAGGAGCTCGTCTTTCAGGAGGGCTGTTTCATCTGCCAGGGATGCGGCTTCACAAAGTGCGGCTGATCCCCGCGAGGCCTGGATTCCTGCGCCTTCTGCCCCAAGGTGTTCGAAGAGTCCTCACACACGGTCCGGGACACAGCTGAGGCCATGCCGAACGAAAAACGTGCCGCACTCGTTGTGGACGGTGTAAAGATCTCCAGGGACGCTGTGAGCACCCTGTTGCAATCCCTTGGCTTCAACCGGGTCGAGGAAGCGGACAATGGACAGCAGGCCATTGAAAAACTCAATAAAAACAAAGGAATAAGCCTTGTCGTCTCAGAGTGGAAACAGGCCAGGCTTCACGGACCCGACCTTTTGCGACAGATCCGTCAGGACGCTCGATTTGAACATCTTCCGTTTATCATCGTCACTTCCAAGTCCGAGGCGGAAAATGTCGCCCTGGCGGCGGACCTGGAGGTCACCCATTACCTGGTCAAGCCGGTAACGGCGGATAAGCTGCGCAGAATGATCGAGAGTTTGGGTGCCGACGGCCACCGCGACATGCTGGACAGGGCCCGGCGAAAGGCTGTCCTTCTGGAAAACCAGGGCCGTCTTCACGAGGCGGAGGAAACCTTGTGCAGGGTTGCGGATCTCTATCCGTTCACACTGCCGCGGGTCCAGTTCGAGCGGGCCGTCCTGCACTCCAGGTCGGGAAACGACGTCAGAGCCCTTGAGCTTCTGGACGAAGCCCTGGAAGCCGCGCCGCAGCTGGCCCGTGCCTGGCAGCTCAAGGCCGGGCTGCTGCACGGGTCGGGCCGGACGATCGAGGCGGAGGACGCCATAGGCAGGGCCATCGCCATCAGCCCGGACAACCCCCGGTACCACGTCCAGCTGGCCTGCTTTCACCTGGACGCGGGAAAGCCGGACAAGGCCAAGTGGAGCTTCATGCGGGCACTCAACACTGCGACCAGGGAAAGCCTGGTCCTGCTGGATATCTTCGACGCCTATGCTGTCAGGGGAGCTGTTGCAGAGGCGCTGCGCGAGTTCGGGCCATTTTTGCTGGCCCGCCTGGATGCAAAGGAGCTGAACCGCATCGGGCTCGAGCTGCGCAGACAGGGCCATGTCATGGAAGCCATCGATATCTACCGCCGGGCCTTGATACGCTTTCCGGACAGCCGGGAGCTGACCTACAACCTGGCCGTGGCCCTGATGCGCAACAACCAGCTCAGAGAAGCGCTGGCAAGCCTCCAGAGGACCCTGGCCATCGACCCGGACTTTGAGAAGGCCAGGGACCTTCTCGAGGACATCCGGGCACAAGGGGGTGGACCGTGATGGTCCGGGTCACCAACCTCTCCCATGCCTTTGGTTCGCACTGGGCCCTGAAGAACATCTCCTTTTCCCTGGGAAAAGGTGCCTTCCTCTTCCTGACCGGGCCTTCCGGGGCGGGCAAGACCACATTGCTGCACATCCTGCACGGCGCCCTGTCCCTGCAGCGGGGACATGCCGAGGTGGCGGGGTATGACCTGAAAACCATCACCCCGCGGCAGGTGCCCATGCTGCGCAGGGAGGTCAGCGTGGTCTTTCAGGACTTCAAGATCCTGAACAACAAAACAGTGGCCGAAAACGTGGCCCTGGCCCTGGAGGTGCGGGGCATGTCCCGTGCCCTGATCCGCAAGAGGGTGCGGGCGGTGTTGCGCAGCCTGAACCTGGACGACAAGACGGCGGCCCGGTGCCGGGAGCTGTCCGGAGGAGAGAAGCAGCGGGTGGCCATTGCCCGGTCCGTTGTGGTCAACCCCAAGCTCCTGCTGGCCGACGAGCCCACCGGGAATTTGGACAGGGAGCTGGCCTTCCGGCTCATGGCCGTGTTCAGGCAGTTCCACATCCACGGGACAACCGTGGTGCTGGCCACGCACAACAGGGAGCTTCTGACCATCATGCCCGAGGCCAACGTCCTCTGTCTGCGCAACGGGCAGATCGATCCTGACAACTGCCGGCCCGTTCTGTGTCACAGCGGCTCCGGGGAAGAAACGGGGGCCTCTGGAGGATCGTCGTGACTACCACCATCCGTGTGTTGCTCTCTGGTGAGTGGTGAGGCAATGCCAGTCGCTTCACGACTGATCTCCCGAGGTGTCAAGGACCTCTTTTCCAACCCCTGGGCCCAGGCCCTGACCCTGGCCGTGGTCACGCTGGTCACCTTCCTGGGGGGGCTTTTCCTGTTGCTGCTCCACAACCTGGACACGCACCTGGTCGCCACTCAGGGCCAGGTTCAGTTCCAGGTCTTCTGGGAGTCCGGGTCCGACATGGGTGCGGTTCGAAAGCAGTGGGATGAAATCGCCCGCATGGACCGCCTGGAGTCGGTCAGGACATTCACCCCTGAAATGGGGCTCTCCCTGATCGAAGCTTCCCTGGCCGCGGGTGTCGATCTGGGGTGGCTCAAGGAGGACAACCCCATTCCCCCGACCGCTCTGATCCGCTTCAACCTGGGCAGGGACGATCCAGAGCTTGCCTCCAGGATGCTCAGCCGGCTGCAGGCAATGCCCGGCGTGGACACTGTCCACTACAACCCGCTCCAGCTCGACCTGGCCCGTTCCTGGATGGGTTTTACCCGGACCGTGATGTGGCCCTTGATCGCTTTTCTGACCCTCATCCTCGGCCTGGTGGTGGGCAACACGTTCAAGCTGTCCCTGCTGCACCGCTCCGAGGAGATTGAGCTGCTGCGCATGGTCGGTGCAACCCGGTGGTATATCCAGCTTCCCCTGGTGATCGGGGGGCTGGTTCAGGGCATGGTTGGCGGCTGCCTGGCCCTGGGGATGCTCAAGCTGGTCCAGCTGAGCCTGGCGGATCTGTTGCATCTGCCCCCGTTGTGGATCACGATCACCTTTCTGCCGCTGGGTGAGGTCCTGCTCGTACTGGGAGTCCTGGCACTGGTGGGCATGGGGAGCAGCTGGGTGGCGGTCAGGAAATGAGCAGAACGCAACTCTCTGCTTGTGGCCAAAGTGCCCGCTTGTCAGGCCAAACGGGCCGGCAGCTTTTTTCCGGGTCTTGTGGAGCAACGTTCCAGCCGGACCTGTACTGGTTTTCACATCTCATCAAGGAGCAGACATGCGCAGCGACACTATGACCAAGGGGCTGGAAAAGGCACCGCACCGATCCCTGCTGCACGCCGCAGGCCTGACGCGAAAGGAGATGGACCGCCCTCTGATCGGGGTGGTCAACGCGGCCAATGAGATCATCCCCGGACACATCCACCTGGACATCATTTCCCGGGCGGTCAAGGACGGCATTCTCTCCTCCGGGGGCACCCCCCTGGAGTTCCCGGTCATCGGGGTCTGCGACGGGCTGGCCATGAACCATGAAGGCATGGGCATGAGCCTGCCCAGCCGCGAGCTCATCGCCGACTCCATCGAGGTCGTGGCCACGGCCCACCCCTTTGACGCCCTGGTGCTCATCCCCAACTGCGACAAGATCGTTCCGGCCATGCTCATGGCCATGCTGCGCCTGAACATTCCGGCCCTGCTGATCAGCGGCGGGCCCATGCTCGCGGGTGAGTACAAAGGACAGAGCGCCGACCTGATCACCGTGTTCGAGGGGGTCGCAAAGGTCAGACAGGGAAGCATGACCGAGCAGGAGCTCACCTCTCTGGAGGAGTGTGCCTGCCCCGGGTGCGGCTCCTGCTCCGGTATGTTCACGGCCAACTCGATGAACTGCCTCTCCGAGGCCATTGGCCTGGCCCTTCCCGGCAACGGCACCATTCCCGCGGTCCACTCCGGCCGCGTCCACCTGGCCAAGCAGGCCGGGGCACAGGTCATGTACCTGCTGGAAAAGGGCATCCTGCCCCGGGATATCGTCACCCCGGCAAGCGTGGCCAATGCCGTGACCGTGGACATGGCCCTGGGATGCTCGACCAACACCGTGCTGCACCTGCCGGCCATCTTTGCCGAGGCCGCGCTCGACCTGGACCTGGACATTTTTGACCGGATCAGCCGGTCCACCCCCAACCTCTGCAGGCTGTCCCCTGCCGGACCCCACCACATGCAGGACCTGCACAGGGCGGGCGGGATTCCCGCTGTGATGCAGGAGCTCTCCGGCAAGGGCCTCATCGATCCCGAGGCCCTGACCGTTACCGGGCGCTCCCTGGGTGAGAACCTGAAAGCCTGTGCCGCCAGAGTCCTGGACCCGGAGGTCATCCGCAGCGCACAAAACCCCTACAGCGAGCAGGGGGGCATCGCCATCCTTCGCGGCAACCTTGCCCCTGACGGGGCCGTGGTCAAGCAGTCCGCCGTTGACCCGTCCATGATGGTCAGGGAAGGTCTCGCCAGGGTCTTTGACAGCGAGGAGGCAGCGGTTGCCGCCATCATGGGGGGAGTGGTCACGGCAGGCGACGTGGTGGTCATCCGTTATGAAGGTCCCCGGGGGGGGCCGGGCATGCGCGAGATGCTCACCCCGACCTCGGCCATTGCCGGCATGGGTCTGGGCGGCTCGGTGGCCTTGATCACCGACGGCAGGTTCAGCGGGGGCACCCGGGGGGCCGCCATCGGGCATGTCTCTCCCGAGGCGGCCTCAGGAGGGACTATCGGCCTGGTTCAGGACGGGGACCTGATCAGGATCGACATCCCCCAACGCACCCTGGAGCTGGTGGTGGAGGACGAGGAGCTTTCCACCCGGCGCGGGCAGTGGGTCCCGGTGCGCAAGGATATCCGTTCCCCCCTTCTCAAACGCTACAGCCGCCTGGCCAGCTCGGCCGCCAAGGGCGCAGTCTATCGGGAGCTGGACTGACGTGCCTTGTGCCCCACGACAGGGTGCCGTGGGGCAGGGAAACATGCATGGGTGAATCCACATCCAGAAAGACCGAAGACATGTTCCTGAGCAGGGACGCGGTCCAGCGCTATGAACAATGGGAAAACAGCCCCCAGGGCAGATTTGCCCTGCGCCAGGAGCTGAAGCTGCTCTTCTGCCTCATGTCCCAGTGGCCCAGGCGCAAGCAGCGCCTTCTGGACGTGGGGTGCGGCACCGGTTTTTTCCTCAACCACTTCTGGCAGACAGGGTTCGAGGTGACCGGGCTGGACAGGTCCCCGCCCATGCTGGCCAGGGCCAGGCAACGGCTCGGCAACCGGGCCGACCTCCATCTCGGCCAGGCCGATCACCTGCCCTTTGCCGACAAGGAGTTCGACTTCGTGACCCTGCTCACGGTTCTGGAGTTCTGTCAGAACCCGGGTGCCGTGGTCGAGGAAGCAGTCCGGGTGGCCAGAAAAGGCCTTGTGATCGGTTTTCTCAACCGCTGCTCGCTCTACTACCTCTCAAAAGGAAAACCCTGGAGAGGGCACCGCCAGGGCAGCCTGACCCGGGCCGGGTGGTTCACCAGCACCGAGCTGAAACACCTGGTGCGGCAACGCATCGGGCCCCGGCCTCTGAAGGTCGGGTCCGTACTTCCGGGCCCACAGTGCACCTGGAAGGAGCGTTTGCCGTGGAGGTTCCTGAACGGGCAGCTCCTTCCGGTCAGCTGCGGGGCCTACGGAGGCCTGCGTGTCGATCTGGTGGGGGAAAAATGCATCACCCCTCTGCTGGCCTGGAAGGCACAGCCCAAGCCCACCCAGTGAGCACACACGCTCGAGCGCTCTTTTCAAAGATGGGCCGGAAAAGAAAATGCGGCAGGGGCATGACCCCGGTCACAGCCTCCGGACAAGCACTGTTTCCCCCTGCTCCAAGCCTTCTGTTGCAGCAGGTATGACCACCAGCCCGTCCGCCTGGAGCAAGGTGCGCAGCAGTCCCGACTTGCCGAGCAAAGGATGGGCCAGGGGAGGCCCCTGCTCCTGCCGGGTGAGCCTGACCCTGATGTAGTCCTCCCTGCCCTGCCTGGAAGCCACGTTCCTGGCCATGACCGCCGTAGTCCGTTGCAGGCGTGAGGAGCCGGGAGCGCGGACTTCCCCCTCAAGGTGGCGCAGCAGAGCCTCTCCCAGCACCAGCATCACCACCTGGGCCGAGGTCACCTGACCAGGAAGACCAAAGACGCACTTTGAGCCCACCCTGGCCACTATGGTGGGCTTGCCCGGGCTGATGGCCACACCGTGCACCAGGATCTCTGCCCCGGGAAGCCTGTCCAGGGCCTGAATGGTCAGATCCCTGACCCCCACCGAGCTGCCTCCCGACAAAAAGACCACATCCGCCTGCTGCACTCCCCGGCTGAGGCCAGAAACCAGCGCATCCAGGTCGTCGGGCACTATACCCGACTGCAGGGGTACAGCTCCCGTGGCTGCGGCCAGGGCGGCCACGGTGTGGGAGTTGACGTCACGGATCTGCCCGGGAAGCGGTGTCTGGTGGGGGGGTACCAGCTCATCCCCGGTGGAGAGCACGCAGACCCGGGGCCGGCGGTACACCTCGACCTCCATCTGCCCCAGTGCCGCCAGCAGGCCGATCTCCTGCGGGCGAAGCCGTTGGCCGGGCTGGAGCGCGGTCTCTTCCCTGCTGATATCCTCTCCGGCAAGCATGACGTTCTCTCCAGGGGTCACGCTCTTGCGGACCTCGATGGTCCCGCTGCCAAGTGCGTCGGTGAACTCCACCATGACCACGCTGTCGGCCCCCTGGGGAAGGCTGCCCCCGGTCACAATGGACATGCACTGACCCGGGAGCAGGGGCTGTTGTGCAAGAGTAGAGACCTCGATGGTTCCAGCCAGGTCCAGATAACAGGGGCTGGTCTCCCCTGCCCCGAAAGTGTCTGCCGCCCGCACGGCATAGCCGTCCATGCTGGAACGGGAAACCGGCGGCAGGTCCTCCCCGGCAACGACCTCCCCGGCCAGGACCCTGCCGTGGGCGTTGTCGATATGCACCATCTCCCTGCCCAGCACGGGAAATGACTCAAGGATCGAAAGACACTGGCTCCGGCTGACCACCTTGAAGAATCCGCCCTGCATGACTCAGCGTTCCATCCTGATGGTCACCGATCCGGGTGAGTACCCCTTGAGTTCCTCGAGCATCCCGTTCAGTGTCGAGGCCAGCAGGCGCTGGACAAACGGCCCCAGGGCAATGGGCTCCCCATTGACCGAAATTTCCAGCTCCGGGACCATGGAGCGGCAGTCCTCCGCCACAGCGCTCCCGGCAACGATCTCCCTGGCCAGATCAGCGCAGGAGGCTCTGCCGCAGGCCTTGCAGTTCAGCTCTGGGAGCAGAAATCCACGGGACATGACCAGGTCGCCAAGCTTCTGAAATGAATCGACTCCCGGGAGCCTGGTACCGTCCCGGCCCCACACAGCCACGGCCAGCCCCTGGTCAAGCTCCTGGTCCTGCTCCGCGCCGCTGCCCGTCAGAATCCGGGGAAGGCTGGTCACGTGCTTGCCCCCTTCCACCAGCAGCACGTCCACATCCATCCAGGGCAGCATCTGCTGTACGCTGCGCTCCTCTTTCAGGAACAGGGAGGTTTCTCCCGGAGACATGCCCACCACAGCGTGTGCCTGCTCCCCCAGCTTGCCGGTGTCCCGGTCGGCCCGGTCCAGGGCATGGTGGCTGAACTTGACGGCTCCGACCCGCTGCCCCCTGGAAGCTAGCTCGGCGGCCAAACCCACCAGCAGGGTGGTCTTGCCGCTGTTCTTGCGCCCAACCACGGCCATGGCCTTGGGATATCGTCTCATGCGTCTCTCCTTTTTTGAGTAGGCGAGAACCTAACCCGGGAAACCCTGACTGGCAATGCACCCGCCATTGTCCACTCTCCGGCACCAGGCCTTACATTTTGACATTGGGCCCGGGTTGGAATAACTAAATCAGCTTTCTCTTTGGCCATCCAGGCCCACCTCAGGAGGATATGTTGCCCCCATGCCAGCCATAACCAAGGTCAAAGGCTTCCCGGACCTGTTTTCCCCGGAGAGCGACAAGTATAGCAGGATGGAGTCCATGGCCCGGGAGGTCTTCATCCAGTACGGTTTTCAGGAGGTCCGTCTCCCGATCCTGGAAAAAACCGAGCTCTTTGCCCGGTCCATCGGCGACCAGACCGACATCGTGCAGAAGGAGATGTACACCTTTCCCGACCGCAAAAAACGCTCCCTGACCTTGCGTCCCGAAGCCACGGCCGGGCTGGTCCGGTCGTTTATCGAGAACAAGCTCTATGCGCGGGAGTTGGTCTCCAAGCTGTATACCTTCGGCCCCATGTTCCGCTACGAACGGCCGCAGAAGGGACGGATGCGCCAGTTCCACCAGATCGATGCCGAGATCATCGGGACCGCGGCCCCCCAGGCCGATGCCGAGCTGCTGCTCATGCTCTGGAGCTTTCTGCAACGCCTGGAGGTGGGCCCGCTGACCCTGGAGCTGAACTCCCTGGGCTGTCCACAGTGCCGTCCGGTCTTTCAGCAGGCCCTGAACGGCTACCTGGAACAAATCGACAAGAAGGAGCTCTGCCAGGACTGCCTGACCCGCAGTGTCACCAACCCCCTGCGTGTCCTGGACTGCAAGGTGCAACAGTGCCGCACCGTCCTGGAGCAGGCACCGACCACCATGGGCTTTCTTTGTCAGGACTGCCGGGTGCACATCGAAACAGTGCGTGAGCTCCTTGCACAGGCCGGGATCCCCTACAGGATGAACCACCTCCTGGTGCGGGGGCTGGACTATTACCAGCGGACCACCTTCGAGGTGGTCTCGGGTGCGATCGGCTCCCAGAGCTCCGTGGCCGGAGGAGGACGGTACGACACCTTGATCAGCGACCTGGGGGGGCCGGACGTGCCTGCCCTGGGCTTTGCCTGCGGCATGGAGCGTCTGGCTATGCTCATGCAGGATGCACCCCCGGACCGTCCCGACTTCTATCTGGCCGTGCTCGATGAAACCGCCCGCAACACGGGCGTGCTTCTGGCCCAGCAGCTCAGGGACAAGGGCTTTTCCGGGGAAGCCAGTTACGAGGCCAAAAGCCCCAAGAGCCTGCTCCGACTGGCCAACAGGATAGGCGCCAAGACCTGCCTGCTTCTCGGTCCGGAGGAAATGGCCTCCGGCAAGATCCTGGTCAAGGACATGCAGACCGGGGTTCAGAACATGGTCAGCCAGGACGAGCTGGAGCAGGCCCTGGGGCTCAAGACACAACCCTGAATGGATGCGCGCAGGCCGACCGCTCCCGGGCCGGTCTTTCACCAACTTTTCGAAACAGGACAGAACATGACCGACGCTCTCACCCAAAACCAGCTTCTCGAGCCCCTGGAGGGCTGGAAGCGAACCCATGACAACGCTTCGCTCACCCTCGGGGATATCGGCGAAACCGTCTGTCTCATGGGCTGGGTCCAGTTTCGCCGCGACCATGGCGGGTTGATCTTTATCGATCTGCGTGACCGCGAGGGCTTGACCCAGGTGGTCTTCGACCCCGAGGCCAACCCAAAGGCCCATGCCCGGGCACACTCGCTGCGCACTGAGTACGTCCTGGCTGTGCGGGGCACGGTCAGGGCCAGACCCGAAGGCATGGCCAACCCCAGCCTGATTACCGGGGAGATCGAGGTGCTGGTCAGCGAGTTCAAGCTCCTGAACACCGCCAAGACCCCTCCCTTTGAGATCGAGGACCGCAGCGACCCCAGCGAGCAGCTGCGCCTTGCGTACCGCTACCTCGACCTCCGGCGGCCGCGCCTGACCAGGAACTTCATCCTGAGACACAAAGCGGCCCAGGCCGTGCGCAGCTTTCTCGATGCAAAAGGCTTTCTGGAGATCGAGACCCCGATGCTCACCCGCTCCACCCCGGAGGGGGCGCGCGACTTCCTGGTGCCCAGCCGCCAGAACCCCGGGCAGTTCTTCGCACTGCCCCAATCCCCCCAGCTCTTCAAGCAGATCCTCATGGTTTCGGGGTTGGAGCGCTACTATCAGATCGTGAAGTGCTTCCGCGACGAGGATCTGCGCGCCGACCGCCAGCTGGAGTTCACCCAGATCGACCTGGAGATGACCTTTGTTGACGAAGAGCAGGTCATGGACCTGGCCGAGGAGATGATCAGGGCCGTGTTCCGCAGCACCCTCGGGAAGGAGCTTCCCGACCCGTTTCCCCGCATGTCCTGGGAAGAGGCCGTGCGCGATTACGGCTCTGACAGGCCTGACGTCCGTTTCGGGTTGAAGCTTTTCGAGGTCGGTGACATCTTTGCCGGATCCGGTTTCAAGGTCTTTGCCAGCGTGGAGCTGGTCAAGGCGCTGCGGCTCCCCGGCGGTGCCGCCTTGACCCGCAAGGAGATCGACGACTTCACCGAGTTCGTGAAAATTTACGGATCGCAGGGGCTGGCCTGGATCAAGGTCAAGCCGGATGGAGAGTGGCAGTCGCCGATCGTGAAGTTCTTCTCAGAGGAAGAAAAACAACTGCTCCAGGAGCGCATGGGACTTGAACAGGGCGACATCCTCTTCTTCCAGGCAGGCCCACGGGAGGTGGTCAACTCCGCCCTTGGCGCCCTTCGTCTGAAGCTTGGCGAACGCATGGGGCTCATCCCCGAGGACGAGTTCGCGCCGCTGTGGGTCACTGATTTCCCTCTTCTTGAGTACAACCAGGACGAAAAGAGGTGGGTGGCCTCCCACCACCCCTTTACCCAGGCCCAGCTCCAGACCCTGGACAGAATGGAGTCCGACCCCGGCAAGGTGCTTTCCCGGGCCTATGACCTGATCTTGAACGGCTATGAGCTTGGCGGCGGGTCGATACGCATCCACTCCCGGGAACGTCAGGAGCAGATGTTCGGGCTCCTTGGAATCGGCACGGAGGAAGCCCGGGAAAAGTTCGGCTTCATGCTCGATGCCCTGGAGTACGGAGCCCCGCCCCACGGGGGCATCGCCTTTGGCCTGGACAGGCTGGTCATGCTGCTCACGGGCAGCAGCTCCATCCGCGAGGTCATTGCTTTCCCAAAGACCCAGAAAGGGACCTGCCCGCTCACGGAGGCCCCGTCCCGGGTTGCGACCGGCCAGCTCCGCGAGCTC
>CAZQOG010000059.1:0-15600 GCA_964594925.1 uncultured Desulfohalobiaceae bacterium
GGTTTTCCTTGCTGGTATGATCTCAAAAAATTCCACATGGGACGTCGAAGAACCAAAAAATTGTAGTTCATCTCTGGTAGGGGCGGCTGGCAGCCGCCCTGCCTTTGGCCGAAACCTCGTGCCGGGGCCAGGTTTCGGCCCGCCCCGCAGTCCCTTGTGAGCGGGCTGGCACACTCGAAAACCGAGTGCGCTGTTCCCGGCACTCGATTTTTGACTGGAAATTTTCGGGAAAACGGTTTACTGCCCGTGGCAGATTTTCCACGTCACCCTTGAACCGGAAGACGACATGAGCACGGAACCAGTTTGCAAGCCACGCGCCACGGGCATCTGCGACATCGTCAAGAGCGATTTCCCCGGACACCCCCGCAGCCGGGTCAGCTTCATCGCCACCTTTGTGATCATGATGCTGGCCTGGATCGTGCTTTCCGGCAAGTTCGATGCCGTGCACCTGACCATGGGGGTCATCTCCAGCCTCCTGGTGAGCTGGTTCTCCAGCGACCTGCTCTTCACCTACTGCGACGTCAGGGTCTTCTCCATCAGGACCTTCCGTTTCGTCGGCTACATCGCCTTCCTGCTCAAGGAGATCTTCATCGCCAACATCTACCTGCTCTACCTGGCCTTCCACCCCCGACTCAAGGAAAAGATCGACCCCCGCATCGTCAAGTTCCAGAGCGACCTGTGCAGCGACCTCTCTGCCGTGACCCTGGGCAACTCCATCACCCTCACCCCGGGGACCGTCACCGTGGACATCGAAACAACCGGCATCTTCACCGTGCACGCCATCGACCGCAAAATTGCCGCCGGCCTGCCCGGCAGCATGCGGGACAAGGTGGCGCGCCTGTTCGAGGAGGAGTAAGTGCACGACGTCTTCCTCTTCTGCGGCATCTTCCTGGTCCTGCTCATGATCCTGTCCCTGTACAGGGCGGTCAAGGGCCCGACCATCTTCGACCGGCTGATCGGGGTCAACGCCATCGGCTCCAAGACCACGGTGCTGCTGCTGATCATCGGACTGCTCTTCGAGCGTTTCGACATGTTCGTGGACATTGCCATGGCCTATGCCCTGCTCAACTTCATCGCCGTGCTGGCCATGTCCCGCTACTTCCACAAGAGAAAACGGTCCTGAACCAAGGGCGGCGCACCATGTCCCTCTACGATATCCTGGTCACCATCCTGCTCGGCATCGGGCTGCTCTTCTTCCTGGGCGGGACCCTGGGCATCATCAGGTTCCCCGACTTCTACACGCGGCTGCACCCGGCCGGCAAAGTGGACACCCTGGCCACCTTCATGATGTGCTCGGCCATCATCCTGTACATCCTGAAGCACTTCACCCTGGCCAACGTGCTGGTCAGCCTCAAGCTGGTGCTCATCGTGGTCTTTGCCTTCATGGCCATTCCCACGGCCACCCACGCCATCATCGACGCCGGCCTGCGCTCCGGGCTCAAGCCCTGGAAACGCGGGGAGAAAGCGAGGTAACGCCCATGCTGTGGCAGATCGACATCCTGGTTCTGACCCTGGTCTTTGTCTGCGGCTTCTTTGCCCTGCACCTCAAGGACCTCTTGAGCGCCGGCATCCTGTTCGGTGCCTACAGCTTCATGATGTGCGTACTCTGGGCGGTCATGGGCGCGGTTGACGTGGCCTTTACCGAGGCCTCCGTAGGCGCCGGTGCGAGCACGGTCTTCATCCTGGCCGCCATCTACCGCACCACCAGGAGGACCAAAGATTGAAAGTCATTGCTGCATTGCTCACCATTGTGGCCGGGGTCCTGCTCATTTCGGCCACCGGTCCCTTCCCGGAGTTCGGTGACCCGGAGTCCCCGGCCAGCACCCACCTGTCCCCGCATTATATCCAAAAGGCCAAGAAGGAGACGGCAACGCCCAACCTCGTCACCGCGGTGCTGGGCGACTACCGGGGCTATGACACCATGTTCGAGCTGGTGGTGGTCTTCACGGCCGGGCTGGGCTGCTTCTTCCTGCTGCGTCGCCGGCGCGGGGAGCGCACCGAGCGCTTCTACCGCCACCTGCCCACCGGCATAGTGGTTCACGTCAAGGAGGGCCGGAGCATCCCGCCGACCTCACGCCATTTCGAGCTCATGGACTCCCATTGGCTGCCCCAGTCCATCATCGTGCGCACCATTGCCCGGCTGCTGACGCCCTTCATCCAGATCTACGCCCTGTACGTGGTGGCCCACGGCCACTACAGCCCAGGCGGCGGATTCCAGGGGGGGGTCATCCTGGGGGCCTCCTTTCTCCTGCTGGCCCTGTCCTACGACCTGACCTTCGTGACCGACCGCTTCAAGGAGCGGAGCCTGGCCCTGTTCAGCGCCCTGGGCCTGTTCATCTACGTCGGGGTCGGGCTGGCCTGCCTGGGGCTGGGGCTGAACTTCCTGGACTACAGCGCCATGGCCAAGATCACGCCCTTCACACCGGTCACCGCCCGCTCCTGGGGCATCCTGTTCGTGGAGATCGGCGTGGCCCTGACGGTCATGTCCACCATGGTCATCATCTACAACAACATTGCCTCGGAAGGCCGCTACGACGAGGGGCTCTAACATGGACGACCTGCTCACGACCGTCATCGGCAAGTACAACTACTGGATCTACATCGCCCTGATGATGCTCGGGCTGTACGGCATGATCGCCAAGAACAACCTGGTCAAGAAGATCATCGGCATGAGCATCTTTCAGACGGCCATCATTCTCTTCTACGTTTCCATCGGGGCGAAAAGGGAGGCTACGATTCCCATCATCGAGTACGGCCACGGCAAGGCGGCCTCACAGGCCATCATTACGGCGGATTACATCAACCCCCTGCCCCACGTGCTCATGCTCACGGCCATCGTGGTCTCCGTGGCCACCCTGGGCCTGGCCCTGGCCCTGAGCGTCCGCATCTACCAGAAGTACAACACCCTGGAAGAAGACGAAATCCTGGCCCAGGTGAGGCACAAATGACGGACCAGTACCCGGCCCTGCTGATCATCGTCCCGCTGTTCGCCTCCATTGGCGTCTTTACCCTGGGCTGGTTCGAGAAGCGGCTCTGCTACCCCCTGACGCTCGCGGCGCTGGGCGCTTCCCTGGCCTTTTCCCTGGGACTGCTCTTCACCGTGCTGGACCAGGGCCCGGTCCTCTACCAGCTGGGGGGGTGGCAGCCGCCCATGGGCATCGCCCTGCAGATCGACTTTCTCAACGCCCTGTTCCTGCCCCTGGTGGCCGGGGTGGCCATGGTCAACCTGATCGGCACCGGGCCCGCCGTGCGCATGAAACAGCAGGGCAAGGCACCGGCCTTCTACACCCTGTACCTGCTGGTGGTCACGGGGCTGCTGGGCATCGTGGCCACGGGGGACGCCTTCAACCTCTTCGTGCTCCTGGAGATCGCCTCCCTGAGCAGCTACGCCATCCTGGCCATGGGCGACGAGCGCGCCCCCCTGTCCAGTCTCAACTACCTGCTGGTGGGCACGGTGGGCTCCTCCTTCTACCTGCTCGGCGTGGGGTATCTGTACATCGTGACCGGCTCCCTGAACATGGTGGACATCGCCGCCCTGCTCCAGCCTCTGTACGGGTCCACCACGGTCATAGTCGCCTTTGCCATCTGCCTCATCGGGGTGTTCATCAAGATGGCCTTCTTCCCGGTGCACGCCTGGCTGTCCAACGTCTACACCTCGGCCTCCTCCCCGGCCGCGAGCCTGATCGCCCCCCTGACCACCAAGGTCATGGTCTACGTCATGCTGCGGCTCATGCTGACCGTGTTCAGCCCGGAGTTCACCTTCCAGGTGGCGGATTTCAGCGGGGTCATCGTCTGGCTGGCCGTGCTGGCCATCGTGGCCGGATCGGTCATGGCCCTGAACACCGCAAGCCTGAAGCGCATGCTCACCTATGTGATCATCGCCGAGGTGGGCTACATGGTCGGCGGGGCCTGGCTGGGCACCCGCGCGGGCATGACCGGCGCCATGCTGCACGTCTTCAACGACGCCCTGATGACCCTGTGCGTCTTCCTGGTGGTGGGCAACATCGTCCACGTCACCGGCGGCCACGGTCTGACCAACCTGAAGGAAAACTTCTCGCGCATGCCCTTTACCATGGCCGCGCTGGTGCTGGGGGCCCTGTCCATCATCGGGGTGCCGCCCACCTGCGGGTTCTTCAGCAAGTGGTACCTGATCCTGGGGGCCATCCATGCCGGCCAGTACGCCTTCATGATCGCGCTGCTCTTCTCCAGCCTGATCAACGTGATCCTGTTCTTCAGGGTCTTCGAGATAGGACTGTTCGAGCGGGCCGCCCCCCGCATCGGTCACCACGGCCACGGCGCGGCGGTTCAGGAAGCACCGGCGGTCATGGTCGTGACCACCATGGCCGTGGCCCTGGGGCTGGTTGCGGCGGGCCTGCTCACCAACTGGATCGTCACCAGCGTCATCGAACCGGCCATCCCCCTCACCCTCTCATAGGACCACGCAGGCCATGGAAACCATCATCTCCATCAAACCGCTTCTGGCCGTTCTCTACTCCCTGCTGGCCGTGCCACTGATCATCCTGTGCAGGAGGCTGCCCAATATCCGTGAGTCCTGGACCTTTGTGGCGGCCTTGTCCAAGCTGGCCGTGATCCTGGCCATGCTGCCCGGGGTCCTCTCGGGCACAGTCTACAGCTTCACCATCGCCCAGGTCCTGCCCGGGGTGCCCATTGCCCTGCGCGTGGACGCCCTGGGCATGCTCTTCGCCCTGGTGGCCTCCTCGCTATGGATCGTGACCTCCCTGTACTCCATCGGCTACATGCGGGCCGAAAACGAACACAGCCAGACCCGCTACTTCTCCTTCTTCGCCCTGGCCCTGTCCGCCACCATCGGGGTGGCCTTCTCGGCCAACCTGCTGACCCTGTACCTGTTCTACGAGATGCTCTCCTTTGCCACCTACCCCCTGGTCACCCACCACCAGGACCAGGAGTCGCGCATCTCCGGCCGCAAGTACCTGGCCTTCATCGTGGGCACCTCCATCGGGCTGGTGCTGCCGGCCATGCTCATCATCTACAACATGACCGGCACCCTGGACTTCGGGCCGAACGGCATCATGGCCGAAGGGGAGCACTCCGCCACGGTGATCACCCTGCTGCTCTTCATGTTCGTATTCGGCTTCGCCAAGGTGGGCATCATGCCCTTCCACGCCTGGTTGCCCGCGGCCATGGTCGCCCCCACCCCGGTCAGCGCCCTGCTGCACGCCGTGGCCGTGGTCAAGGTGGGCGCCTTCTCCGTGGTCCGGGTCATCACCGGCATCTTCGGGGTGGGACTGCTCTCGTCCCTGAATCTCGGCCTGGTCATCTGCACGGTGGCCTCGGTGACCATCCTCCTGGCCTCGCTCATCGCCCTGACCCAGGACAACCTCAAGCGCAGGCTGGCCTTCTCCACCGTGGGACAGCTCTCCTACATCGTCCTTGGAATCGGCCTGCTCTCGCCAAAGGGCATGACCGGCGGCATGGTGCACATCGCCATGCACGCCTTCGGCAAGATCACCCTGTTCATGTGCGCCGGGGCCATCTTCGTGGCCGCCGGCAAGAAGTACGTCAGCCAGCTGGACGGCATAGGGCGGCGCATGCCCGTGACCATGCTGGCCTTCTTCATCGGCTCCCTGTCGGTCATCGGCCTTCCCCCATGCGGAGGGTTCATCTCAAAGTGGTACCTGCTGCTCGGCTCTTTGGAGTCCGGATACACTGGTTTCGTTCTCGTATTGCTTGGCAGCTCTTTTCTGAACACGGCCTATTTCATGCCCATTGTCTACAGGGCCTTTTTCAAGGCACCCCAGGGTGGTGGGGCAACAACCGGCGTTGCAGAGGCACCTCTTCTGTGCACGGCACCGCTGGTGCTGACCGCGGCCTGCTCCGTGGTCCTGCTCTTCTACCCGCAGCCGTTTCTGCGATTGGCTGAAATGGCCGTAGCCGGCCTTATTGGAGGATGACGCAATGCAGCTTCCCGAGTTTAACGAACAAGGCGAGCGCATGGTCCTTGGCCATGACCCCGTCCCTCCCTACCGAAAGGTTTTCTGGATCACCTTCCTGGCGGGCCTGGCCTATCTTGCCTTCATCATCATATCGACCTCGGGCCAGAGCGGCCTGACGCACTAGGAGACGGGAATGGCTCGACAGTCCACAAAGGACAAAAAGCATGTCTTCGACAACCCCAGGAACCTGCAGAGACTGCTCAGGGTCTTTTTTGCCGGCCTGGTGGTTCTCTTCCTGCTCGATGCGGTGGTGGAAAAACACCCCTACTTCCCCTGGGAAAAGGGGTTCGGATTTTACGCGGTGTACGGCTTCATCGCCTGCGTGCTCCTGGTGCTCGTGGCCCGTTACATCCTGCGCCCCCTGGTCATGAGGAGGGAAGACTTCTATGATCGCTGACTTTCTGCACCCCTCCCTGATCATGATGGGCGGCGCCCTTGCAGTGCCGCTGCTTCATGGAAACGCCAAGCGCGTCTTCATGGTTCTGCTGCCACTGGTCAGCCTGTTCAATCTGCTGCAGATCCCGCACGGGGTTCACCTGCAGCCCGAATTTTTGGGGCTGTCACTGACCATGGTCCACATGGACAAGCTGTCCTTTGTCTTTGGCTTGATATTTCACATCGTCGCTGCCATCGGCATGATCTTTGCCCTCAAACATGAAGGCAATGTGCAACACGTGGCGGGGCTGATGTATGCCGGTGCCGTGCAGGGCGTGGTCTTTGCCGGGGACATGCTGACCCTGTTCCTGTTCTGGGAGGCCTTGACCCTTACAGCGGCCATGGTCATCTGGTCGCACAGCACAAAGCAGTCGCGGGCGGCTGGTTTCCGCTACATGCTGGTCCATGCCGCCGGAGGCTTGTGCCTGCTGTTCGGCATTGTGCTGCGCCTGCAGGAGACGGGCTCCCTGGCCTTTGGGTACATCGGGCTGGACAACGGCCTGTCATCGCTGCTCATTTTTCTCGGTTTCGGCGTCAACGCCGCCTGGCCCGCTCTCCACGCCTGGCTCACCGATGCCTATCCCGCAGCATCCCCCACCGGTACGGTCTTTTTGTCCGCCTTCACCACCAAGAGCGCGGTCTATGTCCTGGTCCGAGCCTTTCCGGGTGCGGAGCCGCTCATCTACATCGGCGCCCTGATGACCGCCTTCCCCATCTTCTATGCGGTTATTGAAAACGACCTTCGGCGCGTCTTGTCATACTCCCTCATCAACCAGGTGGGGTTCATGATGGTGGGCATCGGCATCGGCACCGAGCTGGCCATAAACGGCACCTGCGCCCACGCCTTTGCCCACATCCTCTACAAGGCCCTGCTCTTCATGAGCATGGGAGCGGTGATGCACCGCACCGGCAAGATCAACGCCACCGACCTTGGCGGGCTCTACAAGTCCATGCCCTGGACAGCGCTGTTCTGCATTGTTGGTGCGGCTTCCATCTCTGCTTTCCCGTTGACCAGCGGCTTCGTTTCCAAGTCGCTGATCGTTTCGGCTGCGGCCAAGGAGCACATGGTCCTGATCTGGTTTACCCTGGTCTTTGCTTCCGCCGGTGTTTTCCACCATTCAGGCATCAAGATCCCTTTTTTTGCCTTCTACGGGCACGACGCCGGGCACCGGGTCAGGGAAGCTCCCTGGAACATGCTTCTGGCCATGGGTCTCGCGGCTTTTTTGTGCATCGGTATCGGTGTCTACCCCGGCCCCTTGTATGCCTTGCTGCCCTATGAGGTGAATTACGTTCCCTATACCGGGGCCCACGTTCTGGACCAGATGCAGCTGCTGTTTTTCTCCGCCCTGGCCTTTACCCTGCTCATGCTGTCAGGTCTCTATCCGGCAGAGGTCCGCGCCGTGAACCTCGACGCGGACTGGTTCTACCGCAAGGGGGGCAGGCTCGGGTACCGCTTTTTCGACAGCGTGCTGAACAGCCTGAACAAAAACGTCGAGCGCCTGTTCACGACGGAGTTCGTTCCCGCGCTGGCGCGGACTACCAGAAACGGCGCCTACCACGTTGCCTGCGCAGCCATGCTGCCCATCTGGGTTCTGGGCGGCAAGGCAGGAAGCCTTGAAGACAGGAAGCTCACCCTGCGGGACAGCATCGACACCCGCACAGTGCCCATCGGCCTGAGCGCGGCCGCAGCAGCCGGCCTGCTCATCTTGTTCTTCCTCCTGGGCCGCTAGGCAGGATCCATCACGCCACAAGGAGAACGCACCAATGATCACCCCGAGCCAACTCAAGAACATCCTCATTTTCCAGGACCTGAGCCTGGAACAGCTGGAGCTGATCCTTCCGCTGATAGAAGAGACCGAGTACAAGGAAAATGACGTCATTTACCGGAAAGGACAACCCGCCCAGAACCTCTACTGCCTGCTCGAGGGCAAGGCCGTGCTCGAGGACGACATCTCCCCCCTGGTCTCGATCTCCCTGTCCGCGCTCAAGCCCGGGTATGTGTTCGGCTGGTACTCCCTGCTCCCCAGCGGGACCTACTCCTACAACCCGGTCTGCACCGAGCCCTGCAGGGTGCTGATCATCCCCCGGGACAAGCTCCTGAAGGTGCTCGACGACAACCCGGGCATGGGATACCTGATCATGCGGCGCACCTTCGAGATCCTCAAGCTCAGGCTCGACCACCGCACCTCCCAGTTCCTCTCCCTGCTCTCCATGCACCCAGACCTGCGGGAGCTGGTCCAGACAGACTCCCTGACCCCGGACCGGCCGGAGGGTGAAGATGCCTGATCAGCCACCCCAGGGCTTTGAGATCGGCCCTGTGCTCAGGGGCCTGCTCATCGGCGGATCCATCGGCATGATCGCGGGCTGGTTCGGCCTGGACGTGGGCCGCGCCCTGGCCATGGGCCTCATCTGCGGCCTGGCAGCAGGCCTCACCAAACGCCACCTGGACAAACGCGCCGGAAGGGACAAGAAAGAGTGAAGAGGGGCTGGAAGCTCGAAGCTGGAAGCTGGAAGCAAGACACAAAAGAAGCTGAAGAAGGGCACGTACAACGTGCCCCTACACCCAGCCTCCAGCCTCAAATTTCTTCTCTTGCTTCAAGCTTCCAGCTTCCAGCTTCTCCCATCTCTTCTTGCTTCCAGCTTCCAGCTTCTCCCATCTCTTCATGCTTCCAGCTTCCAGCTTCTCCCATCTCTTCTTGCTTCCAGCTTCTCCCTTCTTCTCTTACTTTGAGCTTTCAGCTTTGAGCTTTGAGCTAGTCTTCTCTTGCTTCCAGCTTCCAGCTTCGAGCTTCCAGCCCATCTTCCTCCCCCCTCTTCTTGATTCTTCCCCCTCGCTGGTCGACATTTATTTTGAAATTTTAAGCAATTTGAAGAAATTTGAAAATTACCCTGTTGAAAACGTGTTCCACAGGTGTCGATTCTTCCTGGTCGTTTGGCCGAGAGTACCCGGACAGCCCCGATTTGGACAGGGAGCCTGCTGACACCGAAATGACAAATACTTTCAATATTATCATGTAAATCAAAATGTTACGCTGTAGAAAACAATGCTGTAACATGTGGCTTCTTTGAGTCATTCATCTCTTGAGGTCCTGTCCGTCCCGGCAGTAGTGTCCGTCCCCATGGAAACAACGTGGCCCAAAATTCAGGAAAATCTGGAAAAATTTCTCAAACCCGGGATTTATCAGGTCTGGATCAAGCCGCTCCAGGGGGAGCTTCGCGACGACTGCCTGTTCCTCAGGGCCCCAAACGAGTTTGTCGCCTCCTGGGTCAGGGACCGTCTCATGGACGTCATCGAAAAGGTTGCCTGCGAGGCCCTGGGCACGCGGCCGGAGATCTGTCTGAGCACCTCCAACGGGGGGTCCGCCAAACCCCAGGCCCCGGTCATCCAGGCCACACCCCGCCCGGCAGCCGCCCTGCCCCTGGACTATGTGTACAAGCCATCCACCTTCAGCAACTGGCGTTTCTCCTTTGACGACTTCCTGGTGGGCCCGTGCAACCAGCTGGCCTATGTTGCCTGCACCAGCCTGTGCCAGGAGACAATGCCGGCCGACTCGATCTTCCTCTGCTCCGGCCCCGGGCTGGGGAAGACCCACCTCATCCAGGCCATCGGCAACTTCTACTGCGGCCAAAACGCCTCCCGGCCCATCCGCGTGGGCTACGTTTCCAGCGAGGAGTTCACCAACCAGATGATCACGGCCATCAAAGCCCGGGAGCTGGACACCTTCAAGGCCCGCTACCGCGATTCCATCGACATCCTGCTGCTGGAGGACGTCCATTTTTTCCAGGGCAAGGAAAAGACGCAGGAGGAGCTGCTCTCGACCATCAAGTCCCTGGAGTCAAACGGCAAGAAGGTGGTCTTCACCTGCTCCTTCCTGCCCAAGGAGCTGGTCAAGCTGGACAGCCAGCTGGCCTCCTACTTCAGCTCGGGCTTTTTGGCCACCATCCAGAAACCCGATTACGCATTCCGGCTGGAAATCGTCCAGGCCAAGGCCCGGCGCTTCCAGATCGACATCCCAACGGACGTGGGCGCCTATGTGGCCAAGAACATCAGCTCCGACATCAGGCAGCTGGAAAGCTGCCTGAAAAACATGGCCCTCAAGGCCAGGCTCCTCAATCAAGGCATCACCATGGACATCGCCAGGGACACCCTTTCCAACTACGCCAGGGAAATCCTTTCCCCCGACATCGAGGCCATCACCACCTTTGTCAGCCACAACTTCGACATCCCCTTTGAACGGCTGCGCTCCCGCAGCCGCAAGCGCAACGTGGTCCTGGCACGCAACACCGCCTTCTACCTGGCCCGCCAGCACACCGACCTGTCCCTCAAGGACATCGGACAGCGCTTCAACCGCCGCCACTCCACAGTGCTCAAGGGCATCACCAACGTGGAGAGGGAGATCGCACGCCAGACCAGCCTGGGCCGGCAGCTCACCAGCCTGATGGAACGGATGGAGCTTGGGTGAGGGCAGGAGCATGGACCGCATTGCTCTGATGTCGTCCCGGGAACTGGAGTCCTTCAGGGCCGAACACGCCGAAGACGAATACACCCTCCTGGACGTTCGCCAGCCCCAGGAGTACAGGGCCGGGCATATCCCCGGAGCCGTGTTCATCCCCCTGCCGGAGATTGAGGAACGCCTGGATGACATCGACCCCGGCAAGCCGACCATCCTCTACTGCCACAGCGGACGACGCTCCATGGCCGCAGCCAGACTTCTCAGCGACCGCGAAGGTCCAGCCTTCAAGGATCTTTTCAGCTTGGACGGCGGCATAGCCGCCTGGGAGGGAAATGTCCTGGACGGCCTGCCCCGGGTCGCAATCTTTGCCGGTGTGTCTGACGTGCCGTCCCTGTTGCACAAGGCCATGGAGATGGAGAAAGGTGCCTGGCGGCTGTACACCACCATCCTGAGCCGTTGGCCCGACTTCCCCCTGGGGGAAACCATCGGGACCCTGGCACGGATGGAACGCGCCCATGCCAGGGTCATCCATGGAATCTGGAAGCAGACCCAACAGGATCCACCGCCCTTTGACACGCTCTTTGATTCCCTGCCGGGAAATATTGTAGAGGGAGGACAGGATTTGGAGGAGGCCCTGGATCTTTTCTCCGGAGAAAGGGCGGCTTCCTGCCTGGAGCTCGCCGAGCTGGCCCTGGAAGTGGAAACCAGGGCATTCGACCTGTACCGCGTTCTGGCGCAGCAGTGCGAAGAAGACCAGCAGCCCGCTTTTCTCGATCTCGCCCGGCAGGAAAAACAACACCTGCGCCTGATCGCCCGGGGAGTACCCAAATGCCTCCCGGAGGCGTGACCTGGCGGCAGGGTGATTGTCATTCACTTTTCTGCAGCGTATAATCCCACCAGCATATACCCGCAGCAGGACCCTGATACTGTTTGACGCGGGACAGGCAGATTCTCTGCCCAGAGGCCCTGTACCAAGGCCGCCTGCCCGCCCTGCTGCCACTGCCACCCCTGCCCGACCTGCTTCCGGGTGCTCCTTGCCGTGCACCCTGATTGTGATTCCTGGCAGGGCCTGGCGACACAGCGTGCCCCCTGCTCACCCCGACCACCAGGCCACAATGATCCGTTCCAGACTGTTTAGAAAAGTACTGCTGCTGACAATCCTCATACTCGGGATCGTCTGCGCCCTTGTTGCGGCTGCTGCCGCCTGGATGGCCGTCTCGCAGCACGAAAACGAGCTCCTAAACCGGGCCGCAGTCATCTCCGAGACGATCATCGGCTCACGTCCGGAGCTGTTTGCAGGCCGGGAGGGCGCCGCCATCAAGCCCCTTATCGAGCAGCTGCCCTCCATTGAAGGGGTTCGGTATGCTTTTGTGGCCTCACCCCAGGGCCAGGTCATTGCCCACACCTTTGCCTCCCCCTTTCCTGTTGTGCTCCAGGACGCTCTCCGCACTGCCCCTCATTTGCAGAAGGGGCACTCCGGCCGGCCCGTGGTCCAGGAGGTCACCCTGGACGGTTTCGGCCGGGTCCTGAATGTGACCACTCCCGTCCTGAACAAAAGCGCGGGCACTCTCAGCCTCGGCATGGACCCGGCCGTGCTGCGCCCTGCCATCCGAAACACGGTGAGCACCATCCTGCTCGTGGCCCTGGCCGTGTTCCTGAGCAGCTCCTTGGGCGTTCTGCTGTACATCAGGCGCATTGCCGGGCCCCTTGACGGACTGACACGGTACGCGGATCAGCTCGCCAACAGCCGCTACAGGACCCCCTTCACTGCCCGGCCTCCGGATGAGCTCGGTGACCTGGCCCTGACCCTGGAGGAGCTGGCCCGGCGCATAGACCAGCTCCTTTCAAGCCGAACCGGGGAGATCGAAGCGGCCACCCGGGATCTCAAGGAAGCCTTGTCCTACCTGACCGTGGTCCTGGACTCCCTGGGGGAGGGCCTGTTGGTGAGCTCGGAGAACGGCAGGGTCATCCTGTACAACCCAGCCCTGGAAATCATGCTTGGCCGGGAAGGCGTGGACCTGACCGGACGCCTGGTCGAAGACGTGGTCGGCCATGACCTGGACACCCTGGTTCGGCAGTCCATCCGCAGCAGCCCGCCCTTGCGTGGAGCAGGCCACAACCACCAGGCCGTTCGACTGGAGCTCGAGCTGACCGGTTCCGGCAGCACCGCCATTCCTGCCGAGCTCGTGGCCTCCCTGCCCGGCCAGGGTGAAAAGATCGGTCTTGTCTGCATCGTGCGCGACGTCACCAAGCGCAAGGCATCCGAGTCGCAAATGCTGGCCAGGCATGAAGACCTGGAGCGGCGGTTGCTGCTGCAAACCGAAGAGCTGTCCATGACCAACCTGATGCTCAAGCGCCAGGTGGCGAAGAAGGAGGCGGCGGAAAACGCCCTGGCAGCTGAAAAGGAGCTGCTGGCGGTCACGCTGCGCAGCATCGGGGACGGAGTCATGGCCATGGACACCCGGAGCAAGGTCATGCTCATGAACACGGTGGCCGAGGATCTCACCGGCTGGGATCAGGACGAGGCCAGAGGGCGGGAGCTGCAGGAGGTCTTCCCGATCGTGGACGTGGACACCAAGTCCCCGCTGCCCGGGCCACAGCTCCAAGTCAGTGAACAGGGCGCCTGCATCGAGCTCCCGGAAAACGGTGTGCTGCTCACCCGGGACCAGCGCGAGATCGAGATCGAGGACTGCCTGGCCCCCATCTACGACAGCCGCAACGAGATCATCGGCTCGGTCCTGGTCTTCCGGGATGTCTCGGAACGCAGGCAGCGGGAGTTCGAGCGCCTGCGCTCGGAAAAACTGGAATCCCTGGGGGTGCTGGCTGGAGGAATCGCCCACGATTTCAACAACATCCTCACCGCCATCCTGAACAACATCATCCTGGCCAGACTCGACAGCTCCAATGCCGAGGGGGTCCGGGGCAAGCTCACCGAAGCCGAAGGGGCCACCATGCGGGCCAAGCAGCTCACCCAGCAGCTGCTGACCTTTTCCAAAGGCGGTATGCCCGTGCGGGAGAGCACCTCCATCGGGGATCTGATCATGGACTCGGCCACCTTCTCCCTCAGGGGGTCCAACGTGCGCTGCACCTTTTCCATCCAGGAGGACCTGTGGCCGGCCAACGTTGATTACGGGCAGATCGTCCAGGTGGTGGACAACTTGGTCATCAATGCCGACCAGGCCATGCCCAACGGGGGCGAGATCCACATCCGGGTCGAAAACCTGGAGGTGGGGGACGGTTCCGGGCTGCCCCTCTTTCCCGGCCGGTACGTTCAGATATCCGTCATCGACCATGGGGTGGGCATCCCGGAAAACCTGCACCAGCAGATCTTCGACCCCTACTTCACCACCAAGGACACGGGCAACGGCCTGGGCCTGGCCACGGCCTACTCCATCGTCAAGAACCACGGCGGTCACCTGGAAGTTGATTCAAAGCCAGGCGATGGCGCCACCTTCCGCCTCCAGCTTCCCGCAGCCGGCGCAGCCCCGGAACAGCAGTCCGCCGAGCCCCAGGCAACCCCGGCCGGGCAGGGGAAGATCCTGGTCATGGACGACGAGCCAAGCGTCCGCGACATCCTCAAGGAGACCCTCGACTACCTCGGCTACCAGCCCGACTTCGCCCCTGACGGTCAAAAAGCCATTGATCTCTACACCAGGCACCTGCAGGAGGGCCGCCCCTTTGACGCCGTCATCATGGATCTGACCATTCCCGGGGGCATGGGTGGCAAAGAAGCGATCAAGGAACTGCTGCGCATCGACCCCCACGTCAGGGCCATTGTCTCCAGCGGCTACTCCCAGGACCCGGTCATGGCCCACTACGAGCGCCACGGCTTCAAAAACGTGCTCATGAAACCCTACACAGTGGACGAGGTCGGCCGGAAGCTGCACGCTGTTCTGGGGAAGGAATAGTGCCCGCTCCAGTCCATCTCCCAGTCCATCTCATCGAGCAGCCCGATTACGCCCAGAACGCCCTCGACCGCACCGTGGGAGGGTTGCTCCAGGCCGTGACCGGGGGACTGGGGAACGGACTGCGCGTCCTGGTCAAGCCCAACCTGATCACTGCCGCCAACGCCGGGATTTCCTGCACCCACCCGGGGGTGGTCCTTGCCGTGTGCGGCTTCTTTCTGGCCAGGGGTGACACGGTGCAGGTGGGGGACTCCCCGGCCTTTGGCTCGGCCAGGTACGTGGCCGCCCGTTCCGGCCTGGCCAGGGTCCTGTCGCGCCTGCCCGTGACCCTGGTGGGCTTTGACCGCGGCCGGCGGGTCGCACTCCCGGACGGTAGGTCCGCAGTTATTGCCGCCCCGGCCCTGGAGTGCGACCTGCTGGTCAATGTCCCCAAGCTCAAGGCCCACGCACAGATGCGGGTCAGCGGCTGCGTCAAGAACCTCTTCGGGTGCGTGGTGGGCCTGCGCAAGGCCCTGGCCCATGCCAGGGTCGGCAACGATCCGGGGCGGTTCTCCCGCCTGATCCTGGGAATCGGCGACCACCTCCCCCACACCCTGCACCTTGTGGACGGGGTCCAGGCCATGCACACTACCGGCCCCATCCACGGCAGGCGGCTCGATTTCGGGCTGCTCGGCTCAGCCGCTGACGGCATTGCCCTGGACACGGCCCTGTACACCCTGCTCGGCCTCACGCCCGACCGGGTGCCCCTGTGGCAAGAGGCACGCCGGCAGGAGCGCCCCGGAGCCTTTGCCTCCACCCTCAAGTTCCCGGTTCTGGAGCCGGAGCACTTTG
>CAZQOG010000060.1:0-15538 GCA_964594925.1 uncultured Desulfohalobiaceae bacterium
AAGAGGTGCGAGAGGAGGTGCTGAACCTGCTCGGCGCCGGCGTCGAGCCGGACGAGGCGCCCGAAGGCATGGAGCCGGGCGTGGCCGAGTCGGGCGGTCCCTCCGCCGCCGGCCAGGCACGCAAGGGTCGCAGCAAGACGCCGGCCCTCGACAGCTTCGGCCGCGACCTCACCGAGCTCGCGAAGAACGGCGAGCTGGATCCGGTGATCGGCCGGGCGGACGAGATCGAGCGCCTGGTCCAGGTCCTCTGCCGCCGCACGAAGAACAACCCCGTGCTCATCGGCGAGGCAGGCGTGGGCAAGACGGCCATCGTCGAAGGTCTGGCCCAGCGCATCCTCAAGAAGGACGTGCCCGAGGGGCTCAAGGACAAGACCGTGTTCGCCCTGGACATGGGCTCCCTGATTGCCGGGGCCAAGTACCGGGGCGAGTTCGAGGAACGCCTCAAGGCCGTGCTCAAGGAGGTCCAGAAGTCAGAGGGGCGCATCCTGATGTTCATCGACGAGATGCACACCATCGTGGGGGCGGGCAAGGCCGAGGGGGCCATGGATGCCAGCAACCTGCTCAAGCCCATGCTGGCCCGGGGCGAGCTGCACTGCATCGGCGCCACCACCATCGACGAGTACAGAAAGCACGTGGAAAAGGACCCGGCGCTGGAGCGACGCTTCCAGCCCGTCCTGGTGGAGGAGCCCACCATGGAGGATACCATTTCCATCCTGCGGGGGCTCAAGGAGCGCTTCGAGGTGCACCACGGGGTGCGCATCAGCGACAGCGCCCTGGTCACCGCGGCCACCCTTTCCCACCGCTACATCACCGACCGGCAGCTCCCGGACAAGGCCATCGACCTCGTTGACGAGGCCGGGGCCATGATCCGCACCGAGATCGACTCCTTGCCGGCAGACCTGGACGAGATAAACCGCAAGATCATGCAGCTGGAGATCGAGCGGGAGGCCCTGCGCCGGGAAACCGACCCAAGCTCCAGGGAGCGCCTGGAAAAGCTGGAGAAGGAGCTGGCCGACCTCACAGAGAGGCAGACCGGTCTGATGGCCCAGTGGGAAAAGGAAAAAAGCACCATCGAGGGGCTGCGCCGGGTCAAGGGCGAGCTGGAGCAGACCCGCCTGGAGATCGAGGAGGCCGAGCGCAACTACGATCTCAACCGTGCGGCCGAGCTCAGGTACGGCAGGCTGAACCAGCTGGAGAAGGAGATCGCCGAGCGGGAGGCACGGCTGGCCGAGGAGGCCGGGGCCCAGCAGTTGCTGCGCGAGGAAGTGGGGCCGGACGACGTGGCCGACATCATATCCCGCTGGACCGGCATCCCCCTGTCCAGGCTCCTGGAGGGCGAGCGCGAGAAGCTCATGCGCCTGCCCGACGTGCTGCACGAGCGTGTCGTGGGCCAGGACGAGGCCGTGGAGGCGGTGGCCGACGCCGTGATCCGGGCCCGGGCCGGTCTCAAGGATCCCAGCCGGCCCATCGGTTCATTCATTTTCCTGGGTCCCACCGGCGTGGGCAAGACCGAGCTGTGCAAGACCCTGGCCCGGGCCCTGTTCGACACCGAGGAGAACATGGTCCGCCTGGACATGTCCGAGTACATGGAGCGGCACACCGTGGCCAGGCTGATCGGCGCCCCTCCGGGATACGTGGGCTATGAGGAGGGCGGGCAGCTGACCGAGTCGGTGCGGCGCAAGCCCTACAGCGTGGTGCTCTTCGACGAGATCGAGAAGGCCCATCCCGACGTCTTCAACACCCTGCTCCAGATCCTTGACGACGGGAGGCTCACGGACAGCCACGGTCGGACCGTGGACTTCAAGAACACCATCATCATCATGACCTCCAACCTGGGCTCCACCACGTTGCTGGAGGGCATTACCGGGGAGGGGGCGTTCCAGGAGGGGGTGCGCGAGGAGGTCATGGCCACCCTCAGGCACCACTTCCGGCCCGAGTTCCTGAACCGGGTCGACGATGTGGTGCTCTTCAAGCCCCTGCTCATGGAGCAGCTCAAGGCCATCATCGACCTCCAGCTGACCGGGCTGCGCGAGCGCCTCGAGGAGCGCAAAATCGACCTGTCCATGACCGAGGAGGCCAAGACCTTCATCGCCCGGGAGGCCTACGACCCGGTATTTGGGGCCCGTCCGCTCAAGCGTTTCCTGCAGAGCCACGTGGAGACGCCCCTGGCCAAGGAGCTCATTTCGGGCAGGCTCCAGGACGGCACCTCCGTAGAGGTGGACGTCACGGACGGGGAGCTGGTTTTCAGCTGATCGGGGAGTGTTTCCCATTGCAGACTCGAAACACGGGTATGAAGCGCGGTCTTCCATGAAGAACATCCTTTGCCTGGACATTGGTTCGGGGACGCAGGACGCCCTGTTGTACATCAAGGGGGAGCGGCTGGAGAACTGCCCCAAGCTCGTGCTCCCCTCCCCGGCCAGAATGGTGGGGCAGCGCATCAGGTCGCTGACCGGGCAGGGACGTCCCATCTACCTCTTTGGCCGGAACATGGGCGGGGGCTTTTCCCGGGACCTCTCCGCCCACCTGGAGGCGGGCCTTGCCGTGGCCGCCCACCCAGAGGCGGCCCTGGCCCTGGCCGACGACCCGGCCGGGCTCAAGGACAAGGGCATCGAGCTCAGTCGTGTCTGCCCACCGGACCACGTGGCCGTGCACCTGTCCGATTTCGACCCTGCCTTCTGGCGGGGGTTGCTGGCCCAGGCCGGGCTTGCCTACCCCGACCTGGTCCTGGCGGCGGCCCAGGATCACGGCTTCCATCCCGGAAGCAGCAACCGGCTTGGCCGTTTCCAGCTCTGGGAGTCGTTCCTGCGCCAGGCGGACGGCAGGATGTCCGGGCTGCTCTTTCGGGAGGCGCCCGAGCAGCTGACCCGGCTCAGGGTGCTGCAGCAGCAGACAGGAGGGGGGCCGGTCTCGGACACAGGAGCCATCGCCGTGCTTGGGGCCCTGTTCGTGCCGGAGATCGAAGCCAGGAGCAGGGAGCAGGGCGTGCTGGTGGTCAACCTGGGCAACAGCCACACCATCGCCTTCCTGGTCTTCCGGGACAGGGTCTGGGGCGTGTACGAGCACCACACCGGGCTGCTGGACCGGGACACCCTCTGGGAGCAGCTGAAAAGGTTCCGGTCGGGCTCCCTGGCGGGGATGGAGGTCTTCCAGGACAGGGGCCACGGGTGCATGGTCCGTGACCTTCCAGCCGGGGCAGAGGGTTTCGGCCACACCGTGGTCCTCGGTCCCCAGCGGGACATGCTTGCCGGCCTGCCGGTCGAGTTTCCCGCTCCGGGGGGGGACATGATGCTGGCCGGCTGCTTCGGGCTGCTCAAGGGCTGGCACATGCAGAACGGTCAGGACGCTCCTGGGGATTGATTTTTTGTCCCGGATGGATTTTCCTGTTGACAGCAGCAGCGTCACTGGATAGGAATGCCTTCCTTTGTTCGAGGTGAGGCGGGCGGATAGCTCAGCTGGGAGAGCATCGGCCTTACAAGCCGAGGGTCACAGGTTCGAGCCCTGTTCCGCCCACCAATAGAACGATTTGCGGGGCCGTAGTTAAGCTGGTTATAACGCCGGCCTGTCACGCCGGAGGGCGCGAGTTCGAGTCTCGTCGGCCCCGCCACCGCAAGCAAACAGCCGATCGGAATTTCCGGTCGGCTGTTTTTTTGTGGTACATCCGGTTCAAGAGGACAGTGACAGCCAACACTTGGAGGCTGTGGGCATATATGCCCAGTCGAGTCCGTGCGTTTTAATTCCTTAATTTTGTTTGTTTTTTTGTCTCTTTGGCAGGCAAGCCCCGGCTGACAGAAATTCTTGCCGGGGGGATGGACTGGTGCTGTTTTTTGTCGTATTACAAACGAAGATGAAAGACCCTTTTGCCGCAGGAGGGAACCGTCATGGATACCCGGAAACGATCCGTGCACCGGGAACGCAGAAAGCACCCCCGCTACAGGCTCAGTGGTCGGCCCTACGTGGTCCTTGGCGCGTTCAAGGATCAGACCGGAAACCTCATCGACATCAGTGAGGGAGGCTTGGCCTTTTACTACAAAGAGGGAGAGGGCAGGCTGAGCTTTCAGGACAGGATGGACATCTTTGTCCTGGGGGGGCCGGTCCATCTTTCCGATGTGCAGTACACAGTGGTGTTCGACTTTCCGGTCAAGACCTCCTCCTTCGACAAAAAGAAGATCCGCCGGTGCGGCATCGAGTTCACCGGCATGCGGCACGAGCAGCGGGAATCACTCCATGACCTCATCCTGCGGCACGGGACCGGGCAGGCCGCCTGATCTCCGGGTCAGCTGCACGACGTTTCCAGGTTCTTGTTTGGAAAGGATGAATATCTGCGGTAACCGGCCGGGGCTTAAAAGAGCGGAGCTCTGAAAGGTTGCGTTGTTGCAATGTCTATCTTTTGAAACAAAGATATTGCTGGGTGAGAGAGGAGATAAGAACCGGAGCCGCTGATAGCGGCTCCGGTTCTTATTGTTAGAATTCCGGGTCAAGGAGGATGAGCTCTGGGACCTCAAAACATATAGTTTGTTGATATGTCTCGGAGTTGTAGCTCTGAAACCCAAACCCGTTCCCGTCGTTCCAGACGAACTCGGTGACCGCAAGCTCCGCATCGCCGCCATGTGTCACGAGCATCCAGAAACGCTCGGTGCTGGGAGCTCCCCCAAGGATGGCATCGACTGGTGCCACGTACTGCTCGCCTGGATCGAGAATGCCGATGCTGACTGAGTCCATGAAGTCCCCGTCTGTTTCATAGAACAGCACGCTCACGGATTCTGTGGCGTTCACGGTGTTGAGGTTGGTGATGGCCAGCCCTGTGTACCAGCCGCTTCCATGCTGGCCGTAGGGGATGACCACCCGTTCAGAAACAAGCGGGAAACAAACCCCCCACGCCTGCGCACTGATCAATCCAAGCAAGCCAAGGCACGCCGCAGCCGTCAGAATTTTTTTGGTCAAACCCTGCATTGTGGTCCCTCCTTTCTTGACATTGAACGAACAATCCCCCCTGCCAAACGATCGGATGTCAGGACCGTGCAGACCGCTCTCTGCTCGAAGGGTCAAAGAATTATCCGATCATTACCAGGGAATATCCTCCAATGGATACGGAAGGTCAAGGTAAAAGAATGTATTGCATTCTGGAGGCCCAGTGGTCGGTCCTGTCGATCCGGCAGGTTGGTCCAGGTGCGCAGGGCAAAAGAGATCTCGCTCTTCAGCCACTGGTTGACCCGCGGATGGTGTCTGTTCTAATCAGGTCTTACAGTCAGTGAACAAGACTGTAGTCTTCCTGATGAAAGCTTCATTGTGACAAGGGATGATCATTGTCATTTTGGACAATCAGAAAAGTCAGAGTCCTTGAAAGATGGAAGCCGGGCAACCCGCAGCGATGCTGACCGCGATCAACTGAGATGTGGCGTCTGTATGATATTGAAGAGAAAAATCAAAGATATCCTCTCCCCCCGGGTGGTTGCGGTCACTGTGGAGACACAGGTGTCCGAGGCCGTTGGCATTCTGCGCAGGGAGCAGATCTCGTGCGTGGTGGTGCTCGATGGGTTCGTCCCCAAGGGAATGTTCACGGAGCGGGACATTCTTCGATCCATGGTGCAGCACAGAAACGGGTTTCTGGGCCGCCCCATCAGTGAGGTCATGAGCGCACCCCTGGTAACGGTTACGCGGGATACCTTCGTCTACGAAGCGTACAATCTCCTGGCCACCAACCAGCTGCGCCACCTCGTGGTCGTGGATGACACGGGACGGGCCATCGGGGTGGTCACGGAGTCCAACCTGGTCGCGCATCTGGGGCTGGAGCACTTTCTGGAGATCAAGAAGATTTTTCAGGTCATGACCAGGATGGTGTACACCACATCCCCGAAGACCCTTCTTGGCGAGGTCATGCACAGGATGGCCGCCAAGGCCATCAGCTGCGTGATCGTGGCCCAGGACAACCGGCCGGTGGGCATACTGACGGAACGGGACGTGGCCAGGCTGGTCCAGGAGCACGAAGACGTCACCGACATCCCACTTTCCCAGGTCATGTCCGCTCCGGTTCTGATTTCCAGGGTGGACACCCCGGTCCACACAGCGGCCAAGGTCATGAAAACACATGGCGTGAGGCGCCTGGTGGTGGTGGACAAAAAAGGGGAAATCGAGGGGATTCTCACCCAGACGGACATCGTCCGCGGCCTGGAGGGGCGCTACGTGGAGGTACTCAAGGAGGTCATCCAGGAGAAGGACGTGCAGCTCAGGGAGACCGTCGAGAGCCTTTTCGAAAAGACGATCTATCTGGACAACATCCTCTCCTCGTCCATCGACACGGGCATTGTTGCTGCAAACGACGGCTTTGTGGTCACCTATGCCAATCCCGCCGCGGGTGAAATCCTGGGATACGGCAGCAAAAAGATCGACGGGCAGGCGCTGACGGAAATATTAAAGAATATCGGCGTCGCCCCTGCCCTGCTGCTGGATGCAGCGCAGCTGCTCATCCATGACCACCAGCGACACACGGTCCATTTCGAGCGCCGGCTCGAGGGGGAAACCCGCTATATCCGCGCCGTGGTTTCGGGTATCCGGGACAAGGGGGAATCCCTGGTGGGGTATGTGCTCATGCTGCGCGACGTCACCGAGCAGAAAAAGGCCGAGGAGACCATCAGGTTCATGGCCTACCACGACATGCTGACCGGGCTTCCCAACAGGGCGCTCTTTGCGGACCGGCTGAACATGGCCATGGCCCGGGCCATACGCTACAATAGGATCATGGGCGTCATGGTGCTGGACCTTGACGACTTCAAGTCCGTGAACGACACCATGGGACACGCTGCGGGCGACCTGCTGCTGAAATCGGTAGCACGCCTGCTGGAGGGGGTTGTCCGCAGGACGGACACCGTGGCCCGCATGGGTGGTGACGAGTTCTTCGTGCTCATCGCGGATATTGAGAGCCCCGACGGGGCCAGAACAGCTGGAGAGAAGGTCCGTAAGGCACTGGAGGAGCCGTTCACCGTGGATGGGCACACTTTGCACATTTCAGCCAGCATAGGCATTGCAGTCTATCCGGAACACGGAGAGGATGCCGAAGAGCTGATCCGCAAGGCCGATCAGGCCATGTACCGCGCCAAGGAGCAGGGCAGGGACACGGATGCAAGCTGTGTGTGCATGCTTCCTCTCGCCGAGGGGTAGCCTCCAGCCTCAGCCCACGTGGCCGGCCCCTTGCCACAAAAACCTTTCATGGCTTTGAATCATCCGAGGCAATCATGATTGTGCGTTTCGGCGTTGTGGCCCTGCTGTTCATCATCTTGCTGGCCCTTGTCCTGCGCAAGCTGGCCGCGGGAAACTACGGGATGAGGTTTCGCATCGTCTCGGCTCTGCTGCTGCTTGCCCTGTTCCTGTTGGGCGGTCTTGGCATCTACTCCTCCATGCGCCGCGAGGCCGCCCCTTCCCCGCAAATCGAGTTCGCAAGGAACCGGGACATGATCCTCGAGCAGATGCGCGAGCTTCTCGAACGGGAAGAGTACGCCGCTGCGGTGGAGCTGGGGGAGCGCTACGGTGAGATCCAGGACCAGCAGCTGGACAGGCTGCTGGATCGCGGCAGGGAGGGCTATCTCCTGCAGAAGATCAGCCGGCACCGGGATGATCCCAAGGTGGTGGTCGAGGCATATCAGGAGCTTGTCGGCATCAGGCCGAGCCAGGAGTACCGGCGGAAGCTCGATGAGTGGAAGGAGGTGCTCCGTGAGGAAACCGTCCACAGGATTGAGGCTGCACTCGAGGATGTGCCCGAAAGTGCTCCTGGGATGCGCATGCTAGGCTACCGCATGCTGACCGTTCTGGACCCTGGTGGGCAGTCGTATGCACTGGCCTATGAGCGGTATCGGCAACTCCTGGAGGAGCGGCTGGACTCCAGCAAATGGACCAGTCTCTGCTCGGCAATGGACCTCAGCTACTGCCGGCATGTCGGGTTTCAGGCCCGTGTCCTGAGTCCGGGTGGATCCAGAGCGGAGGAGGGTGGCGAAGTCCTGGGGGTGGTCTTCAGGCCCAGAGGAACGGTTGTGGATGCCCGGGGCAACACCGCCCCGGAAGACGCCTACTACTACATCCTCTTTACCAGTGAAGGAAGCCGACTCGCACCCGTGGACAATGCCGCAGTGCAGGGCTTTCCGGTTCAGCTTCCAGAGGCGCTGTCCACCCGTGGGGCAGGAGCCGGGCTTCAGGGGAGCAGGGACACGGAGTCAGGCCCGTCCTGAAAAACACGACGCGGTTTTGGTCTCATTGCCTGCATGGAGCACGCCTCAGGGCATGAGATAAAAGCCCAGGTCCCGGTCAGAACCGGAGTGGCTCTGAAACTCGCACCCGGCATACCCGTCATGGACATGCCGGACAGTGGCCCGTCTGGTGACAGGTGTTTTCCTGGCGTCGTCCAGGGAGAAGCTGATGGTGATCCGCTCGCCAACCAGGAGCTTTTTATCCGGATCCAGGGAAAACCCCACCCCACCAAGGGAGAGGTTTTCGATGACGACCGGCAGTGGGTCTGATGCCGGGCGCCGGAACGTTCCCAGAAGGTAGGTGGCCTTGCGGTAGGCCTTGCGGAGCTCCAGAACGACATTGAAGCGGGTACCGCAGCTGCAGCGGACGAGAAAGGAATGCTTCAAGACCCTGATCCGGCGCAGGGAGCCATGCCGCATGGCGCCGCAGCCGGGGCAGGCGATGGTGACATTCTCTCCATCGGGTGCGTAGGCCTTGACACGTTTCATACCAGCCCTTCACCGGAGGGGTCGGGAATCCAATCGATTTGTCAGTCCCTTGCCGCACCAGGTTCTCAGTCTGTGGAAAAAGCGCTGTGCAGCAGGCGGTCCAAAAAAAGTCCGGCCGTCGAAGAACTGTTTCCTCCAACTGCCCGTCATGTGGAAAGCACCCGGACCTGTTGCAGGTCGGTAACCCCCTGAAAGACCTTGTGGATCCCGTCCTGCTTCAGGGAGCGCATGCCCCCGGCAACTGCGGTGTCCCGAAGAATTCCGGTGGTCTTGCGGAACTTGATGAGCTCGCGGATGTCCTTGTTGGTGACCATGAGCTCGAACACCCCCAGCCGCCCCTTGTACCCCTTGACGCACTGGGGGCACCCCTTGGGCCGGTACAAGGTCAGCTCGGGGCTGTAGGAGATCCTGGTGTCCGCTTCAAAGGACGGGCCATACTCAGAAGCCAGCTCCTCGAACTCCCGCTTGGTCGGGGCATAGGGTTCCTTGCACAGGGGGCAGAGCGTCTTGACCAGGCGCTGGGCCAGGACGCAGATCAGGGAGTCTGCAAAGTTGAAGGGGTCGATGTCCATGTCCAGCAGGCGGGTGACCGTCTCGGGTGCCGAGTTGGTGTGCAGGGTGGAGAAGACGAGGTGGCCGGTCAGGGAGGCTTCCACGCCGATGCGGGCGGTTTCCTGGTCACGCATCTCGCCGACCATGATCACGTCAGGGTCGGAACGCAGAAAACACCGCAGGGCCCGGGGGAAGTTCAACCCGATCTTGGTCTGGACCTGTACCTGCCGGAGCCCCTCCTGGGTGATCTCGACCGGGTCCTCCACAGTGAGGATCTTGCGCTCCGGGGTGTTTATGTAGCTCAGGGCCGAGTGCAGCGTGGTGGTCTTTCCTGAGCCGGTGGGCCCGCAAACCAGGATCAGGCCGTGCTGCCGATACAGCAGGCCCTTGAAGACCTTGAGGCCCTCTTCCTGCATGCCGAGGCGCTCCAGCGGGAGGGGGACGCCGGAGGAGAGGACGCGGAGCACCACGTCCTCGTAATTTTCCACAGTGGGGTAGGTGGAGACGCGGAACTCCACAAAGCTCTTGCGATTGGGGAGCTTGACCTTGATCTTGCCGTCCTGGGGGAGCCTGCGTTCGGCAATGTCCAGGTGGGACATGATCTTGATGCGCGACAGGATTGGTTTGGCCAGGCTGAGCCGGGTTTTCTGGAACTCGAAGCAGGTGCCGTCGGTGCGCAGCCTGATGAGCAGGTAGCGTCCTCTGGGGTTGGGCTCGATATGGATGTCGCTGGCATTCCTGCGGTGGGCCTCCATGAGCAGACCATTGACCAGCCGGACCACTTCGCTGTCGAACTCCGTGATCTCGGATTCTTCCGCCATATCCTCGGCAGCGGCCTCGGTTTCCACGTCAAAGCTCTGGGCCAGGGCGGAGAGCTCCTCGCTGGAATGGAACTTCTGGAAGATGTCGTCCACGTAAGCTTCGATGTCCGATGGCAGGGCCACCTTGCTCACGATCCTGCTCGTTCCCAGAATGAACCTGATCTCGTCCTGCAGGGCCATGTCCAGCGGGTCGTTCATCATGACTTCAACGGTGTTGCCCTCCAGGCTCAAAGGGGCCCAGAGGCGCTGCTTGAGGAACTCCGCCTTGATGTTGTGCTTCTCGAAAAGTTCAAAGGGGGGAGAGGCTGTGGGGTCGAAGGGTTGGAAGGGGAGGTTGAAGTAGGCGCTCAAGGAGGCCCCGAGATCCTCCCTGGAGATCCCGAAGTCCTTGACCAGGACCTCGTCGAGGTGGAGATTCTGCTGTTTGGCCTTGGTTCTGGCCGCATCGAGAGCGCTCTGGGACAGCATCTCCTCCTCGATCAAAAAACCGTAGCGGTGGGTGTAGCTGGGTTTGACCTGCTTGATCTGCTCCATCCTGGCTTCCAGTCCCGGGTAGTCGGGATCCAGCTGCGCGAGCTGCCAGAAGGCCTGTCTGGCCAGGACGTGCTTTTTCATGCCCAGGTACAGGTTGCCCAGCATGAAGTAGAGCTTGGCCTGCTCGTGTCCCCTCAGGCCGTGTTTTTCAAGGACCTGCTTGAGGAAGGCGGCCTGCTGGTCCGGTTGCCCGAGCTGGTGATAGCAGGTTACTATCTGCTGGACGACTTCGATGTGATGGATGCCGTTTTCGTAGGCAAACAGCAGATCTGGAAGGGCTTCCGCGTAGAGCCCCAGGTTGAGGAACCCTTCTCCCCGGATACGGCACTCCTGGGGAGAATCGGCCTCATCCCGTTCAAGGGAGTATCCGTTGTTCCCGGTGCCGGCATCCTCGCTCTCCAACTCCGACTCCATCCGCCTGGCGGTCTGGAGCAGGTTTTCAAAGGTGTGCTGCATCGTGGTCAGCTGCTGCCGGGCGTTGTTCCTTTCAGCCACATCCCCGACCTTCTCCATCTTGGAGAGCATTTTGTCTGCCAGCTCTGCCGCCACTTCGGGCATGCCCTGATCGAGGCTGACGGTTATAAAGTCTTGGTGTTTCTTGATCCAGGCGTTGAACCCTTTCCAGCTCATGGCGGCAGCATCCTGGTTTGCATTGTTCGCGCGGCTATCCACATCCGGTCATCGGATGCGGGCCTTGTGCCTGCGTGGTGGGTATACCGCAGTTGACCGCAGGCCACAACAGTGAAGCCAGATCGGTCCGGTCAGGCGAAAATGGCGATTGAATATTTCCAGGAGATGTTCCGTCAGGGTTCGATTTTGGCCGGAAATGCCAGGAATGAGGCTTGATTACTGATGCTGAAAAGCATAAAAGCTAGTGAATTTTCCTCGCGCGGTGTTTTGCTGCAGATTTGCGGCAGAATGGCCCGGGACGCTTCAGGGTGTTTTGGGGTCCGGTCACCATGGTTTTTCAGTCCACAACCAGACGGAGTTCGTTGATGGAGTATTCAATCGACCAAAAGGATCTCGACGAGATCGAAACAGTCCTTCAGGACGACCTGATGCGTATCGGGGTCCACTGCGCCATTCTGATCGACCTGGCAGGGAATATCATCGTCAGCCTGGACACCGGGAACAAGCGCCACGATATCTACTCCCTGGCCGCCCTGGCTGCCGGAAACTTCGGAGCAGTGAACGAGATGGCCAGGATGGTCGGGGAGGAGGATTTCTCCCTGCTCTTCCATAAAGGCAAGAAGGGGAATATCCACTTCAGCAAGGTCTCGGATGATTTTCTGCTGGTCACCACCTTTGGCGAGGACATTTCACTGGGGTTCTTGCGGCTCAAGGTCAATGAAGCCATCGAAAAGATAACCAAGACCATCTCCGACTGATGCCCTGTCTGATGCAGCGAACCCTCATCTGTCGATTTCGGCGAGGATGCGGCCAGTATGGCTTTTATTAATCTGAAGAAGAAGGAAGTTCAGGCCAAGATCGTCTATTATGGCCCCGGCCGGGGGGGCAAGACCACCAACCTGCGCTATATCCACAACAAGTTCCAGGACAGGATCAACACCAAGATGGTGGAGATCAAGACCTCTGGGGACCGTACCCTGTTCTTCGATTTCCTGCCTTTCAACATCGGCAAGATATCCGGATACGATGTCAGGATCCAGCTCTATACCGTGCCCGGGCAGGTCAAGTACAACGCCACCAGGAGGCTCGTGCTCAAGGGGGTTGACGGGGTGGTGTTCGTGGCGGATTCCATGGAGGTCAGGAGGAATCAGAACATCGAGTCCCTGAAAAATCTCGAGGAGAACCTGACCAGCTACGACAAGGACATTACAACCATTCCGCTGGTCATCCAGTACAACAAGCGTGACCTGGCAAAGCAAGGCATACCGCTGCTCTCCGTGGACTCTCTGCAGGGCACGTTGAACTCCAGGCTTAAGGTTCCCTTTTTCGAGGCCAGCGCCATGACAGGGATGAACGTGGTCCCCACATTGAAAAAAATCATCCTTTTGACCATGATATCCTTGAAAAAAATGCTGCAATGAGGAGGTCCCGCCTTGGCTGACCACAACAAAGATTCCATGACCGATGAGCTCGAGACCAGGCTTGAGGACTTGTTTTCAGAGCCCGAGGAGGTCTACGGGGAGGAGATCGCGGATCAGGGTGCAGCAGGCGTTGACTCTCCGCTGACCGGCCTCAAGTCCATTCTTCTGTCCATTGACTGGGAGATTTCCGACGATATCCTGGATGAGCTCAGGGAAGAGATCGAGCGTCTCAGGCCGGAATATGAAGACGACAAAGCCGTCCTTGTTTTTTTGCAGATGCTCGACTCCATCGGCAAGTACATCAAGATCCACAAGGCCAATGCACACCCTGAGGCCCTCAGGCTGCTCAACGAGGTCTTCGAGAATCTCGAGGCTGTGACCGTCAATGCCCCGGATGTGAGCGAGAGTGAAAAGAAACGCCGGCTGTTCTCTCTGGTTGGCAAGTTCAAGAAGCTCAAAACAGACATCAAGGGGCAGAAGGCGGCCGCTCCGGCAGCAGCACCACCCGAACGGGAAAGGCCGGCAGCCGGTACGGAGGCTGCGACGACATTTTCCGGGCGTGACTTCGAGGACCTCGAGCCCCATGAGATGTTCGCTCTGGCCATGGAGGAGATCAAGAAGATGATCGCTGCCGAGTTTTCAGCGCTGCGCACAGAGCTCAAGCTGTGGAGAAGCGGCCGCTAGTTTTCGATTCCGAGGAGATACAGACCATGGACATCCCATCGGGAGAGATCGGCGGGCTCGTGTTCATCCGGAGGATCAGCCCACACCTTCCGCAGATGACGCTTGGCGGTGACATGCTCATGGTGCTGGCCGCAATGGACGGCACCAGGACGCTGGATGAGATCTCCGAAAAGGTCGGTGTGGACATGGTGGAACTGCGCGAGGTCGTGTCCAGCCTTGGCCAAAGCAACCTTATCCAGGAGGTCGGATCCACGGGTGACATGCTGAGCAGCGAGTTCATGGATATGGTCACCCTGGAGCTGAGCAAGGCGTGCGGCCCCATTGCCGAGCTTCTGGTGGAGGATGCCGCAGAAGACATGGGGGTGGCTGTGAACCAGGTTCCTCCTGAGCGCGCCGCGGAGCTGATTGAAATGCTGGCCCGGGAAATCCCTAGGGAAGAGAAACGGGTCGCTTTCCAGCAGGCCTTGCTCAAAAAAGTCAGATAGTGCTGCGTCCCCCCTTTTTGTCGATACTTACAGGAAAGGATACTGTCGTTCCTGCTTGCCGATACATTTTGCCAAAATTGAAACGTTTTTCCTTCTCCATGTAAGTATCGATCAAATTTATCGGCGACGTGCACTGTCAAACGCCCGCAAAGAAACGACATCTGGAGAAGGTTTTTTTTGGAGCACTGGGGAAGGTTTGCTGAACAGCGCGGCTGCCGGGACGTTCAGCAGACGCGCAGTTATTTTTGATATTTCTTGCGTGACGTCGCCCTGCGCATGTCCCGGGCGAGTCAAGACACCACAGCGACCATGCCGGGCACCATGAAAAAGCTTCACCCGCTTTGGCCGCCGGCAGGAGCTGGACAGATTTATTTTTTTCGCCTCGCCATTTCCGGTTGACCGGCCTGACGAAAAGGACTTTTGCAAACAGCCGGGTTGGAAGGAGTCAGCTATGATCGTCATCTGCGAGGAGTGCGGCAAAAAGTACAGGGTCGACCCCGACAAGATCAAAGGCTCGACCATCCGTTTCAAATGTCGCAGCTGCGGACATTTGAGCATGGTCACCAAGATCCCTGCACAGCAGCCCGGGAACGGCACAGAAAAGGGGGCTTCGTCCGGCAAACCAGAGATGTCCGTTCCGTCCCGGCCGGCTCCGTCACAGGAAGGCAGTACGGATGAGACTCCCGAAGAACCAACGGGCAAAAAGTGGCGGTTGGGAATTCGGGCCAAGATGATCCTGCTCTTTTTTGTCCTGCCCTCCGTTTTGAGTGGTCTGGCCGTCATGCTGACACTGCAGCAGAACTACCGGATCGCAAACAATGTCATGTCGCAGAGCAAGCAGGTCATGATAGAGGCGGGAAAGGATCTGGTCCTGGCCAGAACCGCCGCCATGGCCGACCAGCTCCGCCTGTATCTCCAGAACAAGCCCTATTTGACCGGGAACCAGTTCGCCAGCGATCCGGGGCTCATGCAGATTGTGGAGGGGGGGATCACCCGTTCCGGCTATGCCGTGGTCTACTCGGAGCCGCAAGAGGGGAACAGGGAAGAGGCAACGGTCTGGGTCCATCCTGAAGGCGGCGCTATCGGACAAAGTGTTGCAGACGTCATGCAGCCTACGCTGGGCAACGCCGCTGTCGGCTTTTTCGATCTGTTCAACAAGGCCCTGGCAGGGCGGCGCATCGACGGGACGCTGACTCCAGGTGATGGTGGGGAGCAGTGGCTGGTGGCGTTCGCTCCCGTGGAAGGCCAGCCATACGGCGTGGTCATGCTGACCCCCCAGCAGGGCTTCGACCAGCCCCTGCGGACGATCGAGGCCGCCACCCAGGGCAATATGCGCCAGGCACTGCTCATGACCCTGGTCATCATGGGGGTGGCCTTTGTGGCCATCGGCATTGTGGTGTCCCTGTTCGGCCATCGGCTGACGGGGAAGCTTCACTACCTGACCTCCGTGACCGACAAGATCAGTGTGGGTGACCTGGAGACAGAGATCGAGCCCATGTCCGATGACGAGATCGGGGATCTGGCCGAGGCCATCGGCCGTATGCAGGACAGCCTGAAGCTGGCCATTGAACGGCTCCGCCGCCGGCGCTGAGGGCAGGCCGTTGAAAAATCCCCGCTGGACTGCGTTGCTTCTCCAAGGGCAAACCCTCACGTATGAAGAATACGCTTCGGCCTTGCCCTTGGAGAAG
>CAZQOG010000061.1:0-15398 GCA_964594925.1 uncultured Desulfohalobiaceae bacterium
GCCGCACACCCCCTTTCTGACCGCACTGGGCATGTACCAGGCCAAGATCGTGCCCCGGGAAGTGGTTTTTGCCCTGGGCGACCGTTTTGGGCAGGAGCCCGTGGGAAGCGGCCCTTTTGCGTTCGTGGAGTGGGCCCGCAACGACCTGATCCGCCTGCGGCGGTTCACGGGATACTCCGGTACTCCGGCCCGCCTCAACGAGGTGCATTACCGGATCTACCCCGGGGGAGAGGTCGGCACGATACTGGAGGATTTTCAGGCCGGCATGCTGGAGGAGATGCCGGTCTACGGTTCCATCAAGGAAAAGCTTAAGGGCATGCCCGGGCTGCAGTTGCTGCACAGGCCGTCCCTGAGCCTGCTCTTCTACGGGATCAGGGCGGACGCCCCGCCCCTGGACCGCCCCGAGCTGCGAAAGGCCCTGTCCCTGGCTGTTGATCGGGGGGCCCTGGTCGAGGAGGTCTACAGCGGGATGTTCGAGCCGGCCGCAACCATCCTTCCACCGGGCATGCCGGGGTACACCCCCCCGGGAGAGCCGCAGCAGGGCAGGGCAGAGCAGGCTCGAAAGCTTGTAACAAGGGTCAAAGAGGAGCTGGGAACACTTCCCCCCCTGGAGATCGTGTCCGCCACCAAATCCGCATTTTCCCAGGCCGAGCTGGCATTTGTGAGACGCAGCTGGGAACAGGCGGGCGTGGAGGTCAGGGAGCGCTACATCACCGACTGGTCCGAGTTCGAAGACTACCTGCGCTCGGACGCGGTGCAGATCTTTCGCTATGTCTGGACTGCTGACATGCCCGACCCGGACAACTTCATGACCCCGCTCTTCGCGTCTGACTCGTCCATAAATTTCATGCAATTTCATGACAGTGGCCTGGACACGGCTCTTGCACGGGCCAGGGGCCTGACGGATCCGGTGGAACGCGCGCAAATGTATGCTCGGATCGAGTCCGAGGTATTGGAGCAGCACCCCGTTTTGCCGCTCTTCTACCTGAGCGCTGACAGGGCCTTCCAGCCCTGGGTGCGGGGCGCCTTTCTCACCCCACTCGGCTGGCAGGACCTGCGTCTGGCCGGGGTATGGATCGAGTGAGCAGCAAGTCTGACCACGGGAGCACCACCCTGCCCGGCATGCCGATCCAAAAAATGAGAACCTCAAAGGCAGGACGACCGGGCCTGTTCATCCCGCTCCGTTACAGGTTCATCCTCTTCATTTCCTGTATCCTGGTCCTGGTGCTGGGTGTTCTGGCTACCGTGCTGGGAGGGCTGCAAAGCCGCACCTTGAAGCGGGAGCTCGAGTATCGCGGACGGGCCGTGGCCAAGAGCCTGGCCGCCACCTCCAGGTCGGACCTGGTGACCTACAACTACGCCGCCCTGGACAGGGCCGCCAACCAGGCCGTCGACGGCAACACCCTGGTGTACGTCATTCTCCAGGACAAGGAGGGTCGGGTCGCCGGGTTCAGCAATCATCCGGAGCTCCAGGGGGCGCAGCTCTTTGACCAGCTGAGCCGCAGGAGCCTTGAGCAAGCGGATGTCCTGATCCAGGAAGGGATGTCCCCTCTGCTTGGGGTGCCGGTGCTCGAGGTTTCACAGCCGGTCCGTGTCCCGGGCACGGACATGCGCTGGGGAACTGTGCGCGTCGGACTTTCCCTGTTGCCCATGGCCCGGGAGAAAAGGGTCATGCAGGCCGTCATTTTCAGCATTGGGGGGGTTGCCCTGGCCTGCGGCATCCTCCTCTCCATCTTGGCGGCCCAACGTGTGACCCGTCCCTTGAACAGTCTTGTCCGGGCCACGGAAAAGGCGGCGGCCGGTGATCTTGATCAGGACGTCCGGGTCGCGACCGGAGACGAGGTGGAGATCCTGGCCGCAAACTTTTTTCAAATGATTCGCGAGATTGTGGCTCGCAGGCAGGAGCTTGAGCTGAAGCTTTCAGAGATATCCAGGCTGCAGCAGTACAGAGAGAAGGTCTTGACCACCATGGCCGACGGCCTGATCTCCGTGGACCGCAGCGGCGTCATGGCCACCATCAACCCCGCGGCCCGCCGGCTGCTCGGCCTGGAAGAAGCATCCGGTCCCTTTTCGCTTCAGGATCTTGGCGAACACCTCGCACCACTGCGGGAGATCGTGCTGCAACTGCTCGAGGATCCCGGGACGGCGGGAAGTGGTGAGGTTCGGGAGATCGTCTTCTACAGGGACGGACAGGCCCAGTCTCTGCTCATTGCGGCCAGTGCCCTTGCGGACACTTCAGGAAGGCCGCTGGAGGTGATCGTCAACCTCCATGACATCACCGCATTCAAGCAGCTCGAAGAGCGGATGCGCCAGGCCGAGCGTCTCTCCGCCCTGGGGACGCTGGCGGCCGGAATGGCACACGAGATCAGGAACCCCCTCTCGGCAATCAACACCTTTGTGCAGCTTGTGCCGCGAAAACGGGACAAGCCCGCGTTCATGGACAAGTTTCAGCACACGGTTCCCAGGGAGATCAAGCGCATCAACCAGCTTGTCGAGGAGTTGCTGGAGCTGTCCAGAATGCCCAGGTATCATTTTGAACCAACAGACGTCCTGGAGCTGGTGAGGCACACGGTCGCTCTTCTTGAGCCCGAGATGGCCTCCAGTGGTGTGCGTTGTGAGGTGGGCTGCCCAGGGGACACCCCCCGGGTGTGGGCTGATGGGGAGCAGCTCAGCAAGGCCCTCCACAACATCGTGCGCAACGCGGTTCAGGCCATGCCAGAAGGGGGGGGGTTGCGCATCGATGCCAGGGTCGTGGAGAACGGGGATCTCGTGTCCGGGCCGGGTCGGGCGGAAGCAGGACAGGCAAAATGGCTGGAAGTGATCTTCCGGGACACCGGGGACGGGATCAAGGAGGCTGACCTGGGCCGGATCTTCGACCCTTTCTTCACCACAAAGGACAGGGGAACTGGTCTCGGCCTGTCCATAACCCACAAGGTGGTAACCGAGCACCGGGGCCAGATAGACATTGCCGGCCGGTCAGGCAAAGGAACCAGGGTCACGGTCAGGCTTCCCGTTGCGACCGGGGAGCGGTGCTCGTGAGCTTACGATTCAGTTCAGGCTGTCCTGGTTGATCTTGAGCAGCTTGACCTTGTTGATCAGGGTGTTGCGGTGGACCTTGAGCTTTCTGGCGGCTTCGGCCTGGTTCCAGCGTGAGCTGCGCAGCACCCTGAGGATGTACTGACGCTCAAAGGCCTGCCTGGCCTTGGTCAGACTTTTTTCCTCGCTGGTGCTTTGTTCGGAAAACATCGAGGAGTGCTCGTGAAAGAGCAGGTCCAGGGGAAGGTCCTTTTCCTCGATATACCGTCCGTCCGTTCCCAGGACCACCATGCGCTCGATAAAGTTTTCAAGCTCCCGGATGTTCCCGGGCCACGGGTAGCGTTCGAGCACGGCCATGGCGTCGGGGGCGATACCCAGCAGATGCTTGCTCATCTGCCGGTTGAACTTTTCCAGGAAGTAATTGGCCAGCAGGAGGACGTCACCTTTTCTGTGCCGCAAGGGGGGCAGGGTGACCGGGATGACATTGAGCCTGAAGTAGAGATCTTCCCGGAACTTTCCCTTTTGTACCAGGGTCTCCAGCCGGGTGTTGGTCGCCGCGATGACCCGCACGTCCACCGCGATGGTCCGGTTGCTCCCCACCCTCATGATCTCCTTCTCCTGCAGGACCCGCAAAAGCTGGGCCTGCAGCTCGAGCTTGAGGGAGGCAACCTCGTCCAGGAACAGCGTGCCTTCATTGGCAAACTCGAACTTGCCCACGGTCCGCTTGTCAGCTCCCGTGAACGAGCCTTTTTCGTGGCCGAAGAGCTCGCTCTCGATCAGCTCGGAGGGTATGGAGGCGCAGTTGATGGCCACGAAAGGCTTGGCGCAACGCCCGCTCTTGTTGTGGATGGCCCGGGCAATGAGCTCCTTTCCGGTCCCGCTCTCACCCGTGATCAGGATGCTGCTCGATGCGCCGGCCACCTTCTCCACCAGGGAGAGGACCTGGCTCATCTCCGGGGACTGGCTGACGATGTTTTGGTGATTGGCCTGCTGGGCCACCTCGGAGCGCAGGAAGGAGAGCTCTTTCTCCATTCTCCGTTTCTGCAGCACGCGTTCGACCAGGGTGAGGATGGTGTCGGGATCAAAGGGTTTGGCCAGATAGTCGTATGCCCCGGCGCGGATTGCGGCGATGGCCTCCTTGGCCCGGTCCGTGGCCGAGATCATGATCACATCGATCGAGGCGTCAAAGGACTTGATGCTTTCCAGGGCCTCGAGGCCGCCCATGTCGGGCATGACCAGGTCGAGGAGCACCAGGTCGCAGGCCTGCTTGTGGATGACATCCAGGGCCCTGCGACCGTCAGGGACGGATTGGACCTCGTATTCATCCTCGAGAATCTGTTCCAGGGAGTCCCTGACGCCCTCCTCATCGTCCACGATGAGAATTTTTTCCTTGTGTGTCTTGTGCTGCATTGGACCCCCTTGGATGTCACAAAAAATGATTCCCGGAAACAGCAGTCGTAAAACAGGATGCTGGTGGCAATGCTTGTCTCTTTAGAGAAGAATATCACGCTTGTCTAGTGGTTTTTTTATCGCTGTAGTTGGGAAAGATTTCATTTCAAAAAAAAACCGATTGAAAAAAAATTTTTAACCGTGGTTGTCTCGAAGCAAAAGAAATCTACAAGTCGCGTTGCAGAACAGCACAGGGTGGAATCGGAAGGAATCTTTTCAGCACCTGTGTTCCATGAAGCAGGTGCTGACCGGATACAAAACCTGTCACGATCCTGACCGGTGCCCGGTTTTCGCTATTTCCCCGGACGGTCCAGGGCCTTGCGGACGACGGCACCGAGGTCCTTCATGATCAGCGGCTTCATGACGAACTCGGTGATGCCGAGGGCGTGGGCCTTTTCCGGTGAGATGCGTTCGCTGAATCCAGTGCACATGATGATGGGCAGCTCGGGTCTGAAGCGCAGGATTTCGCTGGCAAAGCGGTCCCCGGTCATGCCGGGCATGGTGTAGTCGGTGATCAGCAGGTCAAAGTCCTGGGGACGCTTCTTGAAGAGCTCCAGCGCCTCCAGGGGGCTTGTCCGGGTCGTGACCCGGTAGCCGAGCATTTCCAGGGCCTCTTTGGCAAACTCGGTCAGGAAAGGCTCGTCGTCGACAAACAGGATGTGCTCGTGGCCGTGGCAATACTCCTGGATCTCCGGGTGGCTGGATTCGGCGGTTGTGGCTGTCCTTGGCAGATGAATCTCGAAGGACGAGCCCGTACCAGGCTCGCTGTGGACACGGATGCTTCCTGACCAGGATTTGACAATGCCCCGGACCACGGCCAACCCGAGCCCGCTGCCCACACCCCTGGGCTTGGTGGAGAAGTAGGGGTCGAAGATCCTTTCCTGTATTTCAGGGGCGATTCCCTCCCCGGTATCCCGGACCACGATCTTCAGGTATGCCCCCGGCTCCAGCTCGGGATCGTCGTGGTCCATCCCCCCTGCAAGCTCGACCTCCTCCATGAGTATCTCCAGGGTCCCCCCTGTCTGCTGCATGGCAAAGGCCGCATTGGTGCACAGGTTCATGATGATCTGGTGCACCTGGGTCGGGTCTGCCAGGACGGTTCCCGTCTCCTGTGCCAGATCCTGGGTGATGGTGATGGTGGCAGGCAGCGAGGCCCGCAAAAGCTTGAGGGACTCTTTGACGACCGGTGCAACCTGAATGGGTTTTCGCTCGTGCTCGTGGTGCCGGCTGAAGGACAATATCTGTTTGACCAGGTCCGTGGCCCTGGTCGCAGCACGCAGGACCTGGTCCAGATTCTTCGTGACCCGTTCCTGGTCCCGGGCATGGAGCTGGGCCAGCTCGGCATAGCCGATGATCCCTGCCAGGATGTTGTTGAAGTCGTGGGCCACCCCTCCGGCCAGAGTGCCGATGGCCTCGAGCTTCTGGGCCTGGAGAAGCTGTCTGCGAAGGGTCCTGGCCTCGCTGATGTCGGACATGAACCCAAGCACGCCGTGGCCGCCCTGATAGGTGATGGGGGTCAGCCACAAGGCTGCGTCCAGAGGTTGCCCGTCCTTTCTGAGGACCACGACTTCGGTGGAAACGGCCGGAGTTGTGGCGAACCCTTTGCCCTGTGACAAGCGTTCCTTGTGCAGCCTGCGGATCAGGGCGCGGTACTCGGGCATGTAGAGCCGGTCGATCTCGGTTCCGATGAGATCGTCGGCCCTGTCGTACCCGAGCATGCGGACAAAGGCCGGGTTCACGTAGACGTAGCGTTCCTGCTGGGTGATCCTGATCCCGATGGGCGAGGACTCGATGATCAGGCGCATCTTCTCCTCCGATTCCATGAGGGCCTCGCGGAAACGCATGCGCTGCAGCGACAGGGCATAGAACTCGCTCATGCGGCGCACCGCTTCCAGATCCTGGTCGGAGTACTCCGCAGCCTTGTCGAGCAGGACGATCTGTCCGGCGAGCTCCTGTCCCAGAAGAACCGGGACATAGAGCAGTCGCCGCGGCTCATGGTTCAGAAAGTGGACACAGCCGGCCTGTTCAGGCGCAAGGCTGTTGGCGTAAAAGGGTTGCCTGAGGTCTTTGTGCGCGGCCGTGTCGTTGTCTGGGCCTGATGCGTCCTGGAAGCCCAGCCCGGACATCCAGTCAGCATCCCGGACCGATCCGGGGACCTGCACATCAGGACCAGCAGCCTCCACTCTGGTTCTGCCGCTTACGGGATCGAAGCAGACCACGAGACCCTGGCCACTCTTGGTGATGCGCCGGGCCATGTCCACCACGGTGTCGGACATGTTCTCCAGGGTTGCGTTCTGGGCCGCGAGTGGCGCATAGAGCCTGGTCAGGGCAGCATTGACCTCCAGCTCCCAGCGGAGCTGCTCCTCGGTCAGATGACGTTCGGTAACGTCCGAGAATACGGCAATGAGGTTGCGAACGTGTCCATTGTCGTCGGTGACCGCGCTCACGGACATGTCCAGCCACACGGGTTTGCCCGCCTTCGTTTTGAACCGCCTCTCCACCCGGTAGGGGGAAGCACTCCCCTCGTTGGTGAGGATTTCCTGCATCTTGCCCAGATAGCGCTGCCTGTCCTCGTCAAAAATGAAGTCCGCCAGAGTCCTGCCGAGGATGTCCTGCTGTGAGCAGCCAAAGATCGCTTCGCAGGCGGGGTTGGCCTGGATAAACCGTCCCTGGCTGTCGCATACCGCAATTCCGGCCAGGAGATTGTCAAAGATGGTGGCCATGCGCTCCAGGGCCTGGCCGTGGGACTGGATCTGGCAGTGCTCCGCTGAGATCTCGCAGCACGAGTAGAGCTTGGTGCTGTTTCCGATGGCAAATTTCTTGACCGTGATCAGGATATCGCGGGGGGAGTCGGATGGAAGACGGGACGTGTACTTGAGACCGGTCAGCTCGCCTTTCGCATCCAGCTCCGCGGGGTCAAAAAGGTCGGGGCCGAGCAATTCCTCGACACTGTCCAGGGCAAGGACACGTTCCCTTGGCAGTCCGAAGACCTCTTCCACGCCCTTGCTGGCGAAGAGGATCTCTCCCTGCTCGCCGGTGAGCAGAAGTGCGCCCGGAAGGTTGTCCAGGATGGACTGGTGCAGGGCTTCCGGCTGGCTGGAGAGGGTGGATCCGTCGCCGCGGAATCCCTGTTGCGCAGCAGTGTCGTGTGGCTCTGGTCCGGCAGCCGGGATCTTTCGGGACCGGGTCATGCGCCTTCCCCCCGGGAAGATGAGGTTGTGCATGCCCCTTGATGTCGGAGGGTGTTTGGGCGGGGCAACAGCAGGAGTCTGCTGTTTAGTGCCACAACTGGGGAAGGGTATCAAATGGGGATCCGAGGTTGGAAGAGCACGGTGCAGCGCATTAAACACTTGCCAACCCCAGACAGAGCAGACTTCCAGTTCAGGACGCGCTTCCTGGTCCTCACCAAGTTCAAGCTATGGCATGACCGGTGCTTTCCCGGGCAGTGCAGGCCCGGAGCCTTCCGTGGCCTTTCCTGCAGGCCATCCGGCAAGGCAGAGGAGTTCCTCCGTTTCGAGGGGGCCTTTTTTGATGGTGCTCAGGGCGCGCACCTTTTGGAGCAGGTGCTTTTCATGGTCGGGGGATCCTTCCAGCCCGAGTTCCCTGAGCTTGCCCCGCACAGCCCCGAGTCCGCTCTTCGCACCCACGTCCACCCTGCTGTCGTGACCCATGGCCGCCGGGGGGAAAGGGTCGTAGAGTCTCGGGGATTTGTACTGGCCGTCCACGTGCAGGCCCGTTTCGGTAAAAAAGATGGCCTCGCCGGTGATGGGTTTGCAGGGGGGATGGGCCAGCCCCAGCACTTCTGACGCCCTGCGGCAGAGCCGGGCCAGCCCGGACACGTCATAGTGGCGCAACCCGGTGTGGAAGTAGAGATACCCAAGAACCTCTTCCAGGGGTGCGAGTCCGGCCCGCTCCCCCAGCCCGAGCAAGGTGGCGTCGGCACAGTCCGCACCGCTGCAGAGCGCGGCAATGCTGTTGGCCGTGGCCATGCCGAAGTCGTTGTGGCAGTGCACCCCCAGGGCAATGCCGGGTATCTCCCTGAGCCGGGTCACCACGTCCACCACAGTCATAGGGTTCCAGACCCCGACCGTGTCCGAGACCCTGACGCGGTCGGCCCCGCATGCGGCCGCCAGCCCGGCCATCTCGAAAACAAACTCCGGATCGGCCCGCGAGGCATCCTCCAGGCCGAGGGAGACAAAGGGGATGCCCAACTCCCGGGCCAGTCCCAGGCAATACGTGACCTGTTTCCGGATGCCGGCCCGATCCGTGCCCAGCCGTTCCTTGATGTGCAGATCAGAGACTGGGATGCAGATGGAGATGCTTTCCGGGCCGAGGCGGGCCGCGTCGTGGATGTCCCCGGGCAGGCAGCGCGCCCAGAGGGACACCCTGCCATCCAGGGTCTGCCGGGCCCATTCAAAAAGGGCTTGGAAAGAGGGCTGACCACGAACCGGGCCCATCTCGATCTCTTCCACGCCAAGCAGGGAGACGCCCTGAAGAAGATGTTTTTTGACCGGCAGGTCGGCATAGAGCCCGTAGCGTTGCAGCCCCTCCCGCAGGGTGGTGTCGATAATGTACATGGAGCCTTTTCCCTTTTTCCGAGTCGGTTTTGTAATCACTGCCGCCAGGGGCAATGCAGGCAGGATGCCAGGCCCTGAGCTCGCGGGAGACCCCGGGCCGGACCAAGCAGGCCCCGGAATGTGCCCGGCGGCTGAAAAGGCTTCCGGGATAAATCCTACAAAATTGTCGACACACACCTTTCACGACTGTAGCTCCCCCTCCCTGTATGGCCTGAAACAGGAAGGGATGCGGGCGGGTCTGATTTTCATTGTGTTGAAATATCAGGATGTTTTGCATTTTCCGGTCTCTGGCACACGCCTTGCCTTATGAAGTCCCAGTGTGCGGCACAACATTCAGCAGACCGGAGGAGGCAATGCGAAAGATAGCGATCTACGGCAAAGGCGGCATCGGGAAATCAACCACCACCCAGAACACCGTGGCCGGGCTGGCAGAGATGGGCAAGAAGGTCATGGTGGTGGGCTGCGACCCCAAGGCGGATTCCACCCGGCTGCTGCTGGGGGGTCTGAGCCAGAAGACAGTGTTGGATACGCTGCGTGAAGAGGGCGAGGACGTGGAGCTGGAGGAGGTCATGCTTCCGGGTTTCGGCAACACCAGCTGCGTGGAGTCCGGAGGGCCGGAGCCCGGGGTCGGCTGTGCCGGACGGGGCATCATCACCTCCATCAACCTCCTGGAGCAGCTCGGCGCCTACGAAGAGGACAAGGGCCTGGACTACGCCTTTTACGACGTGCTGGGCGACGTGGTCTGCGGGGGGTTTGCCATGCCCATCAGGGAGGGCAAGGCCCAGGAGATCTATATCGTGGTCTCCGGTGAGATGATGGCCATGTACGCGGCCAACAACATCAGCAAGGGCATCGTCAAGTTCGCAGACGCCGGGGGGGTCCGTCTGGGAGGTCTGATCTGCAACAGCCGGCTGGTGGACAACGAGGCTGAGATGATCAGCGAGCTGGCCAGGCGGCTCGGTACCCGGATGATCCACTTTGTGCCCCGGGACAACGAGGTCCAGCGTGCCGAGATCAACCGCAAGACGGTCATCGAGCACAACCCGGGCCACGCCCAGGCGGACGAGTACCGCACCCTGGCCCGGAAGATCGAGGAGAACGACACCTTCGTGGTGCCCACACCGATCGCCATCGAGGAGCTGGAGCAGCTGCTCATCGATTACGGGATAATGAATTAGCTCAAAGCTCAAAGCTCAAAGCAAGAAATGGAATCAAAAGCGGGTAGGGGAGATCGAAGTTTGAAGCTGGAAGCTCGAAGCTGGAAGCAAGAAAAGGGCTTTCGCAGAGGACGGGAAAAATTTCAAATTTGAGATTTGAGATTTGAAATTTTCAAAGGGCACCCAGAACGCAACAAACAAAAGTGGGGCAAGCAATATGCTGATCATGGTCAAATCAATTGTCAGGCCGGAGAAGGCGGACGACGTCCTGGCCGCGCTCATGGACGTAGGGTTTCCTTCTGTCACCAAGCTCTCCGTGGCCGGCCGCGGCAAGCAGCGGGGCATCAAGATCGGTGAGATCACCTACGACGAGATCCCCAAGGTGATGCTCATGACCGTGGTGGACGAGCAGGACCAGGAGTTCGTGATCAACACCATCATGCAGGCCGCGCGAAGCGGCGAAAAGGGGGCCTTCGGCGACGGCAAGATCTTCGTGCAGCCGGTGGAGGAGATGTACACCATCAGCTCCGGCATCAAGGAGACCGAGCTGGCTTCGGGGGCTGCAGAGGAGTGTCTGACATGAAAGAGATCGTCGCGGTCATACGCATGAACATGGCCAACCGGACCAAGGAGGCTTTGGCCGCAGCAGGCATCCCCGCGTTTTTTGCCAGCGAGGCCCAGGGCCGCGGCAAAGGGCTGGTGAACTCGGCGCTGCTGCAGGGAGCCGAGCTGGGCTTTGTCGAGGCCGCAGAGATGCTCGGTGAAAAGGGCCGGCTCTATCCCAAGCGGATCTTTACGGTGGTGGTCCACGACGACCAGGTCGAGGAGGTGGTGGAGACCATCATCCAGACCAACCAGACCGGAAAACCGGGCGACGGCAAGATCATTGTCCAGCCGATCAGGGAATCGGTTCGTCTGCGGACCATGGAGCGGGGCAGCAAATCGCTGGATTAGCGGTTTGCAGCTGAAAGCTCAAAGCTCAAAGCTGAAAGCAAGAGAAAGCCCTGGAAAAGCTCGGCAGAACACACAATCAGAAGGAATCGACCATGGCAGTTTCATCCAGGAAAAAAAAGGAGCTCAGCCCGGAACAGGTCCGGGAGGAGCTGATCAGGAAATATCCGCCCAAGGTGGCCCGTAAACGGGCCAAGCAGATTCAGATCAATACCGGGGAGGAGGCATCCACGCCCGAGATCATGTCCAACGTGCGCACCATCCCGGGCATCATCACCATGCGGGGGTGCACCTATGCGGGCTGCAAGGGGGTTGTCCTGGGGCCGACCAGGGACATCGTCAACCTGACCCACGGCCCCATTGGTTGCGGGTTCTACTCCTGGCTGACCCGGCGCAATCAGACCAGGCCGGAGAGCGAATCGGACGACAACTACATGCCCTACTGCTTCTCCACGGACATGACCGAGAACGACATCGTGTTCGGCGGGGAGAAGAAGCTCAAGCAAGCCGTGCGCGAGGCCTATGAGCTCTTTCACCCCAAGGCCATAGGCATCTTCTCCACCTGCCCGGTGGGGCTGATCGGGGACGACGTGCACGCCGTGGCCAAGGAGATGAAAAAGGAGCTGGGCGACTGCAACGTGTTCGGCTTTTCCTGCGAAGGCTACAAGGGCGTGTCCCAGTCCGCCGGACACCACATCGCCAACAACCAGCTCTTCAAGCACATCATCGGCGAGAAGGACGAGAAAGGGGGCGCCTTTCGCATCAACCTGCTCGGCGAATACAATATCGGCGGCGACGCCTTTGTCATCGAGGACCTGTTCAAGCGCTGCGGCATCGACCTGGTGGCCACGTTCTCGGGCAACTCCTCCTACGACCAGTTCGCCGCATCCCACAATGCGGACCTGAACGCGGTCATGTGCCACCGGTCCATCAACTACGTGGCCGAGATGATGGAGAAGAAGTACGGCATCCCCTGGGTCAAGGTGAACTTCATCGGGGCCGAGGCCACTGCCAAATCGCTCAGGAAAATCGCCCACTACTTCGACGACAAGGCGCTCATCGAGCGGGTGGAATCGGTCATTGCCGAGGAGATGCCCGCTGTGGAAGCCGCCAGGGCAGAGGTCAGGCCCCGCACCGAGGGCAAGACGGCCATGCTCTTTGTGGGCGGCTCCCGGGCCCACTCCTATCAGGAGCTGTTCAGGGAGATCGGCATGAAGCCGCTTGCCGCAGGCTACGAGTTCGCCCACCGCGACGACTACGAAGGCCGGAGGGTGTTGCCTTCGATCAAGGTGGACGCGGACTCGCGCAACATCGAGGAGCTCGAGGTCGAGGCTGATCCCAAAAAGTACAATCCGCGCAAAAGCGAGGAGGAGCTGGCAACCCTCAAGGAGAAGGGGGTCACCTTTTCCGAGTACGACGGCATGATGCCGGAGATGGAGAAGAACACCCTGACCATCGACGACCTCAACCAGTTCGAGGCCGACCGGCTCATCGAGCTCTACAAGCCCGACCTGTTCTGTGCCGGCATCAAGGAGAAGTTCAGCGTCCAGAAGATGGGCATCCCCATGAAGCAGCTGCACTCCTACGATTCGCAGGGGCCCTATGCCGGGTTCAAGGGGGCGGTCAATTTCTACCACGAGATCGACCGGCTGGTGAACTCCAAGGTCTGGAGCTTTGCCAGGGCCCCCTGGCAGGAGAGCCCGGAGCTCTCGGCCACCTATGTGTGGGAGTCGTAGCAATCTGTTGAAAAGACCACATTGGCTGCGTTGCTGCGGTAAACTCAAAACCTCACGTATGTGAATACGCTCGGACTTGAGTCTCCCTTGCGCCTTGCCATTGCGGCTTTTGAACAGATTGCAGGAAAAGGCAAAGAGAGAGTCCTGTGAAGCCCGTGACAAAGGCTACATCAATCGGATGGATAAAAGGAATACACAATGACACTACTCAGACACACGCCCAAAGAGGTCTTTGAGCGCAAGGCGCTGACCATCAACCCGGCCAAGACCTGCCAGCCCATCGGGGCCATGTATGCGGGGCTGGGGATCAACAGGTGCCTGCCGCACAGTCACGGCTCCCAGGGATGCTGCGCCTACCACCGCTCCACCCTGACCCGCCACTACAAGGAGCCCATTGCCGCAGCCACCAGCTCCTTCACCGAAGGGTCCTCGGTGTTCGGGGGCCAGGCCAACCTGGTCCAGGCCATCGACAACATCTTTTCCGTGTACGAGCCGGACGTGATTGCGGTGCACACTACCTGCCTGTCCGAGACCATCGGGGATGACGTGCCCCAGATCGCTGAAAAGGCGCGCAAGGACGGCAAGATCCCAAAGGGCAAGTACGTGGTCAGCGCGTCTACGCCCAGCTACGTGGGCACCCACGTGACCGGGTTCGCCAACATGGTGGAGGGCATCCTCAAGGGGTTTGCCGCAAAGACCGGCACGAAAAACGGCAAGGTGAACATCGTTCCCGGCTTTGTGGAGCCCGCGGACATGGCCGAGGTGAAGCGCATGGCCGAGATGATCGGGGTGAAATCCGTGCTGGTGCCGGACACTTCTGGTGTGCTCAACGCGCCTCTGACCGGACGTTACGAGATGTACCCCGATGGCGGGACCACGGTGAAGGAGCTCAAGGCAACCGGCGATGCCATGGGCACCCTGGCCTTGGGCGAATGGGCCTCAGCCAAGGCCGCGCAGTTTCTGGACGCCAGGTTCAAGGTGCCGTGCAAGATCCTGGACCTGCCCATCGGCCTGGCGGCCACGGACCGGTTCGTGGACACCCTGCGCCAGATTGCCGGGGTGAGCGTGCCCGACACCATCGCCTTCGAGCGGGGCCAGCTGGTGGACCTGATGGCGGACATGCAGCAGTACTTCTACCGCAAGAAGGTCGCCCTGGTGGGCGATCCCGACCAGATCATCGCCCTGACCGAGTTCCTGGTCTGTCTGGACATGATCCCCGCCCACATCGTGACCGGCACGCCGGGCAAGAAGTTCGAGCGCCGCATACGGGAGATCACGGCCGAGGTGCCCTGTGAGGTCAACGTCAAGGTCGGGGGGGACATGTTCCTGCTCCACCAGTGGATCAAGAACGGCCCCGTGGACCTGGTCATGGGCAACTCCTACTGCAAGCACTTCTGCCGGGACGAGGACATCCCCCTGGTGCGGCACGGCTTCCCCATCCTGGACCGGCAGGGCCACCAGTACTTCCCCACTGTGGGCTACCGCGGAGGCCTGAGGCTGCTGGAGAAAATTCTGGACGCCTTGCTGGAACGCACCGATCGCGATGCCCCGGAGGAGACGTTTGAGCTGGTCTATTGAGAAAGGATGAAGGCGGAAGGATGAAGGATGAAGGGAAGGCAAGGGATTTCAAATTTGAGATTTGAAATTTGAGATTTGAAATTGAAGAGGGCGGCGGAGTCCGTCCGGAGTTTGAATACAAGGAGCGAAGCAATGGAAAAACCGACCCATCACGTGCTGTTGTGTGCCAGCTTCAGGGCCAAGGGTGAGCCCAAGGGGATGTGCCACAAGAAGGGGTCCATCGAGCTGACCCAGTACCTGGAGGGCGAGATCCTGGACCGGGGGCTGGATGTTCTGATCAGCAACACCGGCTGCATGAAGCAGTGCGACGACGGCCCGGTGGTGGTCGTCTACCCCTCGGGGGACTGGTACGGCGGGGTGGACAGCGAGGAGGCCGTCGACGCCATCCTCGACGCCCTGGAAGACGGTGAAACAGCGGGCGGGTATCTGCTGAGCAGCAAATGAAGCTCGAAGTTCGAAGGGAAGAGAGAATAAAGTTCGAAGTTCGAAGTCGGAAGTTCGAAGGGAAGAGGGAACAATAAAAAATGGATTGGAGAATGGGCATATTTTCTTGGTTCTTCGACGTTTCGTATGGAAGTGCCGCGGAATTTTTCGCAACGAGTAGTTCCTGTCTGGTAGGGGCGGCTGGCAGCCGCCCTGCCCTTGGTCAGAACCTCGTGCCGGAACCAAACCGCGACAGAAGAAAGGGCGCGTGCCACGCGCCCCTACCAGAATAAGGATCTTCGAACTCCAATAAATCCATACGAAACGTCGAAGAACCATTTTCTTGTACTTTTTCTTCCGACTTCGAACTTCGAACTTCGAACTAAAAATTATAACCGAGCACGAGATCAACAATGTCCTCAACTTGCCGGAATACGAGACCAACGACCGAGACCATTTTCGAGGAACGACGCGACCAGATCCACCGCACC
>CAZQOG010000062.1:0-14813 GCA_964594925.1 uncultured Desulfohalobiaceae bacterium
GGACCATGCTCCGCAATATCTATCCGCAGGGCGTCCCTGTCAGCGCCCTGTCCCGGTCCAGCCTCGAGCCCCTGGTGGAGGCCATCCTCCACCACCTGCCCGCCACGACCGTTGAGTGATCGGAGTCAGCTGTCCTTTGGCAGGACTGTGTTTCAACCCTTTGTTCAGTCGATTTCCGGGAAGTTTTCCGGACTGTTCAGGCTCCAGTCGTAGTCGATAAAGTCGATCTGGCCGGTTCCCTCCATCTTTTCGATGACCCGGTCAGCGGCATACGCCCTGACGAACCCCCTCACGGATCCCTGCTCGCGCTCGAAGTCCTCCTTGTACCAGTCGAACAGCCGCGACAGATACAGGGTGTCTCCCTCCACGCGGAGCTGGCGGGGGGTGTTGAAGGCCCTCCTGGTGTTCTCGGTCAGGAGGTCGTCCACGTTGTCCGGCGTGTAGAGCTTGGAACGTAGGGGCGGGCACCCGACTGCTGCGCAGTTGACGGCAAAATGGACCCTGGCTTCGGCCCATCCTTTGTCCTGGTATGCATCTCCAAGCAGGATGCCTTTCTCCATTTGGTCCAGGCTGTACAGATCTCCGTCGACCTCGAAGAGCTCACGCTCGAACACATTGTCCTGAAAGGGGTTGTACCGGCCGCCGTAGTCCCACACAGAGTCCACCAGCTCGCCACCTGGGCGTTCCTGGAGAAGGTGGGCCACCATGAAGAAGTTGTAGGCGTTCAGCCAGAAGGCGTTGCCTTTTTCACGGCTGTCGATCAGGCCGAGGTCAATACCGGCCAGGATCTCACGCTGCCTGTTGAGAAGCTCCATGGTGTCGCCATGCTGCAGAGCGGCTCGGTAGTCGAAGGCGGAGACCAGCCCGTTGTTTTCCAGATCCTGTTCGATCAGGTGCCGCTCCAGAAGCTTGGCAAAGGGGCTGAAAGCCTCACTGATGGGGTCGACGGTGCCGTTTGCGGCAGTGGTATTCCCCTGAGCCGGGAGGCCAAGGGGAAGCAAGAGGGACACGATGAGAATCGAAAAGGTCGCGGAGAAGCGCATGTTCTTTTTCCTTGGGGCCATTGTCTTGGTTCAACGTGATGGTCGGACAGGGGAGTGGTCATTCTCCCTGGTCTTTTTTTCGCACCGCATGCCCGCCGAACTGGTTGCGCAGGGCTGCGAGCACGCGGTCGGCAAAGCTGTTCTCCTCGCGGGAGCGGAAGCGCTCCATGAGCGAGAGGGTGATCACCGGGGCGGACACGGCCGTGTCCACGGCCTGCTGCACGGTCCAGCGGCCCTCGCCCGAGTCCTCCACATAGGGGGCGAGCTCGGACAGGCGTGAAGAGTCCCTGAAGGCCCGCTCGGCCAGCTCCAGGAGCCAGGACCGGATCACGCTGCCGTGGTTCCACATCCTGCTCACCTCGGCATAGTCCAGGTCCTTGGCATAGTCGGAGTGCTCGAGCAGGGAAAACCCCTCGGCATAGGCCTGCATCATGCCGTACTCGATGCCGTTGTGGACCATCTTCACGAAGTGGCCGGCTCCGGAGGGGCCGCAGTGGAGGTAGCCCTGCTCAGGGGCCAGGGTCTTCAGGGCCGGCTCCAGGGTCTCGAAGGCCTCTCGTGGTCCCCCGACCATGGTGCAGTAGCCGATCTCCAGGCCCCAGATGCCGCCGGAGACCCCGGCGTCCAGATAGTTGATCCCGGTGTCGGACAGCTCCCGGCTGCGCCTGATGTCGTCCTGGTAGTAGGAGTTCCCCCCGTCCACCAGGACGTCCCCGGGATCCAGAAGGCCGCGCAGCTCGGCAATGTGCTCGTCCACCGGGGGGCCGGCAGGGAGCATGATCCAGACCACCTTGGGGGGTGCGAGCTTCTCCACCAGCTCTTCCAGGCTGAAGCAGGGCACGGCCCCCTCCTTCCCGATCTGCTGTGTCTTTGCCGCGGTCCTGTTGTAGGCCACGACCTCATGGCCGCCCTGAAGGAGCCTGCGGGCCATGTTCATGCCCATGCGTCCGAGTCCTATCAATCCGATCTGCATCACTGCCTCCTGGTGTTCCAAAAGTTCAGCGCAGTAGTGCCGAGTCAGGGTGGTCAGCAACCCACGCGCCCCAGCTGGTGTCCTCTGACGAGAGCTTGGGCAGACGTCTGCCGAAGAGCTCGCCCTGTATGGATGTGAGCCCCCGCCGGTCGGGGTACCAGAGGGAACCGGTCTCCTTGTCGTAGAGCACGAACACGTTCTCGTAGGTCCATCCGGAAGGGGCGATGGTCAGGGTCCTGCCCTCGATTTCGCGGCCGTACACGGCCGCCAGGTCCGCCAGGGGTCAGTAGGCCACGGCCACTGGTTTGCCGCCGACAACGAGGTTGGCGATTTCGTGCCGGGAGAGCAGGGGGACGGAAACCGCCACGGCCTGCCCCTGGATGGCCAGCCCGATGACCCGCAGGTTGTTTGGCACCTCTTCGGGCCGGTCCGTGAGCCGGCTCTGATCAAGGGGCGTGAAGGCGTGCCTGCCGATGCCGTGCCGGAACTTTCGGGGTTTGAAACCCTCGGTCACGGCCTGGGAGAGATCCCAGGTCTCGCCGGTACGGTCGGTGATCGAGGCATTGGCCACCTCTTGTGGACGCCCGGACATGGCCTCTGCCCTCCCGGTTCCCAGTGGGGTGGCCAGGACCAGCACCAGTGCCGCCAGAACCACGCTCCTCATGATGCACCTCCAGTGTCTGCGGGGCCGTCCGCAGGCTCGCAGGCCCTGCCCTTGAAGCCGAAGAACAGCTTCAGCCCCTTCTTCACCACAGGCGAGAACAGCTTCTCGCCGACCTTTTTCCCGGCCACGGCCTTGTTCAGCTCCCCCAGGGTGGGGTAGGGGTGCACGGCCCCGGCCAGGGTGTGCAGCTTGACCTTGCCGCTCATGACCGCCACCCACTCGGCCAGGAGGTCCCCGGCGTTCGGGGCCAGGATCTGCACCCCCAGGAGGTCACCCTTGCCGGAGAGGACCATCTTGATCCGGCCCCTGACAGCCCCCTCGGCCTGAGCCCGGTCGTTGGCCGCAAGCTCTTCCGTCCACACGCTGGTCTCGATGCCGTGGCCTTGGGCCGTTTCCTCGGTCATGCCGATGTTGGCCAGCTCCGGGGCGGCATAGGTGCACCATGGAAAGGAGGTGTAGTCGGCCTTGCGGGGCAGGTGGAACACGGCATTGGAAACCACGATGGACCCTTCGTAGCCCGCGGCATGGGTGAACTGGAATTTTCCGGTCACATCGCCGCAGGCATAGATGTGCTTCTGCGAGGTGCGCATGCGCTCGTCCACGGTGACCCCTTTTGTGTCGTAGGCAACGCCTGCGTTGTCCAGCCGCAGCGACTCCACGTCCACGGTCCTGCCCAGGGCCACCAGGAGGGCGTCGCCCTCCACCGTGAAGGTGCGCCCGCCCTGCTCCACCTCCACCAGCCGTTTGCCGCCCTCGGCCCGCACCGAGCGGGTGGCGGCCTCCAGCAGGAAGGTGACCCCCTCGTCCTCGAGAATCCGGCGCAGCTCGGTGGTCAGGGCCTGGTCGTCGTGCTTCATGATCCGGCCGCTGCGCTGGATCACGGTGACCCGCGAGCCGAGCCTGACAAAGGCCTGGGCCATCTCGATGGCGATGGGCCCGGCCCCGAGCACGATCAGGTGCTGGGGCAGGGTGTCCATGTAGAAGATGTCCTCGTTGGTCAGCACAGGGGTGTCGGCAAGGCCTTGGATGGGAGGCAGGGAAGGCCTGGAGCCGGTGGCCACCACCCACTTCGCGGCGGAGAAGCGGCGGCCGTCCACCTCCACCAGGTGCTCGTCGGCGAACACGGCCGTGCCGAACTCCACCCGGACCCCGAGCGAGCAGAAGCGCTGCACCGAGTCGTGCTCCTGGATGGTCCCGATGACCGAGAGGATCCGCTCCCGCACGGCACCAAAGTCCACGGGAGGGGTGTCCACCTCGGGCAGGCCGTAGGCCTGGGAGGTCCTGATCTGGTGATAGACCCTGGCCGTCTTGATCAGGGTCTTGCTGGGAACGCACCCGTAATGGAGGCAGTCCCCGCCGAGGTTCTTCTCCTTTTCAACCAGCAATGTCTTCACGCCGAGGCGCGCCGCCCCGGCAGCAACGGTCAGCCCGGCCGCACCGCTTCCGATGACGCCGATGTCGAAATCATACGAGGCCATGGTCACCTCCCTTGGTGAACTGGTTTTTCGGGTTTGCCGGTCCTGCGGCGGTACAGGGCCATGAGCTTTTTGACCGCCAGGGGGAAGATGCCCAGCAGGGCAAAGGAGAGGATCAGGTCCAGGGACAGGATCCCGCCCAGGCTGTCGATCTCGCCGAGCTGTTTGCCCGCGTTGACATAGACCGCAGTGCCGGGGAGCATGCCCACCTGGGAAACCCAGTAAAAGGTCCAGGTCCTGATCGGGGTCAGGGCCATGGCCAGGTTGATGAGCCAGAAGGGGAAAACCGGGACCAGCCGCAGGGTGAACAGGTAGAACGTCCCTTCCCGCTTTACCCCGGCATTGATCTTTTCGAGCCGCTTGCCAAAGTTCTGCTGCACCCAGTCTCGCAGCACAAACCTGGCCAGGACAAAGGCCAGGGTGGCTCCGAGGGTCGAGGCGAAGGATACCAGGATCAATCCGGTCCAGAACCCGAACAGGGCCCCCGCGGCCAGGGTGAGCACGGCTGCCCCGGGGAGGCTGAGGGCGGTCGACACCACGTAGATCAGAAAGAAGCCCCCCAGCACCAGCAGGGTGTGGCCGGCATAGAGTGCCTGGAAGTGCTCACGGGACTGCTTGAGATAGGAAAGGGTGAGAAAGCGGTCCAGGTCGAAAAGGAAAAACAGGACCACCACCAGGGCCACACCAGCGACCACTCCCAGCCTGAGGAGCAGCCCTTTTCTGCTTATCCCTCCTGCCGCGGAGGTCTGTTTTTCTTTGTTCACTGCATGCATGGGCACCCCGCTGCTTGTGGTGTCGACTCCATAACCGGTCCGGTGCGTCCGGGGCCTGGTCGGGTAAAAAAAGTCGAGCATTCACGATACTGATATTTGCAGGTTCGTCCAATACCTGCGCGGAGCGTAAAAGCTTAGCCGAGCTGCTGCGGGTTTGCATGGCGCGTGGACTTGGGTAGAGAATGGTGGTGGATGAGCCCAAAAGCATAGAAAAGGACCCATGGAGAATTTCAGAGCTATTCACGACCACCTGGCTGCCTCGAACTGGCTGACCGATGTCCGGGAGGTCCGGTTTCTGGCCGCGGGCGAGTACAATGCCAACTACCATGTGCGGGCGGGCAGCGGGGAGTATGTGCTGCGCGTCAACCACGGCAGCCAGCTGGGGCTTGGCAGCGGGCAGATCGAGTATGAGTTTGCCGTGCTCACGGCCGTGGCCCCCTCCGGGGTGACGCCGCGGCCCTACCACGTGGACCCGCGCCCGGAACTGCTGCCCGGCGGGGCCCTGCTCATGGAATATCTGCCCGGGCGGCCACTGGACTATGCCCGTGACCTTGTGGCTGCGGGCCGCATCTTTGCCCGGGTCCACGCACTGCCGCCCGGGCAGGGGCTGCTCCGCCAGGAAAAGGCCGTGCTGGACATCGCCTCGGAGAGCGAGGGGCTCCTGAACCGTTTTCCAGACCACCCCATGCCCACCCTGCGGGACAGGTTGCTGGCCTACCGGGACGAGGTGGTGGAGCTGTACGAGCAGAACAGGGGGTTTTTCACGGCCGAGCCCCTGGTCATGGTCAACACCGAGGTCAACTCGGGCAACTTCCTCATCGGTGACGGAAACGCCGGGGGGGGCTACCTAGTGGACTGGGAAAAGGCCGTGGTCTCCACCCGCTACCAGGACCTGGGCCACTTCCTGGTGCCCACGACCACCTTGTGGAAGACCAGCACGCGGTTGACCGGGGAGCAGCGCCGGGAGTTCCTCGCGGCCTACCGCCGGGAGCTCGGCGCCCTGGGGGCTGCGGTCCCGGACATGGACGCCCTGGACAGGGGCAGCGCCCTGCTGGAACGGACCATCCTGCTGCGGGCCCTGTCCTGGTGCTTCATGGCCTACTACGAGTACACCCGCACCGAGCGGGCCATCCGCAACGAAGACACCTTTGCCACCATCAGGCAGTACCTGGACAGGGCGGAATGTTTTTTAGCCTAGAGCGGATCAGCAAGTCCTTTGCCGGCAAGCAGGTACTGCACGAGTTCTCCATCGAGGTGGAGGCGGGCGAGCTGGTGTCCATTGTCGGACCTTCCGGGGTGGGCAAGACCACGCTCCTGGCCATCATTGCGGGCATGGAGCGGCCCGACTCGGGCCGGGTGCGCTTCGCCACAGCACCAAACCGGCGCAACCCGGTTATCCTGGTCTTCCAGGACTATCTGCTCTTCCCGCACATGACGGTGCTTGGCAACGTAGCCTTCGGGCTCAAGGCCCGCCGGATCGACAGGAAGGAGCGGGCTCGGCGCAGCCTGCGCATGCTCGACTTCTTCGGGCTGGCGGGCAAGGCGGACAGCTACCCGGGCGAGCTGTCCGCCGGGCAGAAGCAGCGCGCTGCCATTGCCAGGGCCATGGTAGTGGAGCCATCCGTGCTGCTGCTGGATGAGCCCTTTGCCAACCTGGACCGCAACCTGAAGATGGACACGGCCAGGTTCATCCGAGAGACCCAGCAATCCTTCGGCACCACCACCCTCAGCGTGACCCACGACCTGGAGGAGGCCTTTGCCATGTCCGACCGCATGGGCATCATGCTGGACGGCCGGCTGGTGCGCCACGGCACTCCCGCGGACATCTACCACCGGCCCGGCAGCCTGGAGGCGGCGCGTTTCCTGGGATCGGTCAACCGGGTGCCGCCGCAGCTCCACCCCCTGATCTGCCCCGGATCAGGCCATCCGTCACGAGGGGAAAGCTTCTTTCGGCCCGAGGCGCTTCGGGTCATCCCTGACGGGGAGGGTCCCGGGGTCGTGGAGAACGTGACCTTTGCAGGCCACTACATCATCTACACCGTGCGCCTGGCCGGCCACGTCTTCACGGTCTACGGCCAGGGTGCGGGTCTTACCAGGGGCGACCGGGTTCGCGTAGAGATCGACCCGGCCCACGAACCCTGTCAGACCATGGAGGTTGCTTCATGACCAGGACCACAGCCCCGGCCCTGTGCGCCATCCTGTGCGCGGCCCTGTTGCTTCTCAACGCCTGCAGCGGGGAAGGACCCGATGGGGCATCACACAAGGGGCCGCTGTCTAGCATGAACTTCGAGGAGATCGAAAAGGCGGCACAAGGGAGCACGGTGCGTTTTCACATGTGGGGCGGGTGGTCCCATGTCAACGCCTGGATCGACGGCTATGTGGCAGGAGAGCTGGCCGAGCGTCACTCCATCAGGCTGGAGCGGGTGTCCATGGACCCGCCGACCTACCTGAACAAGCTGCTGGCTGAAAAGGCCGCGGGCCGTGACCAGGGCAGCATGGACCTGTTGTGGATCAACGGCGAGAACTTCAAGAAGGCCATGGACGCGGGCCTGCTCTTGGGTCCGTTTGCCGGCCGGCTGCCCAATGTTGCAGCCTATGTGGACCAGGCCACCGCGTCCCATGACTTCGGCTTCCCCACCAAGGGGTATGAGGCCCCCTACGGCCGGGCCCACTTCGTGTTCGAGCACGACACGGCGCGCACGCCAGAGCCGCCGCGCAGCTTCACGGCCCTTGGGGAGTGGGTGCGGGCCAACCCTGGAAAGTTCACCTACCCCCAGCCGCCCGACTTTACCGGATCGGCCTTTCTGCGCCAGGCCTTCTACGCCCTGACCGGCGGCCACGAGCAGTACATGGCCGGGTTCGACCAGCAACTCTATGACAAAAACGCCCCGAAGCTGTGGGCCTACCTCAACGGCCTCGAGCCGCATCTCTGGCAGGGGGGGCGCTCCTACCCCCGGGACTCCGCAGCCCTGGACACCCTGTTCGCCCGGGGCGAGGTGGACCTGAACATGAGCTACCACCCGCCGCACGCCCAGAACCAGATCCTGGAGGGCAGCTACCCGGACAGCGTGCGCACCTACGTGATGCAGGAAGGGTCCCTGTCCAACGTGCACTTCACGGCCATCCCCTTCAACGCGCCCAACCCGGCCGGGGCCATGGTGGTGGCCGACTTCCTGCTTTCGCCGCAGGCCCAGCTCTCCAAGTTCGAGCCCTCCAACTGGGGGGACTTCCCGGCCATAGAGGTGGACCGCCTGCCCGAGGAGTGGCGGCAGCGCTTTGCCGCGGTGGAGTTGGGCCCGGCCACCCTGACGCCCGAAGTGCTGGCCCAAGCGGCCGTGCCCGAGATCTCCCCGGAGTGGCTGGAGGCCCTGGAGAGCGGCTGGGAGCGGGAGGTGCTCGGGCAGTGATCTCCCGCCGGGAAAGCCTGCCCGGGCCTGGAACCCCGCAGGCCGTTCCGGTCACGACCGGGGGGCCGGGGCTCTGGTTGCAGCTGGCACCCGTGCTGCTGCCTTTCCTGGTCCTGTTCTGCGGTGGACTGGCCCTGGCAGTGGCCCAGTCCCTGGGTTTTCTGTCGCCCATTCCCCTGGAGCAGGGGCCGGGGGACAGCTACCGGGCGCTGGTCAGTGATCCGGCCTTCTGGAAATCGGCCGGCTTCTCGATCTACGTGGCCCTGGTGTCGGCCCTGCTCTCCGTGATCCTGGGGGCGCTCCTGGCCTATGCTGTCTGGCGTCTGCCCCGGAGGCTGCAAGGGGCGGCCATCATGTACAAGGTCGCGCTCATCCTGCCCCACGTGAGCATCGCTTTCATCATCCTGGTGCTCTGGACCCAGTCCGGGTTCGTGGCCTCGGTCTGTCACAGGCTGGGCCTGATCGGCTCCCCGGCTGAGTTTCCCGCCCTGCTCTTTGCAGGCAACGGGTTGGGGCTGATCCTGGCCTACGCCTTCAAGGGCACGGGGTTTTCCATCCTGCTCTGCCTGGCCATGCTCAGAAGCCTGGACCCCAGGCTGGTGCTCACGGCGCGCATGCTGGGGGCCTCCCGGGTCACGGTGCTTTCCCGGGTGGTGCTGCCCCACCTCAAGCCGGTCATGCACACCGTGTTCATCATCCTCTTCCTCTATGCCTTCGGCGCCTTCGACATCCCCTACCTGCTCTCGGAGAGCCGGCCCGGCATGCTCTCCATCAGGGTCTACAACCTCTACTTCCAGCGCGGGCTGGAGCAGCGCCCCCTGGCCATGGCCATGCTGGTGAGCATGTTCCTGTTCTCCTGCCTGTTCATCTGGGGCTACACCAGGATGACCCGCAGGCTGGGCAGCGGGGTGCGCAAGCTGTGAGGGCCTGGCAGCCCCTGTTCCTGCTCCTGCTGCTGGGGCTGTTCCTGCTCCCCCTGGCCGTGCTGGTTTTGTATGCGTTGTCGCCGGCCTGGCGCTACCCTCAGGTTGTCCCGGAGGAGATCAACCTGCGGGCCCTGCGCTTTGTGCTTGAACAGGCGGGACCGATCGGGCGCATGCTGGCGGGTTCGGTGCTCTACTCCCTGCTCACGGCCGTGCTGGCCTTTCTGATCTGCCTGGCCCCGGCCCGGGTTCTGGCACGAACGCGCTTCCCCGGCCAGGACGTGCTGGAGGGGATGCTCCTGGCCCCGGCCCTGGTCCCGGTCATGACCTTCTCCATGGGGGTGCACGTGCTGTTCATCCGCATGGGCCTGGCCGACAGCCTGCCGGGGGTGGTGCTGGTGCTGACCGTGTTCAGCTACCCCTACATGCTCCGTTCCCTGGTGGCCGGGTTCCAGGCCGTGAGCCCCAGGTACCTGGCCTGCGCGGCCAACCTGGGGGCCGGCCGGCTGCGCAGCCTCCTGTGCGTGGAGCTGCCCCTGCTGCTGACCCCGGCCCTGGCCGGCGGGGTGGTGGTCTTCCTGGTGGCCTTTTCCGAGTACTTCCTGATCTTCCTCATCGGCGGAGGGGCTGTGGACTCCTACGCCACCTATGTCTTCCCCTACCTGGCCTCGTCGGACCGCTCCCTGGCCTCGGCGCTGACGCTCATCTTCCTGGCCGTGCCCATTCTCTGTTTCGTGCTGCTGGAGCTGCTGCTGGGCAGGATCATCGCAAGGACCGCAACCCAGTAAAGAAGTACCAGAGAGGTCAGTATTCCAGACCACCGGGCCCGCCCTGGTCAGTGAGGGGCAGTGTTGCCGGGCCAGGAAAAGTCACAGGACTGTTTCGTCCCGGCCAGCGGATTCGGAGAGATCGCCCCGGGGAACGGCTCAGGATGACCTGGAGCCGCGCCAGGAGTGCTCCTGTCCAGCGGCCAGCCTGAGGATGTTCTCCCGGTGGGCCTGGAAGAGCAGGCCCATGATAACGATGGACAGCAGGAACAGGCCGAACCTGCCGGACAGCAGCAGGAACAGGGGCAGCACCCCGGCCATGGCCAGGGAGGCCAGGGAGACGTGGCCGCTCAGCCAGGCCACCGCGGCGAAGACCAGCAGGGCCAGGAACAGGGGCCACGGGGCCAGGGCCAGGAAAACGCCGATGGTGGTGGCCACCCCCTTGCCCCCGCGCCACCCCAGGAGCATGGAGAACATGTGGCCCATGATGGCGGCCAGGGCGGTCAGGGAGAGGAAAAACACCGACTGGCTGAAGGTCATGGCCACGGCCACGGGCAAAAAACCCTTGCCGGCGTCCAGGACCAGGGTGGCCGCACCCCAGCCTTTCCCGCAGCTGCGGGCCACATTGGTGGCCCCGAGGTTGCCGCTGCCGTGCTGCCTGGGGTCTTTGGCGCAGAACACCCGTCCGATGATCAACCCGAAGGGCAGCGAGCCTATAACGTAGGTCAAAGCCAACCAGGCCACTTTGACAAAGAGCTGTTCCATTACTCCTCCCATGCTTCCACAATCTTGATCTCGTTGTTCAGGGGGTCGATGCCGGCCAGTCTGACGGAAAACCGTTGGCCGGGGTAGAGCTTGTCCCCGAAAAGCCTGCGCGGGGCCCGCAGAAGGATCTGCTCCCGGGGCAGGGCCAGGGTCACCAAATTGCCGGACTCGTCCACCACCACCCCGGACCAGGTCTGCTCCTTGTGGCGCTGCTTGAAATGCACCAGCTTCCAGTACCGGGGGCGGAACCGCTGGACCTGGCCCACCAGTTCCATCCTGGAGGAAAGGCTGGAGGCCATGGTCTCCAGGTGGTCCCGGTTCCAGCGTGGTGCCCCGGTGTCAAGGACCCGGACGATCTGGGCCACGTTCACGAAGTCGGTGTAGCGGCGCAGGGGCGAGGTCACCGGGGTATAGGCCTGTGCCGCCAGGGATGCGTGCGGCCTGGGGCGTGGCTCCAGGCAGGTCGAAGACATCTCCCGGATGATTTTATAGATGTCCTGGGGCGCGGTCCAGACCCCGGCACTGCCTTTGGACAGGGCAATGGCCTGGGAGCGGAAGAGCACGGGGATGTCCTGCTCACAGGCCCAGGTGGCCGCGACAGTGTTGGCAAAGATCATGAATTCGCTGACCAGCATGGCCGACAAGGGGGTGTCCGGCTTGTCCAGGATCTCGACCCTGGTCGTACCGCCGCGCTCCTTAAGCTCTATGGCCGGATCGGGCTGATCAATGACCACTGCGCCCTTTTGGATGCGGGCGGCCCGCAGCTTGCGGGCCAGCTCCATGGCCAGGGCGATCCCCTCCTCTGGGGCAGGCCCGTGCAGCTCCTCCTCGATCTGCTCATAGGTCCGGTTGCAGGCAACCCTGACCCAGGACCTGGAAAAGGCGAAGTGCAGGAGACCGCCCTGGGCGTCAAAGTCAGCCTGCAGGAGCAGGGCCGGCCTGTCCTGCCCGGCCAGCAGGCTGTAGAGGTCGATGCCCAGCGACTCCGGAAGCATGTGGCTGGTGCCTTCCGGGAGGTAGAGGCTGGTGGCCCTGTGGGCGACTGCCTGATCCAGCTCGGAACCGAAGGGCCAGTGCAGTACGGGACAGGCCAGGGCCAGGGTCAGGGTGTAGCCGCCATCTGCAGCGGGCCGGACGAGGAATGCATCGTCGATGTCCAGGGTGGTCGCGGCGTCGATGCTGACCAGGGGGAGGTCCAGGGGGGGGTGGTGGTCGGACTCGAAGCGGTCCTGGATGCGGTCGATTTCATCCTGATAGGCTGCAGCCCATCCAGGGTCGAAGTCGTAGTCGGCCCGGTCGAGCAGATAGTTGTGGTGGCGGTCCAGCAGGCCCCAGGCCTGAGCCAGGTGCAGCGCCAGGTGCGGGTCGTCGGGAAGCCCGCGTCGGAGCTGTTTCCAGACCTTTTCCGACTCCCTGTCCTCCGGCTCGGAAATCCGGGTCAGCAGGAGCTCTCGAAGCTCCGCAGCCACCTCATCGGGCAGCTCGGGGAGGCCTTTTCCGCCGCCCTTGGTATACCGTTCCCAGAGCGCCTTGAAAAAGGCCGTGCCGTGGCCTACCAGCAGCTCGGTGCGCCGGTTGGCCTCCTGCATGTCCAGCCGGGCCTGGACCGCCTCCTCGGGGTAGACCTCAAAGCTGGGGGGGCTGAACTTGAAATGGGTCTTGGCCCGGAGCAGAGCCCTGCCCATTGCCGCAATGTGGTCCACGTCGGGATCACTCCAGAGCAGGTGTGCGAACCAGTCGGCAGTGGCCTGGGAAAGCTCGCCCTGGGCCAGCTCCCAGATCTCCAGGGGCTGGACCTGTTCGTCCAGGGTTTCGCGGCGCACGGCGTGCCTTTCCAGGAGGTCCAGCATGTCCTGGCGGCTGGCATCCGGCTGGTAGCAGGGCCCGGGCCAGGGCAGGAGGCGGGAATGGGGCAGCTTCATCTCCCGCTTGTTGATGTTGATCAGACGCACCCGGGAGGGCTGCGCCTCCACAATCCAGCCCAAAAGAGGCTGGCCGCTGTGCAGGTACTCAACGACGCAGCCTGGGGCCACGTGCTCGAGTGTGCTCGCAAGTGAGTGCATAGGCTGCGGATCAGTGCCGGAAGGAGCGTTGGCCGGTGAAGACCATGGCCACCTGGGGTTCGGCCTGGTTGACCGCCTGGATGATTTCGGCGTCCCGGATGGACCCCCCGGGCTGGGCAATGGCGGTCACGCCCTGCTCGATGGCCAGGTCCACCCCGTCCCGGAAGGGAAAGAAGCCGTCGGACACAAGCACGGACCCCGGGAGCCCCCCCCGGGCCTGTTGGGTGCGCTCCTCGATGTCGCGCAGCTCGGCCATGGCTTGTGCATCGTTGCGGGCCCGCTCCTTGAGCTGATAGAGCGTTTCCCCGGTTTTCTCAGCTGCAAGGCGGTCAGCGTAGCGGGTGTGTGCCTTGTGAATGGCCAGCTCCACGCACCCCACCCGGTCCTGCTCGCCGGTGCCGATGGACAGGGTGGCCCCGTGGCGGGCGAAGATCACGGAGTTCGAGGTCACGCCGGCCTCCACGGCCCAGGCAAAGAGCAGGTCCTCGGCCTCCCTGGCGTCGGGGCGCCGGGCGGTGACCTGAAGGTCGTCCTTCTCGGCCCGGGCCGGGAGCCAGTCGTCCTGGGTCAGGATGCGGTTGCAAAAGGAAAACTGGAGGATCATTCCGCCGTCCACCAAAGAGGTGCAGTCCAGGTAAGGGGTGCTGACCAGCTCTTCAAGCCTGGCCAGGCCGGGTATCCTGAGGATGCGCAGGTTCTTGCGTTTCTTGAGGGTCTCGAGGGCGCCGGGCTCGAACTCAGGGGCGGCCACGACCTCGAAGTAGAGGCTGTTCACAAAGGAGGCGCAGGCAGCGTCCAGCGGGCGGTTGACCACGATGGCCCCGCCAAAGGCGGCAATGCGGTCTGAGTCGTAGGCCCGCAGCAGGGCGGTTTCCAGGCTCTGGTCCGACCAGGCCGCCCCGCTGGGGTTGTTGTGTTTGAGGATGACAGCGGCGGGTTTGGCGCTCAGGTACTGCAGGATGTTGATTCCATTGTCCACGTCGGTGAGGTTGATCTTCCCGGGATGCTTGCCCGACTGGAGGATGTTCTCGCTGGAGAGGCTGGAGACGAGACCCTGCCCTGTGCTGCGCAGACGCACGTTGCCAAGGGTGAGCATCCCAGAGACCGGCTCGTACAGGGCAGCGGGCTGGTCCGGGTTCTCGCCGTAGCGCAGCCCCTTGCTCTGGCCGTCGATGTCCCAGGTCCTCTTGCGGAAGGCGATCTCCTGGTCGCCAAGGACCAGGCGCATCTGCTCGGGGAAGGGATCCTGCTGCTGCAGGTGATACATTTTTTTCAAGTCGTCCATGCACTGTCTCCATGTCTCCGGGTTCAAACAGGGGGGCGCAGCCCGGCAAACGGCCGGTGGGCAGGGCGGGCGTGCATCACTGTCCTTACGAGTGGATTTGCGGTAGGCTGCGAACCCTATCACAGCCCAGGGTGAGGGGCAATTTCTGCAGGTCGGTGTCAGCAGGGAGGATTCGGGATGGAGAAGGTTCTGGAAAAGATCGCACGACAGCTCAATGCCTTTGACGAGGCCTCGTTGATGTCGTTGTGGGACGAGTATCAGGAGCGGGTGGAGAAGTTCGAGCCCAGCCAGCGATGGGAAGAGGCAGTGCTCGTGTTCTGCCTGCTCCAGTCGGTGCGGCTCAAGAACCAGCTCTTCAATACCCGCTGGTCCGAGCTCCAGGAGGAAGAGACTCCTGCAGGCACACCCGCCACGGCGTCACCCGCAAGGGTCAGGCAAAGATTACGGCCAGCTCCCAGGCCTGGCGTCAAGCATCGGGGCAAGGTGCTGCGCTTCAGGACGACCAAGGACGACGAATCCCTGTAGCAGATAATAGTAAAAACGGATGTTTTCCGCGAAGTTCACTGCCTCGAACCCCCTGGCGTAGCCCCACTGCAGCCGGCTGTAGTACTTGCTGTAGCTGAGCAGGGGAAAGACGGTCTTCATGTCGCTCCACCTCGCGGGGTCCTTGCCGAG
>CAZQOG010000063.1:0-14585 GCA_964594925.1 uncultured Desulfohalobiaceae bacterium
GGCGCGAGGTTGGGGCAAGGCCGAAGCGTATTCCACATACGTGAGGGTTTGCCCCAGCCGAGCAACGCAGTCCAGCCTGGATTTTCAACGCCCTGCCAGGCGGCGGCTCCAGTCGTACTCCTTGGAGGTGACAACATCCTCCAGACGCCGGATGCGCCGGTCCAGGCTGTCGTACTTGCGTTTCAGACGGTGCACGGCCATGGGCCTGGAACTTGCGTAGGACCCGTAGAACTCCTCTTCACCCTCGTCCCTGGGTGGAACGGCCGGTTCGGGCTTCATGATCAGGGCCAGCAGGATGTACAGCCCCAGCAGCGGCCACACCCCGGTGACCAGGACCGCGATGACCACCAGGACCCTGAACCAGAACACCGAGAAACCAAAATGCTCGGCAATGCCCCGGCAGACCCCCAGAAAGATCCCCCGGCGTGAGCGGTACAATCTGTTCTTCTCTCTCACCTCATTCATGTGGTGTCCTTTCCACGTCCCGCTCCATGAGCAGGGTTTCAAGCGATTCCACCCTGGATTCCATTTTTTCCAGGCCCTGGTAGATGTCCTGGATCATCAGTGCCTCCTCGGCCTGGTCCTGGGCGCCGTTCCTGCGTCCCCCGCGGACCAGCTTGATCGCGGCCAGGATGAAACCCAGCACCACGACCAGCCTGATGACGGACCACATCTCCTGTACGAACACTGTTTCTGTCATCGGTCGGAAAGCTCCCTGTCTGGTGTTGACTCAGCTCGAGGGTACACCTTTCGGCGCGGGAGAGAAACTCACCTGGATGCTGCTTCGGCCTTGAGCCGTGACAGCTCCCGCTCCACGTCCTCATCGCGCTCCATCTCGCTGAAAGCCTGCTCCAGATGCCCCCGGGCGGGCCTTTCCTCGACCGCTGCCTCGGCCTCCAGTCGGTCCACGCGCTGCTCGAAGAGCTCGAACCGGCGCCAGGCGTCGTGGTGCTCCATGCGCCTGGCCTCCCTGCGGCACCGCGTGCGCTCCCTGGCGCGATCGTGGCGTTTGGCCAGGCTGCGCTGCTTGTCCCGGGCCGCCTGGAGCTTCTCCTCCAGAAGGGTGATGTCCTCCTGGCACTGAGACACCAGCTGGTCGGCCGTTGCCAGCTCCTTGTCCAGGACGTCGAGCTGACGGCTGAGGTGCTTGCGCTCCTCCAGCGCCTCCCGCGCCAGGTCGTCCCGCCCCCTGGCCACTGCCAGCTCGGCCCTGGACATCCAGGTCCCGGATTTGTCCCGCAAACCCTGGAGATCCCGCTCCAGCTTGGCCCGGGTTGCCATGTGGCCGGCGCACGACGCCTTGAGCTCCACCAATGTTTCTTCGATCTCCCGGATCATGAGCCGGATCAGCTTGTCCGGATCCTCTGCCTTGTCCAGCATGGCGTTGAGGTTGGAGCTGACAATATCCTTGAAGCGGGTGAATATGCCCATGATACATCCTCCTCTGTCGTGTTTTGTCCCAGGAAAGCAGGTTTCGTGCCGCTGTGGGCACTTCCTGCATAACCCCCTGAAACCTCGAACCATTCGGACAAGCACCCAACCCGAGCCATAAAAAATTCAACCAGTTAATATTGATTTTAGCCATATTATGGCCTAAAAAACCTCATGGCGGATCACAGCTTTTCATCTCCGGCCTCCCCACCGGCACTGGTCGAGGCCCTGGGGGAGTCCGACGCCTTTCTGGACTTTCAGGACCGCCTCTCCAGGGTCGCGCGGGTGGACAGGCCCATCCTGCTCGTCGGCGAGCGGGGCACGGGCAAGCAGCTGGCCGCGTCCCGGCTGCACTACCACTCACAGCGCTGGCAGGGGCCGTTCCTGTCCCTCAATTGTGCAGCCCTGTCCCCGACACTCCTCGAATCTGAGCTCTTCGGCCACCGGGCCGGGGCCTTCACCGGGGCCACGGCACAGCACAAGGGAATCTTTGAAGCCGCGGACACCGGGACCTTGTTCCTGGACGAGATCGGCAACATGCCCCTGACCCTGCAGGAAAAGATCCTGCACGTGGTGGAGTATGGAGAGCTCAAGCGGGTGGGCAGCCCCACTCCCCTGAGCGTTGACGTGCGGGTCGTGGCCGCAACCAACCGCGATCTCCCGGCCATGGCCGCCGACAAGGAGTTCCTCCCGGACCTGCTCGACCGCTTGAGCTTCGAGGTCCTGACCCTGCCCCCCCTGCGCCACAGGGACGGGGACCTTGCGCTTCTTGCGGACCACTTCATGGCCCGCATGGCCCTCGAGCTCGGCATGGAGGAAACACCCCGCCTTTCCCCCCGGGCCCGCAGACAGCTTCTGAGCCACTCCTGGCCGGGCAATGTGCGCGAGCTCAAGAGCGTAATCGAGCGGGCGGTGTTCAACTGCCGGGGCAGTACCGTCACCCACCTTGATCTGGACCCCTTTGCCTCGCCGTACAGGATGGCTCCAGCGAGGCAGCACCAACCACCCGAGACGGAAAATAAAGACCCGGCGCCCCGGGAAATCGAAAGCCGCGCCTCCCTGGACACCCCCCTGGCCGACCAGGTCGAGTCCCTGAAGCTCGACCTGCTGCGCCTGGCACTGTCCAGGGCCCGCCACAACCAGAAGCAGGCAGCCGATCTCCTGGGGCTGACCTATCACCAGTTCCGGAACCTCTACCGCAAGCACCAGAGGCTGCTTTCCGGTTGATGCCCCACTCCGGACTCCCTGCCCCACCCAATCCCGACCAGTGCGCTGATGCCCACATCCGCTCAAGGCCTTGATTCTTGTCAACGGCCGGCAACATACCTATAGGAGAAGAGCGCATAATCCCAACGCCAACCTTAGAACGGGAAGCTTTGTGACAGTACTTCAGACACTCACATGCCTTGCAGGTATGCTCCTCCTCCTGCCCCTCTCTGTAAAAGCGCAGGAGCTGACCATCCTCACCGAGGACATGCCCCCCTACAACTTTGTTGAAAACGGGACCTTGACCGGCTCCAGCGTGGCCGTGACCCGGGAGATCCTGAACCGCCTGGGCCGCAACGAGACCATCGTCGAGGTCCCCTGGGCCAGGGCCTACAACAGGGGTCTGTCCGAGCCGAACGTGCTGCTGCTCACAACAGTGCGCAGCAAGGAGCGCGAGCACCTCTTCCAGTGGGTCGGGCCACTGAGCTCCACCCGCATGGCACTTTACGCCCGCCGGGATTCGGACATCTCGATCAGCTCGCTGGAGGAGGCCAGGAAGGTCGGATCCATCGGCACCTACCGCAAGGACATCAAGGAGCAGTTCCTGAAGAAGCACGGCTTCACCAACTTGGACAGCGCCACTGACCCGGCAACGAACCTGAAGAAGCTCATGGCCGGCAGGATCGACCTCTGGTCATCCTATGACCTGGAAGTAACCGAGCAGGCCCTGAAGGCCGGGGTCGACCCGTCCGAGTTCAAAGAGGTCTTTGTGCTCGACACCATCGGGGTCTACTTCGCCTTTTCCAGGCAGACCCCCGACACCCTGGTTGCCCAGTGGCGCAGCACTTTCGAGGCCATGCAGGCCGACGGCACATTTTACGCACTTTCGAGCCAGTGGCTCCCGGACGCCAACATCCCCGATTCCGGCAGGATGCCGGAAAACGTTCACTGCCCTTCCGGCCTGCAGTTTCTTACGGAAAACGCCCCGCCGAGCAGCTATCTGGAGAACGGCCGGCTCGAGGGGCTCGCCGTGGACATCGTGCGGGAAATGAAGCAACGGCTGAACGATTCCTGCCCCATCCATCTCGTGCCCTGGGCCAGAGGGTACGAGATGGCCATGACCCGCCCCAATGTGGCCCTGTTCGCCACCTCGCGGCTGCCGCGGCGGGAAAACGACTTCCAGTGGGTCGGGCCCCTCTACTCCCAGACTTGGGGCTTCTACGCCCGCAAGGGCTCCGGCATCACCCTGGCCAGCCTGGAAGAGGCAAAATCCGTACGGCGCATCGGCACTTACCGCCGGGACGCCAAGGAGCAATTCCTGACGGACAAGGGGTTTTCCAACCTGACCAGTGCCAACAGCAACACGGTCAACCCACATCATCTCCTTTCCGGCCAGATCGACCTCTGGGTGGCCTCGGACCTCAAGATGCCCTATTTCGCGCGCCAGGCAGGGGTCGATCCCATGAGCATCGAGCTCGTGCTGCCCTTCAGGCGGGTGGAAAACTACCTGGCCTTCTCCAGGCAAACCCCAAAGCGGGTGGTTGCATCGTGGCAGCAGGTCCTGGAGGAAATGAAGCAGGACGGCGGCTATGAGCGCATCTTCAACAACTGGGCACACCTGGAATGGGCCCGAAAGGATTGAGTGGTGCCGGACCCTTCTGGGAATCACAACACACTCCGGTTCCGGAACAAGTCCATTTCCCTGAACCTGACCCTCAGCCTGCTCGGGCTGGTCCTGCTGCTCGAGCTGCTGCTCCTTGGCTTCTTCTACAGCAAGCAGGCAGACTTCCTCCGCCACGACGTGCAGGCCAAGGCGGAGCAGTACATTTCCTGGTTGAGCGAGATACTGGCCGTGCCCCTCTGGGAGTTCGACGACGAGCAGATCCGGAAGATAGTGCTTGGTTTCGCACAGAACGAACTGGTTGATTCCATCGTGATCCTGGATCCTCAGGGGAGCACGCTTTTTACCACCCCCTCCGCTCCCGAGGACACCGAGACCCTGCAGCGTTCACGGCCCATCGTCTACCGGGAGCAGTCCCTTGGCAGGGTCGATCTGACCCTGACCCTTGCACCGCTCAGGCAGGAGCTCGGCCGGCTGCGCAATCTGGTCCTGCTGGCCCTGGCAGGGTCCCTGGCCGTCATCTTCATCGCCACCGGGCTGCTGCTCAGGGTGTTCATGCGCCAGCCCCTGAACCTCCTGGAACGCGGCATGGACGGGATCACCAGGGGTGATTTCGACTACGACCCCCGGGATGTGCCCTACATCGAGCTCAGGGGCATTGCCGAGCGCTTCGGTGCCATGGCAAATGAGATCCAGAGCCGGGAAACGTCCCTGCAGGCCGTGAACACAAACCTGCAGCAGCAGGTCCTGGAGCGTCGGCGCGCCGAGACTGCCCTGCAGCAAAGCGAGGCCCACTACCGCCTGCTGTTCGAGGAGCTTGGCGACGCCATTTTTGTTGTCGACCGTCAGGGGCGCATTCTCAATGTCAACCAGCAGGCCTGCGCTGTGCTTGGCTACTCCCGCGAGGAGCTGCTCAGCCTGGACAGCTTTGCCCTGGACCCGAGCCTTGAAGACGCGCACGCCCTGGAACATTTCTGGAATCGGCTGCAGCTGAAAACGTCCCTGTCCTTCGAAAGCCGCCACAGGCGCAAAGACGGCTCCACCTTCCCGGTGGAGCTCAGGATCGCCCTGCTGGAGCTGGAGGACCAGGAGGTGGCCCTGGCCACGGCCAGGGATATTTCCGACCGCAAGCAGGCCGAGCTGGAAAAATCCCTCTTGGAGGAGCAGCTCAGGCAAGCCCAGAAGATGGAGGCCGTGGGCAAGCTGGCAGGCGGGATTGCCCACGACTTCAACAATCTGCTCCAGGCCCTGTCCGGCAAGATACAGCTCATGCTCTACAGCTCCGCCCACAGGCTCACCGAAACCCAATACTTCCTCGAGCTGGACAGCATCACCCAGCGGGCCTCCAGGCTGGTCAACCAGCTCCTGACCTTCAGCCGCAGGAGCAGCCCCGAGCTCCGGGAGGTCGACCTCAACCAGGAGATACTGGAAACCCTGGGGCTTCTGGAACGGACCATCCCCAAGATGGTCTCGCTCGAGACCGACCTGAGCCCCTCCCTGGGGAAATTTCTGGCCGACCCCATGCAGATCGAGCAGGTGCTCATGAACCTGATCGGCAATGCCGTGGACGCCCTGCCCCGGGGCGGTGAGATCAGGGTGTCCACCTCCCGGGTCGTGCTGGATGCCCCGGACCATCCCGCACTCCTGCCGGGAGCCTATGTGCAGCTGTGTATTGCCGACAATGGTCTGGGCATGGAGCAGGACGTCCTGGAGCACATTTTCGAGCCCTTCTTCACCACCAAGCCCATCGGAAAGGGCACCGGCCTGGGGCTGTCCACGGTTTACGGCATCGTCAAGAACCACGGGGGGGAGATAACCTGCAGCAGCACTCCCGGCCGGGGGTCCCTGTTCACCGTGCTCCTCCCCCTGAACCGGCAGGAAGGCTCTTCCAGGGAAAAACCCCGCGACCCCGTTTTCGGAAGCCAGCTCTTCGGCGAGGAGACCATCCTGGTCGTAGACGACGAAGAGGATATCCGGGCGGTTGCCGACGACCTCTTCACCAGCCACGGCTACACCGTGCTGCTGGCCGATACCGGCGAGAAGGCCCTGGAGGTCCTTAAAAAGCACCAGGTCGAACTCGTGCTGCTCGACCTGGGCATGCCCGGCATGGGCGGTCAGCGCTGTCTCGAGGAAATACTGAACATGGATCCGGAGACACGAGTGATCATTGCCAGCGGGTATACCGACCATGACATTGTCAAGAACCCCACCGCCCACGGGGCAAAAGCCTGCGTCAGCAAACCCTATCGCCTGGACCAGATTTTGTCTCTGGTCAGGCAGGTCCTGGATGCCCCGCAAGCCCCCCGTCACGAAACCGAACCATAGCCCTCTTCCCGCCCAGATTTCCCCGGCTCACCGCACTGAATGGTTTTGCTTCCTCGACGTGTCGTGTGGAAATTCCATAAATTTTTACACCCCGCTGCCTGTTGCTTCCGGCCGGGCGAAGTGGTTAGCATGGAGATTGGAGGAGGCAACAGCCATGCGGAAAACCATTCACTGCACCATATCCGGCAAGGTCCAGGGCGTGTTTTTCAGGGCCTTCACCCGCGAGCTTGCCAGGGACCTGCATCTGACGGGCTGGGTTCGCAACAACAGCCACGGCACGGTCGAGCTCGTGGCCCAGGGAGATGACGACAAGCTGGCAAAGCTCAAGGCCAAGCTGCACCAGGGCCCCCCGTCGGCACGGGTCAGCTCGGTTGACTGTGAACAGATGGACAATGCCGAGACATACGAGGAGTTCAAGCTCCGGTACTGAGTGGGAACGGCAGACCTCCGAGAAGAGGAACGTGCCCTTTACCCCTGCTGATTTCCTGGGGAGGCGCCATGTGATGAGCCCATTCTCCGACGTCTTGAGCACGCCGGACTTTGCTGATCTGGACCAGAGCCGTCCCTACAGGGCGTGTGTGGGGTGCGGGTGGTGCTGCCTGACAGACCCGTGCTCCCTGGCCCGGGAGCTGCACGGCCATCAGGACCGCTGCGTCGAGCTTTACTGGGACGTGCCCTTGCACTGCTACAGGTGCAGGCTGATGCGCGATCCGGCGTGGCGGGACCGGGCCAGGTTTTCCCAGCATGCCGGCCAGGGCTGCTGCGCCCCGCTCAACCCCTGGCGAACGGACGTGCGCAACAGAGAGAACGGCTGACCAGCCCCCGGCACATACAACCAAAAACCTCCCACACGTGTGTTTGAATACCTACTCTTGAACCGGGTGAACCTGTTTCTTTCTGCCGAAGAGCTGCACCACCGTCACGTAAAAGAGGGGGATGAAGAAGATGGCCAGAAAAGTGGCCGTGAACATGCCGCCCAGGACGCTGGTGCCAATGGCGGTCTGAGCGCCCGCACCTGCTCCGGTAGCCTTGGCCAGGGGCAGCACGCCGAAGCCAAAGGCCAGGGAGGTCATGACGATGGGCCGCAGCCGCAGCTTTGACGCCTCCAGCGTGGCCGGGACAAGATCCATGCCCTCACGCACCCGGGCCATGGCGAACTGGACAATGAGAATGGCGTTCTTGGTGGTCAACCCCAGTACGGTGAGCAACCCGATCTGGAAGTAGACGTCATTTGGGAATCCCCGCAGCAGGGAGGCTGCCACGCCGCCGACGACCCCAAGGGGCAGGACCAGCATGATCGAGATGGGCATGGTCCAGCTTTCATAGAGGGCGGCCAGGCACAAAAAGATCACGATCATGGAAAAGGTGTAGAGGATGCCCGTCTGGGACGTGGCCATGCGCTCCTGGAACGAGATACCACTCCAGTCAAACCCGATGCCTTCCGGGAGTTTTTTCACGATCTCTTCCATGGCCTGCATGGCCTCGCCCGTGCTTGTGCCCTGCGGCGCCTCGCCCATGATGTTCATGGAAGGAAAGGCGTTGAACCGTTCCAGCCGGGGTGACCCCCAGTCCCAGCGGCCGGACGCAAAGGCGGTGAAAGGCGTCATGCTCCCGGCGCCGTTGCGGACATAGAGCCGCTCCAGATCCTGTGGAAGCATGCGGTGGGCTGCCTCGGCCTGCACGTAGACCCGCTTGACCCTCCCCCCCTGGATGAAGTCATTGGCATAGGCCCCCCCGAAGGTCGCCGCAATGGTGTTGTGGATGCTTTTGACGGACACTCCCTGCGTTCCCGCCCGCTCCCAGTCCACGTCAACACGATACTGGGGCACGTCCTCCATGCCATTGGGCCGCACCCGGGTCAGCCGATCGTCCTGGGCCGTCATGCCCAGCAGCTGGTTGCGGGCCGCCATCAAGCCCGCATGCCCCAGCCCGCCCCTGTCCTGCAGCTGAAAGTCAAATCCCTTGGAAGTCCCAAGCTCAATAACTGCCGGGGGGGCAAAAGCGAACACCATGGCATTGCGGATCTGTGAAAACCTCCCCATGGCTCGGTTCGCAAGGGCGTCCACCTTCAAGTCCGGCCTGTCGCGAAGCTCCCAGTCCCGAAGCCGGACAAATCCCATTCCCGTGTTCTGCCCGCCGCCGCTGAAGCTCTGGCCGGCAAGCGTCATGACGGAATCCACAGCCTCCTGCTCCTGTTGCAGAAAGTAATCCCGGGCTTCGGCCAGGACCTGCTCGGTCTGCTCCAGGGTCGAGCCTGCCGGCAACAGGGCCTGGATCATCAGGATGCCCTGGTCCTCGTCAGGAAGGTAGGCCGTGGGCATGCGCTGGAACAAAAAGACCAGGACGGCAGCTATCGCGGCGTAGACGAACAGGAAGCGCACCTTGCGGCCCAGGATCCTGCCGACCATGGCCTGGTACCTGTCCCTGAGCCAGTTGAAGCCTCGGTTGAAGGCCCGAAAAAAGGGGCGAAACAAAAAAAAACCGGCATCCGCAGAGGTCTGCCCCCTGGTCATGGGTTTGAGCAACGATGCACAGAGCACCGGAGTCAGGATCAGGGCCACCACCACGGAGAGGAGCATGGCCGTGATCACGGTCACCGAGAACTGACGGTAGATGACCCCGGTGGAGCCGCCGAAAAAGGCCATGGGACCAAACACAGCCGAGAGCACCAAGCCAATGCCGATCAGCGCACTGGTGATTTCCCCCATGGACTTGCGGGTCGCCTCCCTGGGCGAGAGCCCCTCCTCGTGCATGACCCGCTCCACATTCTCCACCACCACGATGGCGTCGTCCACCAGCAGACCAATAGCCAGGACCATGGCGAACATGGTCAGCATGTTGATGGAGAAACCGAAAAACCCGAGCACGGCAAAGGTGCCCAGAATGACCACAGGCACGGCCATGGTGGGGATCAGTGTGGCCCGGATGTTGCCCATGAACAGAAACATGACCAGAAACACCAGCAGGATGGCCTCGAACAGGGTCTTCACGACCTGGTCGATAGCCACGGCCACAAATGGGGTGGTGTCGTAGGGATAAATGACCTTCATGCCCGGCGGGAAGTACTCGGACAGCTCGTCCATGGCCGACCTGACCGAGTCGGCGGTCTCAAGGGCGTTAGCCCCGGCCGCCTGCCGGATGGCCATGGCCGCGCTGGGCTGGCCGTTGTAGAGTGCATTCACTCCGTAGCTCTCTGCTCCCAGCTCCGTGCGTCCCACATCCTTGACCCGCACTGTGGACCCGTCAGGATTGATGCGCAGCGGGATGGCGGCGAACTCCTCCGGCGTCTTGAGCAGGTTCTGGACGATTATGGAAGCGTTCAACCGCTGACCTTCCATGGCCGGTGCCCCGCCCAGCTGGCCCGCGGAAATCTCCACGTTGTAGGCGCGCAGGGCGGCAACGACATCGTCGATTGTCAGCTTGTAATCATTGAGCTTGTCCGGGTTCAGCCAGATTCGCATGGCGTACTGGCTGCCGAAGCTTTCCACCTCGCCGACACCGGGAACCCGCGCCAGCACCTTTTCCAGATTGGACTGGGCGTAGTCCCGCAAATCGTGCCCGTCCATACTCCCGTCTTCTGAAATCAGCCCGACGATAATCAGGTAGTTGCGCGTGGACTTGCTGACCTTGACCCCCTGGCGCTGGACCACGTCGGGAAGGCTGGCCATGGCCAGCTGCAGCTTGTTCTGCACCTGCGACCAGGCCAGATCGGGATCCGTGCCCGGGGCAAATGTCAGCTCCACCCGGCCGGCACCACGCGAGTCGCTGGTGGCGGTCATGTACAGCAACTTGTCAAACCCGGTCATCTTCTGCTCGATGATCTGGACAACGCTGTTTTCCACAGTTTCCGCCGAGGCCCCGGGGTAGAAGGTGTCGATGGCGATGGAGGGCGGGGCAATGGGCGGATACTGGGAGATGGGCAAATTGTAGATCGCGAGCCCGCCGGCCAGCATGATGATGATGGCGATCACCCAGGCAAAGACCGGGCGGTCCAGAAAGAATCTCGATACCATTCCTGTCTCCGCTATAACGTCGCTCTGGGAAAAGGAGGCTTCCTGTTCACAGCTGGTCAGGAGGCCTTTTGATCTTTGGGATCTGTGGACAGGGTCACGGGGTTGACCGTGTCTCCAGGCTTTATGTGCAGCCTGCCCTCCACGATCAAACGATCACCGGCAGACAGTCCGGATGCCACCAGCCACTCGTTGCCGATGGCGCGGTCAAGGGCCAGCTTTTTTTGCCGGACAATGTCGTTGCCGTCCACGATCCAGGCTACAGCTTCCCCTTTTGGATTGCGGGTCACTCCCTCCTGGGGGACGAGGATGGCCTGCCTGGCCGTGCCTTCTTTGATCACGGCCCGCACGTACATGCCCGGCAGCAGCAGGTGCCCGGGATTGGGCACAACCACGCGCAAAATATACGATCCTGTGTCTGGATCCACCGAAGTGAGGTCGCGAAACTTGAGCTCTCCTTCCAGGGGGTAGGGTGTCCCGTCTTCCAGAATAACGCGGACCTTCTTCCCATCTTCCCCATCATTGCTGATCCGCCCGGACTCCAGGCTGCGTCGCAGACTCAACAGCTCTGCCGTTGATTGGGCCACGTCCACGTACATGGGGTCGAGCTGCTGGATGGTCGCCAGGGGGGTGGCCTGATAGGCCGTCACCATGGCCCCGTCAGTAACGTTCGACCTGCCGATGCGCCCGGGAATGGGCGCAGCAACCCGTGTGTGCTGCACATTGATCTCTGCCCTGGCAATCTCGGCCTTCCAATAATTGATCTCAGCCAGGCCCAGGTCCAGGGCCGCGGCTGCATCGTCATAGTCCTGCCGGCTGACGGCATTGCGCGACAAAAGCTCTTTGTACCGTTCTGCCTTCGACCTCAGGGCGGGGACACTGGCCTGAGCCTTGGCGAGGGATGCCCGGGCTGAGTTGAGCACCGCCTGGAAAGGAGCTGGGTCGATCTGGTACAGCAGTTGCCCCGCTCTGACGCTCGAGCCTTCCTCAAACAAGCGCTTCTGGATGATGCCGTTGACCTGCGGCCGGATCTCGGCCACCCCGCAGGCACAGGCCCTGCCCGGCAGCTCAATGCTCAGTTCGACAGGGTGCTCCTCAATGGTCACCGTGCCCACCTCGGGAAGAGGCGTCTTTGCCTCTCGCTGTCCGTGGCTGTCCTCGCACGCCGCCAGCAACGGCACACCTGCCAGGAGCAGGAAAGCCGCAATCCAGTGCACCGGTCTGTATCGAAGCAGGTTCAGTTGCATGTGGCGTTTCCTCAAATGAAAATGATGCGGGTCTGCGTGGACACGTCCAGCGACTTGAATCAAGCCTGGCATGGGGATCGGTATCGGTTCTTCGAGGATTTGTGAACAGAAAAATAGAACCGACAACAATTCCCCCAAAGAGCTTTGCTCCCTCATCCTGTCACTTGTGGGCCTGGAAGCAGGAGCAGGCTTTCTCAAAACATCCCTGCACCCGGAAGTTCAAAAAAAAAGCCGGGCAGGCATTGCCCGGCCGGCTTGGTGTCGGAAAGATCGGCGGGTGCTATCCGAAGGTCCGTTCGAAGAGCTCCCTGATCGCCTTGGTGCCGTTCTCCTCCAGGAACCTGGTACCCGTTCCCGTGAAGTGACGGCGGGTGATCAGAGGGGGGGCCGCGGTGGTCCATTGCTCCTTGTCCCAGGAAAACCAGCCGTCCTTGACCTGGTCGAACACGAACAGCGGCTTGTTGCAGATCTTGGCGTACTCGGCCCCCCAGCCGGTGCCGCCCTTGACCGTGTTGTCCTCCAGTATCTCGCCGACCACGAAGACTTCGTGCCCGCTGGCCACCTGCCAGCAGATGGACTGCAGCACCTTGCGGAAGATCGGGGCCCTGGAAAAGCTGCGGTGCATGACCCGGGACACGTAGGAGATGCTCACGTCCTTCTCCACCAGCTCTTCGCTGGTCAGGACCCGCACCCCGCGGGACCTTTCGAGGCGATGCCCCTCGAAGCTGTAGTTGACCTCCTGCAGCCCGCAGCGCTCCGCCAAAGAGCCGAACAGGGCCTCGGCGCCCCTGGCCCCTCCACTGTAAAGAATAAACTCGCTTGGATTCATTTCGGTCCTCCGTAAAATGTAAAGGCCGCCTCAGCTAGCACAGCCCCTGGTGTTGTGCAATGACAAAAATGGTACACAGCATCCTCGCCCTCACAGCACGGGCAGCCCGTCGAGCAGCATCCCGTCTTCGGAACCGTTGAGCTGGAAGCCGACAACTGCTCCTGTGGATGTGAAGCCGATACTGGTGGCCCCGGTTATATCCGCGCTGAAGATGTCCCCGGGATAGCCCACTGTCTTGGCGTGTCCTTGAACCACGAGTGTCTGCCCGGCCACGGCCGTTCCGTCGTCGGTGTACGCCGTGAGGGTCACGGTCACGGCCGAGGAGCCCGTGTTGACAAAGGCCAGCCCGGTCCACCCCTGCTGGTCCAGCTTGGGGAAGGTCCCCTGCAGCCGCGGTGCGTCCACGACCGTGAACCCGGCCAGCTGCTTCCCGTCGTGCGTGCCGAAGAGCTCGAACCCGCTCACCGGCTGGGAGGCTGTGACCTGCAGCCAGGCCGTGTCTCCGGGCAGATCCAGGTCGCGCACCAGGCCCACGAACTTGCCTTGTGCGCCAAGGATTCGCTCCTGGGGAGCCAGGGCGGTGCCGTTCTCGGAATAGGGGGTGATGGTCAGCGTGGCGGGGCTGTCCCCCGGGTTGTAGGCCACCAGGCCCGTCCACCAGGTGTCGCCGGAGTGGACATGGGCGTAAGAGAGGGATGTTGCCGCCTGGTCCGTGAGGCTGATGCCGCCCAGCTGGTCACCCTGCCCGAACAGCTCCAGCCCCACGAGCCCCGAGGCGTTTTCGATCACGGCCGAGGCAATGCCTGGTTGCGGCGTGCCCCCGAACAGGTCCCTGATCAGGAAGGAACTGTGCGACCGGGCCTCGACTGCGACCGTTTTCGTCCTTGCGTCGCTGAAGCGAAGCGTCAGCACCTTGTCGCTGTTGGTGGTGTTCACGAGGCCGATACCGGTCCACCACGTCGCGTCCGAGGCAATGTGTGTGATGGACAGGTCTGCCTGGGCGGGAGATCTTGCCGGCAACGCGGCCCGGTATTTCCCCGGGGTGGCGAACTTGGTGTACCCCCCGACAGAATCCGGCTCCTGGGAGGAGTAGTCAAGGGCCATGTAACGGATGCTGGAAGGGCTGTCGCAGCTCTGCCCGACCTGCAGGGCCATGCGCCCGCGGGCCTCCAGGTTCACCTGTGTGCTCCAGAGGATGGAGCCGTCCGCCGCGCAGCCATACAGCGTGCCGCTCATGTCGTGGGCATCGCTTGCATTCACCACCGCGACCTCGGTCTGCCAGACCTGGTCGCTGTGCACGTGGGGGAAGAAGAGCACCTGATCCGCCGCCTCCTGGCTGACGGTGTGCGTGGTCCCGGCAATGCTCAGTGTGCCGGTGCGCGGTTCCAGGCTCGGGTTTGGCTGTATGGAAAACTGAACCGTGCCGCTGCCGGTGCCGGAAGCACCGGAGGTGACCGAGATCCAGCCGGCATTGCTGACCGCGGACCAGCCGCAGCCCGGGTCGTTGGTGGCCACGGTCACCGACTGGTCCCTGCCGGCCGAAGGAGCAGAGGTGTTTGTGCCCGACACGGTGTAGGCACAGCTGAGCTCACCCTCCTGGTGGATGGTGGCCGTTGCGGTGTCTCCGCTTGACAGCGCCCGCACCGTGACCTGCCCGGTACGCTTGATGCCCTGGTTGCGGCTCAGGAAGATGGTGACGGACCCGTCACCGGTTTCGCAGGTCGATCAGGACGACTTCATGTAGCTGATCCAGGAGGGAAGGCTGTTCTCCAGCACCTCCCACTGGCAGAGCTGCGAGGAAGCATCCACCTCGAGGTCCTGAAACTGGGAGCCGCTGCCGTAGGTCACGCTGGAGGGGGACAGCTGGACGGTGCACTGGGCGTTCGAGTCCGCTGCCCACCCGAGCAGTGAAAAAA